>JAZNGE010000020.1:0-16702 GCA_045576315.1 Eubacteriales bacterium | reverse complement strand
CGACCGGTAGAACGACGAGTGTTGCGATGGATGCAGTTAAGTACTACGGCGGAAACGTGGTAGGTCTCGCATCAATTTACTCGGCGGTAAGCGAGTGCAACGGCGTTCCCGTGCGCTCGCTATTCGACGCTAACGACCTTGACGGTTATTACTGCGTGCCTCCGCACGAGTGCCCCTTTAGCAAGGAAGACAGAAATGTTGACGGCGTGGTAAACACCTACGGATTTTCGAGGGGATAATTGAAAATATAAAAAATTCAGGGGATCAGTTTGTGATCCTCTGAATTTTTTATAGCCGATGGTGGTTTACTAATCGCCACTACGTGACATTTTATGTCAGTCGACATCAAAACTCATAACCTCGATTGCAATTCGTGCTCCAAGACGGAAGGCATAAGTAAATATTTCTCGCTCGCTCATATCGGCTAGTTCAGCACTGCAATCATCAAGCTTTTCAAGTATTTCCTTTTGCTTTTCATCAAGAGTTTTGTACAGATTATCGTGGTGATCTGCAATATACCCCATAAGCTCCCTCACCTCTTTGGTATTTTGCTTGGGTTCGGCGTTCGGATAAATATTGCCGTACCACATTTCCTCAAGTATGCTGTTCATTACAAATTCTCCTAACTGTTTTTTATTTGGTAAAATAATGATAGCATATTTTGTATTGCGACGTTTGGTTTTATCACAAAATGTGATGAGAAAATTTTTTGTCCGGCAATTTAACGGTTTTTTGTGCATTTTAGACACAAACCGCCTACATACATAAAAAGGACGAGGAGTTAAAAACCTCGTCCTTTTTGTCGAAAATCACTGCTGAATAAGTAGAACACATCAAATTCGTAGGGCGGTGGCTTGTCAATCTATAAAGGGGTTGCGAAAGCGTGTCTTTGCAAGAAACAATCCCTCACCGCCTACGGCGGAGCTCCCTTTACACAAGGGAGCCTTAGTAAGTAGTAACTATTACATTGTCAACTCTCCGGAGTCGTAGTTGATCTTCCAGGTTGGGAAAAGAACGGGAAGCACGTGGCGGTGCCAGACGAGCGAAAGCTCGAAGGCATCGAGGGCGCGGGGGTAGAGCGCCTCGATCTCGCCAAAGAGAGTGAGGCAGGACTGCCATACGCGGCGACCCTTGGCGTCGTCCTTTTCGATTGAGGTGATGAGGAAGTCGATGAGGCTATCGGCAAGGCGAAGCTGCTCTGCAAGGTAGAGATAGCTGATGCGGACGGTGTAGTCGGCATTGGCTATTCCTGCGGCGATAGCGGGAGCGAATGCGGCGATAGCCGATTTTGCAGTATTGCAAACGTCAAGGTGCGCTTTGGTTATAGGTGTCTTGCCGCGGAGCATATTGGGGTCGAGGGCTGCGGTAACAGTCTTGAGGAGCGCTCTTACTGCCTCGCCGCCGTCACCGTAGGTATCGTTGTAGAAGCGAGCGGTTTCTGCCTCGTCGTCAAGAGTGCCGTGCCAGAGGGCGTTTGCCATAAGGCGCATAGAGATAGCGCCGGTCATACCGATACGGATGCCCTGGCAGCTTATCATACCCGACATTCCCATTTTGGAAAGGTCTACCATATCCCTACCGAGCATACGCGCGACCTGCTCGCCGCCGAGGTCGTTGTACATATCCCACATAAGATGATAATCGAACAAAACGCACTCGCCGGGGAACTGCGATTGCCAGCTTTTAAGGCTGTTTAAAACGCTGAAATTGTCACACGGGTTGCGCCATACGTTGCGAAGGAAGGGGGGCATATCGCCCTCGGACTGTGCAATGAGAGGGCGCTCGTAGGGGCGACGTATGGGGGCGAAGAGGAGTATAAATCGGTCGGGATTTTTGATCCTTGCGCGCTCGGGAGTCCAAAGAAGCTCGAGGTATGCAAGGAAAACTATACGGGTAGTGATGCCGCGTGCGGTAAGCTCCTCGTCAAGCTCGTTACACATATCAACGTAGAAATCAGAGGGGAGAGTGTCGCGGCAGAGGGGGCACTCGCACTGGTTGCTCGGCTGGTCGGCAAGCCAGAAGTGGAGGGTTTTTACCTCTGGGTGTGCCTCGGCGTATTTAACGGCCTCATCGACTATGAGGCGGCGCGCCTTGGGGTTGCCGTAGCAGAAGCTGGTATCGACGGCAGAGCCGTTGAAAAGCTCGCGCTTGCCACCTATTTCGGCAACAAGCTCGCGGTGCTCGTCAGTTAAGAGTCCTTCTCTGCTAATGCCGTGCCAATGACCTGTCTTTTCACCGAGAATTGAGGGTATCCAGCCGTGTCCCATACGGTGATGGTCGATGCCGCGCAGGGTTGCCTGTGCATCGTACTCGGCGATGAGGGCATCCTGTGCTTCGGGGGTTAATTTATGAGGTGCGCGGGCGGGGCTCTTTTCGTTACCGTACCAGCGGTCAAGCATAAACGTAGGACGCCAGAGCTGTGTGAAGATGATGTTCATACCGACCTTGGGAGCGAAGTCCACGATGTCGGCAATATGCTCATATCCCGCAGAGCCCTCGGGACAGATGCCGCGATAACGCGCGGCAGCCTTCTCGATGAGGGTAACCGAGACGGTGAGGCTATCACGCTTGGGCACGCGCTCGCCGTCGCGGCCGGGGCGGACGTAAGAAACGCCTGCCGCCTCGAAGAATTTGTAGACTGCGATAAGAACACTGCGCTCGTTGGAGCCGGTGATATAGCCGCAGCCGTTGGATACTGAAATTGCGATAGCATCATCGAGTGCGGGATCGTCGACCTTAGGCACGGGGCGAGAGGACGAGAGTCCTATTTCGAGAGCACCCTTCTCTGCTTTGTCGGTAAAGGTAACGCGAGCGCCCGCATCCATACGGGTGATAAGACGGGAAAACTCATCAGCGGCAAAGCGCGTGGTTGCGCTCTTGTCGGTGAGAAATATATTCCAGATCACAATGACTTCCCCCTCTCTCACTTAACGGTGCGAAGGAAGGCTGCGATCTTATTTGCGCAAGCCTCGCTGCCCTCGTCGGTAAGGTGGATATTGTCCTCGGTTTTGATGTAGGTATCGATCTTGGGCTCAACGAAGGAGTAGAGGTCGTGGATCACGACGCCGAGCTCGGCAAGTGCCGGTACTACCGCGGCGTTATAGATCTTTATTCTTTCGTTATTCTCGTACGAGAGCTTATCCGTTACGGGAGTGGTGGTCGAAAAGACAACCTTTTTTGACATTTTAAGCAGTCTTTTTGCGACACGGGTCATGGCTTTCACATAATTTTCGACAGAAGTGAACGAGCCGTCGCCGAAGAGGTCGCATATATCCCAATGTCCGTTATTCCAATGGATTAAGTCGGCATCCTTGATGTCTGCATCGCGGTCGGAGAGCATACGGTAGGTGTAATCCGCCCATCTGCAATTATCCTCCGGCTGCCATACCTCGTACTCGTCGGACATAATTTCGGCAAGGCGGGCGCCATAGCCGATAAGGCGAATGGAGTCACCGAGCAAAACAAGCTTTTTCATTTTTTCAGCCTTTCCTTATCAGAATGAGTAGCCCTCAACGCTGTAATAAGCCATATTGGTCTGACGAACGTCAAGACGGCCGAAGCAAGCGCAGATGGGAGCATCGCTCTTTACCCAAACGGTGTACTGCACCGACTCGCCAAGCTTAAAGCCCTTGTCACCGAGGGGGTGATCAAGTCTGATGCAGGTGGTACGCATACCGTCGAGGGTTACGAATATACCGTCCTCGGGATCTCTGTCCTCGAAGAGAAAAACAAGCTCTATATTTGCCTTTTTGGAGTTTAGGTTGGTGAGCATAAGCGCCTCGTGGCCCTCAAACTCGGGGTTGTCACCGTGAGGGGGAAGGTATCCGTCACAGAATACCCAATTCTTCTTTCCGTTTGCCATTTTCACTTACTCCTTATTTGAAAATTTCGGGAATTGCCTTATCGTTGTAGGTGGTCATGCGCTTTGCGCCGTCCTTGGTGATGAGGTAGCAGTCCTCAATTCTGAACGAGCCCCACTCCATACCCTTGAAGTAAGCATCGATGCATATAGCCATATTCTCTTCGATCACGCGCTTGTTAGCAACGGTGAAGGTAGGAGCCTCGCACTCGAGCATGCCGGTGCTGTGAAGGCTGCCGTAGGGGCAGTAATCGATGTAACCGTACTTGGTGAGGTACTCGGTGTATGCGTTAAGAACTACGTCACAGGGAGTTCCTGCCTTCATCTTATCGGATGCGTAATTGAGTGCATCGTATGCGCACATAACGGCGTCCTTGATCTTCTGGGGGATCTCACCGAGAACGAGGGGTGAGCAAACGATGCCGTTATAGCCCTCGTAGCTTACGCCTGCGGCAAGGTTAAGTATCTCGCTCTCCTTTATGGTGCGAAGGGTGTTTCTGCACATGGATATGTAGGAATTCTTAGGGCCGGTAGCTACCATGGGTGCGAAGGACTGAACGTAGCTCTCTGCACCGAGGCTCATCATTTCTGCCTCGAACATACCCTCGATATGACGCTCGGTCATACCAACCTTTATCTTGGGAACGACGCCCGCAAACATATCGCTTGCCATCTGCCAGTTGGTCTTAAGAATTTCGATCTCGGCAGGGCTCTTGATTATTCTCTGCTCGTAGTGTGCATCGTCCATATCAACGATCTCAACGCCTGCAAATACCTTTTTAAGCTTGGTCATAATGATCGAGGGGAAGATAAGGCGGCCGATGAAGCCGATGCGCTTTACGTAGGGATGCTCGCTCTTGATCTGTGCGAAGAGCTCCTCAAAGTCAAGCTGACCCTCGGTGTCATATTCAAATCCGCTGACCTCACCGATCTCGGGAAGGATAGCGATGCGGCTGTTGGGAAGCGCGTTCTGAACGAGGCAGTAGTCGTAGGACGCCTGACCGCTGCATACAACGACCTGTCCCTCGGCGGGAATGACGATAGCGGAGCTTTCGTTTACGGGAGCGAAGCCACAGTAGTAACGTACGATACCGATCTCGAGAAGGTTGGAAAAGCCTACTACGAGGTCAACGTCAGCCTTTGCCATTCTTGCTCTGAAGGCTTCAATTCTCGCGGTGTACTCATTTGCCTGAATCTTGGGGTAGTTCATTCTGAAATTCTCCTTTATTTTAACTTAATTTTTAATTACTTTAAGAAATTCTTGACGTTGTCGGTAAGAATGGAATTATACACCGACTCGGTGATGCCGCAGTCAAGCGCCATCGCTTTTACGGTGCGAAGGATATGTGCGTATCCTGTGCCGCCAAACTTTTTCCACATCGTTTTAAGGCAGATGTCGTTACATACGAGGAGTCTGTCGGCATATCCCTCGTCGATGAGGGTCTTAAGAAGGTGGACGCGCTCAAGGTCATAGGCGAAGCGACGGTCGCGGTTTACGTAAAACTCCTTGCCGAAGTTGTCAAACTCGACGTATACGCCCTTATTGAGAAGCGCGCGGATATAGTCGGGGCGAAGAAGGACGTCGACATGGTCGATACAGATCTTATCGGGGGATGCGCCCTCTCTTGTAAGTATATCTATAACCTCAAAGCCGTTCTCGGTATAGAGGTCGGTATGGACGTGGATCGCCTTACCCGTTTCGGCAGAAACGATACCTGCGGCGGCGAGGACGCGCTTTTCATCGTCGCTCATAACGGCGCTGGTGCCTATCTCACCGATAAGGCCCGCTTTGATGCCGGTGTCACCGATGCCCTCGATGATGTCGCGGCGCATCTCGTCGGCAAGCTCGGCAACGGTAGCGTATTTAACGTAGGGGTGATGCGCTTTGTGGTAGTAGTGACCGCAGCCGACGATGATATTGACGCCGGAGCGCTCGGAGACCTGTTTAAGCGCGACGGGGTCGCGGCCTATCTCGTCAAGGGTACAGTCGACGATGGTGTTACCGCCGTGCGCCTTGAAGTACTCCATTTCACAAACAGCATCGTCAATGCCGTCAAGGAGCGCGTTGTCAAGTATTGCGTAGGGGTCGGCAAAGACCTCGGCGCGATTTGACATAGTTATTTTGTCGCGGAAGATGGGGGGCTCGTTGCCGGTTACGTCAACGCAACCGCGCATATCGATGAATATATGCTCGTGCGAGGAGCAGACGCCGAGCGCGTCCTCGCTGATCGGTCCAAGTACGGTCTGTATCATTGTTCCTCTCCCTTTTTATTCTTTGTTTTTTGCATTCAGGCGCGCTTGGGCACGGTATGCCTGCGGAGATACGCCCTCTTGCTTTTTAAAGGTTACGCCAAAGTATTTTGCCTCGGAGAAGCCGAGAAGCTCCGATATTGATATTACGGTCATATCGGTATCGGCAAGCAGATTTTTTGCCTCCTCGATCTTGATGCGGTTGAAATAAGATATGAGCGACTCGCCCGTTTGCTCCTTGAATATCTTGCAGATAAAGGAGCGCGAGTAATTAAATCTCTCGCAAACGTCTTTAAGAGAGATACGCTGGCGCACGTTGTCGCGCAGGTAACCCGTGATTATATCGACGAGGTCGGGATAGAACTTTTCCCTGCTCAAAAATACGACGTCGGAGCGTTTCTCGGACAGGTGGCGGCGCAAAAGACCGATAAGCAGATATTCAAGCTGAAGAATGATCGCCTGCTGGCCTCCGAAGGCGGGTGAGGAAATAAGCTCAAGCTGATCCCTCTCGTTCATTCTGAAGGTGGACCTACATTCGTCTATTATCCGCTTTACGCAATACGCCTCGTCGTCGGTGGCGACAAAGGGAACGCCGGAAAGCAGACGAAGGGTGTGCGAGGTGCATTCGAAGCAGACGACAAAGGCACGGCTGAGGTTGCCGCCCTTTGAAGAATAGGAGTGACGGCATCCGGGGGAAATAATGATCAGTCCGCCGGGGGTAAGCACGTGCTTTTCACCGTCGAGGTCGAGGGCGACATCTCCCTGCTCCACACAGCAAAGCTCGTAGAAGTTGTGTGCCTCCACGTAGTCCTTATATTTGCCCTCAAAGTCGAGATATTCAAGCGCTATAAGCTCCTTGACGTCGATGACGTTGAGAGTCCTGTGACGAAGATAAGTTTTCATAATAACATCTCCATTCTCCCGTCAAATGTTTAACGCGTGAGTAAACGAAGTTTAAATTTAAATCTTTACACTTTAATAATACCCTTTTTTCAAGCGGTAGTAAACTAAAAATCGTCCTTGTATATACCAAAATATTCTTTCAAAATATTTTAATGGCATATTTTGTTGCCGTTTGTGTCCAATTTTTGCATTAGCACCAAAAAGTATATTGTGAATTATTATTAACTATTCGACAAATATCTTTTCAAATGAGGAAATATCTGCTATAATCTGCCTGATCAATATTAACGGAGACTTTTATGAAGGAATTTTTGGGCTTCGGCGGATACCAGCGCCCCGCAGAGGGATATTTCTCCTGGCAGCATTTGACGTTTGTCACGGTTCTTATGATAATCATGACAGCCTCGGCGGTGTTTTTCGGTTTGAGAAACAAAAAGCGCTCTGACAAAGAAAAGAACAGATGCATGATAGCTGCGGCATTGCTGATAGACGCGTTTGAAATATTTAAGATTGTCATAATGTGTGCAAGAAGCAACAATCCGCTCGGCTGGCTTTATGAATTGCCGCTGTTTTTGTGCAGCATACAGCTTATCACCATTCCTCTCGCGGCATTCACCAAGGGCAGACTGCGCGAGGCATCGCTCGATTTCGTTTTCATATTCGGTATTCTCGGCGCGGTGCTGGGTACGTATTTTGCAGGTCAGAATTACTCCTGCTACCCTGTTTTCTCCCTTGACAACGTTGTATCGGGAATTACGCACTCTATATCCGGATTTGCTTCACTCTACATCGTTATATCGGGTATGGCGAGCATGAAAAAGAAAAATATGTGGATCACGCTGTCTATACTGTCGGGATTTTGCGTTGCGGCATACGTTGCAAACATACTGCTCGATTATAACTATATGTTCCTGATGAGAGGCGACGGAACACCCTACGACATCTTTTACAATATGGTTGGCGGCAGCCCTGTTCTCTACCCCATAGTAGTCGTATTCCTGTTCTTCCTCTACATAAGCGTGTTTTACGGAACGTTCTTCGGAATTAAGAAAATAAAGGCCAAACAGCAATAAGGCATTGACAAAAAGCCGAGCAAGTATGCTCGGCTTTTTTATTATTTATTTTTCTCCTCAAAGAGATCTGCCGCTTCAGAAAGCAGATCACGTACGGAAAGATGCTGCGGACATACGCTCTCACATATTCCGCACTTAATGCAATCGGACGCTTTCGCGGTTTTTTCGGTATGCTGACCGTAGTAGAATTTAGCACTCCAATCGTTAAAGACGCGCTTGGAGTTAAGGCAAGCGAAGATCTCGGGGATAGGAATGCCCTGCGGACACTGCTCGGTACAATAGCGGCAGGCGGTGCAAGGAACGCTGCCTATATCGTAGAGGGCGCGGCGCACCTCTTCAACTGCGGCGGTCTCCCTCTCGTCAAGGGGCTTAAAGTCCTTCATATAGCCGACGTTGTCGCGCACCATATCCATACTGCCCATACCGGAAAGAACCATAACGACACCCTTTTGACCCGCGGCGTAGCGGATCGCGTACTCGGCGTTGCTGCCGCCGTCCAGGGCATCGAATATTGCCTGTGCTGCCTCGGGAAGCTTGATGAGGTAGCCGCCCTTTACGGGCTCCATAATGATGACGGGCTTTGAGTGCTTGTTACACACCTCAAGGCAAAGACGGGACTGTACCGAGGGGTTATCGTAGTCAATATAATTGAGCTGTATCTGCACTATCTCGATCTCGGGGTATTCGGTGAGTATCTGATCGAGGACCTCGGCGGTATCGTGGAATGAGATACCGACGTGCTTTACCTTACCCTCGGAGCGAAGCTCAAAGGCGGTTTCGTAGGCGCGCAGCTGCTTATATCTCTCGAAGATCTTTTTGTTCTGCGAGTGCATAAGGTAGAAGTCGAAATAGTCGACACCGCAGGCTTTAAGCTGACTTTCAAGAAGGGGGCGTATCTCCTCTTGAGAGTTGAAATGATGGTTGGAAAGCTTGTTGGTGAGGACGTATGCCTCACGGGGATAGCGAGAGGTAAGGCACTCGCGTACGGCTATCTCGCTCTTGCCGTCTATGTAGCCGTGGGCGGTATCAAAATAATTGAAGCCGGCTTCGATAAAGGTATCGAACATCTGTTTGGTCTCGGTGTAATCCACCTCGCCGTCCTTCATGGGCAGACGCATACAGCCAAAGCCGAAATTCTTTTTGATTTCAGTAAAATTATGCTTCATATCTTCTCCTATCAGGGTCATTGATCTCATTTTTTGTATTATTGCGGTGTAGGCGTCGTTGGGGTCGGTTATATTCATAACCGCTGCCTCAAAGGGACAGATGCCGTCGCCCGTGCGGTTGATTATGTTATCGACGCACTTGCCGTAACTTGCGTTGATGCCGTGTTCAGCGAGGACATCGAGAGCGGGGCGGCTTATTACCGCGGCGTAAAGCTCGCTGACACCGAGAAGGACGTAAAGAAAGGCGGTTGCGCGGCCGACGACCTTATCAGCGGCAAAGTAGCCACGGACCGACACGCCCGAGCGAAGCCATTCGACAAGCGGACGGACACCGCGATTGGTAGACGTGAGGACGTCACCGTCTTTGACGAGGACGCAGGTATACTGCCCCTCTGACAGAAGCTCTATTGCTTTTGTTAGGCTCATTTCTCTCTCCTCATTTTCGTTATAATACATTATACCATATTTTGTGCGCATGAAGCAAGGTGTTTTATTAAAAAAGTGAAACGGCGCGTGCAGATGTATTTTATAGAAAAAGCATACAATATGCGAGGTAAAAAGCATGAAGCTGTTGAATTTCGGATCCTGCAACGTGGATTACGTATATACGGTAGGTCATATAGTTGCGCCCGGTGAGACCGAGGGGGCGCGCGGACTTCAAATTTTTGCGGGCGGAAAGGGGCTTAACCAATCGATCGCGGCGGCGAGAGCGGGTGTTGAGATATATCACGCGGGCTGCATTGGCGAGGGTGGCGAGTTTCTTTCGAAAATGCTCGAGGAGAACGGAGTTGACACGAGGTATTTGAGGCGTGCGGACACACAAAACGGACACGCGATCATACAGGTATCTGACAGCGGTGAAAACAGCATAATCATCTATCCCGGCGCAAACGGCGAGGTAAGCCGCGAGATGATAGACGGGGTGCTTGCCGATTTTGGCGAGGGGGATATGCTTATGCTGCAAAACGAAATATCAAACGTAGGATACCTCATAGAGCGCGCGGCAGAGATAGGAATGAGGATAGTGCTGAACCCATCACCTATAAGCGACGAGCTTACGGCGATAGATTTCGGAAAGCTGGAGTACATAATACTCAACGAGGGTGAGGCGGAGAAAATAAGCGGCTGCAAGCAGCCGAAGGAGGCACTCGCCCGCATTTCACAGTCGTATCCGTCGCTGAAAACGGTGCTGACGCTCGGCGCGGACGGTTGTATATACAAGGACTGCGAGAATGAGATATATCAGCCGATATTTGAGGCAAACGTCAAGGACACGACGGCGGCAGGCGACACGTTTACCGGATATTTCGTTGCCGGTATTATCGGGGGCGAGTGCATATCGGGCGCGTTAAGGCGTGCGTCCTGTGCGGCGGCGATAGCGGTATCGAGAGACGGTGCTGCGCCGTCGATACCCACATCTGACGAGGTAAAAGAGCTGATAAAGACGATGAAGGAAAAGAAATGGCGAAAAATGATATAAGGCAAAAAATGAAGGCGGCAAGAGCCGCCCTCGCAAAAGAGGATGCGGTGGCATGGAGTCTTGCCGCAGAGGCGGCGCTTATCGGCACGGACAAATACGAAAACGCCGCGAGCATTATGCTCTACTATCCTCTCGGAAACGAGGTGGACACCTCACATATAGCCAAGGCGGCTATGGCTGACGGAAAGAGGGTCATATATCCAAAGACGGACGGTGAGAGCGGCATAATAACGCCGATAACAGTCACGGAAGATACACTATTTGAGCGCGGTGCGTTCAAAATATACGAGCCGAGCGGAGAGGAATACGGCGGCGAAATAGATCTTGTAATCGTGCCGGGGGTGGCATTTGACAGAGCCGGCAGACGTATCGGCTTTGGCAAGGGGTGCTACGACAAATTCCTTGAAAACAGCTCTGCGATCAAGGTTGGATTGTGTTACGGTATACAGCTCTCGGACGAAATTCCGTCTGACGAGCGTGACGTAAAGATGGATATGATCGTGACGGAAAGCGAAATACTGAATACAAAAAAGAAAAATGCTTGAACGGGTGTTCAAGCATTTTTTACTACTTCTATTTTTTCGATTCCGTAGCGTTTAAAGAGGGATACGGCGGTGTCGGTTATTATCTCACCGCTGACCACTATCGGTATGGCGGGGGGGCAGGACACGGTGGGTGTGCCTGCTACGCGGCCGACCGATTCGTCAACAGAGATAAGCTCGTGAGGTGAAAGGACAGCCTCACGGATGCTCATCGCGCGCTCGGCGGGGACTAACGTATCCGATGGGGTGAAAATAGGTGCGCGAGGGGTTACGGATATGAGAGCCGCGCGCAGTCTATCAAGTTCCGCGGGAGTATTCGACGGAGTTATCATAAGCACCGCATAGGTGTCGTCGGAGAACTCACATTCTATACCGAAAGTGCGCAAAAGGTCGCAAAATTCGCTACCCGTATAGCCAAAATCGGTGCATTTGAAGACCATTTTAAGCGGCTCGGACGGGACGGTGGGTATGGATATATCTCTCTTTATAGCCTCGATGTCAGCGATACGCGCACGAAGAGCCGAGGGGTATGAATCGGCAAGGTAACGGTTGGTGAGGTCGAGAGATGAGAGGATAAGATAAGAGGGGCTTGTTGATGCAAAAAGGGAGAGTGCGCTGCGTGCGCCCTCGGTATACTCCGCCCATTTACGCGACACGTGAAGATATGCGCCGCCGGTAAGGGTTGGGAGCGTTTTGTGTGCGGAGTCGGCACACATAGCAGCACCGAGCGCGATGGGGTGCATAGACGGCTCGGTAAAAGCAAGATACGCGCCGTGTGCGTTATCAACAAGGAGCGGCACACCGTATTCGGAACAGACGTCGGCAAGTGATCTTATATCGGCAACATTGCCAAGATAATCAGGAGAGGTGAGGTACACCGCGGCGTACTTATTTTGAGCGAGTGCCGCATCAAGTGCGGTGGCGCTGATGCTTGTCGAGCATATATGCGACTCGCCCTCGGGATAGAGCCACGTGACGTCAATATCGAGCAGTGCTGCGGCATTGACAAATGCCTTATGCACGTTTCTTGCGGCAAGAATGGTGGGGGGCGTGTCACTTTTTCTGCCATTTACGGCCAATGTGAGCATAGCCTGTATGGCGAGGGTCGAGCCCTGTGTGGAGTAGTAGGTATGCGCGGTATCAAAGAGCGAGGTGGCGTTATCCTCGCTCATTTTTATGATGCCGTCCGGAGAATAGAGGACGTCAGCGCCGCCGATCTCGGTGATGTCAAGCGGCTCGATGCCGAGGTATTCCCTGCCCTTATGTCCGGGCATATGAAGCCTTGCGACATCGCTCTTTGCATACTCACATACGAAGTCGTATATCGGGGTGTTCATTATTCCTCTGCCTCGGCAACCTGAAGCATTACGGCGCACTCGATGCGCTTTTTGAACAACTCGCAGCCGTACTTATACACACCGTTTATGCTGCCGGTCGCGTGGTATGCGTTTGCGGCACAGCCGCCGGAGCAATAAAGCTTTGCCCAACAGTCGCGGCACTCGGGTCTGGAATATGAATTGCAGCCGCGGAACTCGTCCTGAACGGCGGTATTCTTGATGCCGTCCCAGATGTTGCCAAGGCTGTATTTTTCGTCACCTACGAACTGATGGCAGGGGTAAAGCTCGCCCCAGGGGGTAACAGCCATATACTCTGTACCCGAGCCGCAGCCGGTGATGCGCTTATAGATGCAGGGGCCGTGCTTAAGGTCGAGCATATAGTGATAGAAGGTAAAGGGTCTGCCCTCGCGCTTGCGCTTTATCATTTCCTTGGCGAGAATCTCGTACTGCTCAAAGAGCTTGGGAAGATCCTCCTCGGTGAGGGCGTAGGGGTCACCGGGGGGGCAAACGACAGGCTCCATAGAAAGCTCGGTGAAGCCGAGGTCTGCCATATGTATGATGTCATTGGTGAAATCTACGTTATTGTGGGTGTAAGTGCCTCTTACGTAATAGCCCTTGCCGCCGCGGCTTTCGACGAGGCGCTGGAAGTTGGGGACTATGGTATCATAGCTTCCCTTGCCGGTATAATCACGGCGGAAGTGGTCGTTTACCTCACGGCGACCGTCAAGAGAGAGGACTACGTTGTGCATCTCCTTATTGATGAAATCCATCATTTCGTCGGTGAGGATCATGCCGTTGGTGGTATAGGTGAAGCGGAAGTTTTTATTGTACTTGCCCTCGATGCTTCTTGCATACTCGACGAGCTTCTTTACAACGTCGAAGTTGAGCGAGGGCTCGCCGCCGAAGAAGTCGACCTCAAGGTTGCGGCGAGTGCCGGAGTTGGCGATGAGGAAATCAAACGCCTGCTTACCGACCTCAAAGGACATAAGCGCGCGGTCGCCGTGGTATTTGCCCTGGCTGGCAAAGCAATAGGAGCAATTGAGGTTGCAGGTGTGGGCGACGTGCAGGCAGAGTGCCTTTACGACCTTGCTGTTATTTTTATAGTTGTATGCAAGCGACTCATACTTATCCTCGGAAAAGAGCTTGCCCGCGTCCTCAAGAGAGCGGATATCGTCAAGGCAAAGAAGGATATCATCACACGTCACGTCGGGCATATTGCCGTATCTTTCGAGAATGACCTTGACTATCTCTTCCTCGGTGTGAGTTTTATACATTTCAATAATATCGTACGCGACCTCGTCTACGGTGTGGACAGAGCCTGAGGCGGTGTCGAGGACGATATTATAACCGTTGAGCTTATACTGATGTACCATTTATATATCTCCGAATTGATTTTTTGACAAGTTTAAGGGGCTGACCTTACGGCAGCCCCTTATCACGAAAATTACTTGTTATTTTCGCACTGCTGATTTGCAACGCCGCAAGAGGTCTTGCATGCAGACTGGCAGGAGGTCTGGCACTCGCCGCAGCCACCGTTTTCAACGGTCTTTGCAATATCTTTGGTTTCAATAGTCTTAATTCTGTTCATTGGTATTACCTCCAAGATTATTAACGATGATATTATATCACACGGTGAAAATAATGTCAATACTTATATAAAAAACTTTTATTAACACTTTTTGATCAGACGAACGTAGAATTCAACCGTTTCGCCGATCTTTTCGACAGAGAGCCTTTCGTTATTGCCGTGAATGGTCGCCTTTTCCTCGGGTGTCAAGGACATGGGGGAGAAGCGGTATACTCTGTCCGAGATCGCGCCCCAATGACGTGCATCGGAGCAAGCGGTCATAAGATAGGGGGAAACGATTGCCTCGGGCCAGCTTTCAGACACGACAGAGGTAAGTCTGTGCCATCCCTCGCAATCGGTGCTTGAAACGCGTGAGGGGTTATGGCCACCGATGGCGCGGACGGTTACAGAGTCGTCCTTTACCGTTTTTTGAATATACTCGACAGTACTCTCTACCGTTTCACCGGGAAGGATACGTGAGTTCGAGCACATTTTTGCATACGGGGGTATTACGTTTATGCCCTTTGAGCCTTCCATTTGTGTAAAAGCGAGGGTCGTACGGACTACCGCATTGAGCTGTCCGCCCGATTTTTTGGCGATTAAATTTAACACGGATCCAAAGCACCACAGATTTGCGAAGATCATTCGGTAGAAAAACGTGGAGTAGGGACAGACGGTGTCGAACATCTTTTTCGTGGGTGCGGTAAGGCGATATTTGAAGGGGTGATCCTCTACTCTTTTGCAAGCTGCGGAAAGCTTGCCGATGGGGGTATGAGGCTCGGGAGCGGATGCGTGACCGCCACCGCCGCTTACCGAATACTCGGCATTAAGCATTCCCTTTTCAGCGATACCGATGACGGCACAGGACTGCTTTACGCCGGGGAATACGTTGGTTACGACCGCGCCGCCCTCGTCAAGCACGAGTGCGGGTGTTATGCCGTGCTCCTTAAAAAGCTCAACGATGCTTTTTGCGCCATTGCCGCCTATCTCCTCGTCGCCGGCGAAGGCAAACCAGATGTCGCGCTCGGGCACGAAGCCCTCTTTTATAAGCTTTTCTGCGGCGGTGAGGACACCGTTAAGAGAGATCTTTGTATCGATAACTCCCCTGCCCCAAAGGACACCGTCCTCTATAATACCGTCAAAGGGTGGCTTATCCCATTTATCCTCCTCAACGCTTACGACGTCATAGTGCGCCATAAGGACGGTAGGATCACCCTCGGTCTTGCCCTGCCATCTGTAAAGAAGGGCGCGGTTGCCGACGCGAGAGGGGGAGCAGGTCTTGTGGACGTTGGGAAAAAGCCTTGGGAGAAGTCTTACGAATTTCTCGAACTCCTCACCGTCCTCAAGAGATGGGTCGGGGTGTGATACGGTGCGGCACCGTACCATAGCGGCAAGGTTCTCTGCCGCCTCGTTTGCCGACACGTTTACGGGTGTGGGGACTGCTTTTTCTACCCTTTTGGACTTAAAAAGCAGGGTACGTATGAGAATTATGAGTACAAACGCAAGAAAAACAGCGCCGATTATATATCCAATCATGTTAGTAATATCCGCCCTGTTCTATCAACGGTGGAAGAGCTTTTTGGTCTGATATTTCGGCTCTGTGGTGAGGTAGACACCGAGCTTGCGGAAGGTGTCGAGGTCGACCTGTGAGAGTATGACGGTCGAGTGGACCTCGGAATAACGGAGCTTTGGCAGAGCTGCCATAGCGCGCTTTGCATCGGGGTTATCGACTGCGGATATAGCGAGCGCGATAAGCACCTCGTCGGTATGAAGACGGGGGTTATGGTTGCCGAGGTTATCGGTTTTAAGCGTCTGGATGGGGGCGAGGATTTCGGGGGAGATTATGTTCTTATCCTCGGGGATACCCGCAAGTGCCTTTATAGCGTTAAGGAGTGCGGCGGCAGATGCACCGAGAAGGGATGAGGTCTTGCCCGTGACGACACGGCCGTCGTTAAGCTCTATTGCAACTGCGGGTGTGCCGCCGTTAAGCTCCGACTTATCGATAGCCGGCTTAACACATTTGCGCTCGATCTCGGGTATGATGCTGAGCTGCTGCATAAGTATCTCTATCTTTCCGATCTCGACGTCAGAGCCGTTACCCTTTCTGCGATTGGTGATGGCGTTATAGTAGCGGCGGATTATCTCCTGACGGGCAGCGGCGCAGGTAGCGGCATCGTCATAGATACAGAAGCCTGCCATATTTACGCCCATATCGGTGGGAGATTTATAGGGACACTCGCCGAGAATGCCCTTGAACATTGCGCGAAGCACCGGGAATACCTCGACGTCGCGGTTATAGTTGACGGTGGTGACACCGTAGGCTTCAAGGTGGAAGGGGTCGATCATATTTACGTCCGCGAGGTCGGCAGTTGCTGCCTCGTAGGCGAGATTGACGGGGTGGGAGAGAGGAATATTCCATATCGGGAAGGTCTCAAACTTGCCATAACCCGACTTTATACCCTCCTTTGCCTCGTGGTATATCTGTGAGAGGCAGGTAGCCATCTTGCCGGAGCCGGGACCGGGGG
>JAZNGE010000019.1:0-3472 GCA_045576315.1 Eubacteriales bacterium | reverse complement strand
TGGCTTTTACGATATTGTTGCAATAACCTCGGTCACTTCTTCTGTCAATCGCGGATACGAGCTTGCCTCTTATTTCAAGCAAAAAGGCAGCTATATCGTAATGGGCGGTCACCACGTTACTCTCTTGCCTGATGAGGCGGCAGAACACGCTGACACCGTAATGACCGGGCCTGCCGACAGAATCTGGCGTGAGTTTATAAGCGACTACGCAAACGGAACTCCGAAAAAGCGTTATGACGGTGAGCATTGTGACATCGGTGCGGCAAATATAATTCCAATGCGTGAGCTCATGCAAAAGAGCAAATATATCGGTGTCCCTACCGTGATTGCCAATTTCGGTTGCACTAACAAGTGCGAATTTTGCGTCATCAACTCCTTTTGGGGCGGTAAGCACTCTGCAAGGCAAGTGGAAGATGTGATCAATGAAATCAAATCGCTCAAATCAAAACGCATACTTTTCCTTGACCCGTCGCCCACGTCAAATCGTGCTTATGCCAAGGATTTTTATAAAGCACTAATTCCGCTGAAAATTCAGTGGGCGGGGCTTTGTACCACCGATGTGTGCGAGGACGAAGAACTGTTTGATCTTATGATCAAAAGCGGGTGCATCGGAATATTGATGGGCTTTGAATCCTTCAGCGAGGATAGCCTCAAGGAAAGCCATAAGCAAAACAAGGTCGCGGAATACAAGACGGCAGTAGATAAATTCCACCAAAACGGCGTATCCATACTCGGCACGTTTATGCTGGGCTTTGACGGTGACACGAAAGAAAGCATTATGAAAATGCCCGACTATATCGAGGAGATCGGTGTGGATATCCCTCGTTTCGCTATTTTGACACCTTATCCAAACACGCCTACATATCAAAGATTTGAGGCTGAAGGGCGAATCATTTCGAATAATTGGAATGATTATGACAGTATTCACGCCACCTTTGAGCCGAAGAATTTCACGGCAAGAGAGCTTGAAGATATGTTGGTGGCAGTTTCAAACGAAGGTTACACCCTAAAGCGCATATGGAGAAGATCCGTTAAGAATAAATACGGCGGACTTATTAAGTTTGGGGTAAACATTGGATTCAAAATCTACAACAAGAAAGTAGAAAAGACCTTAAAGAGAGAATGGAGGACAAAGGGATGAAAATAACCTTCATACTTCCCGCGATAGGTAAAAAATCGGGACAGAAATACCTACGCAGTTGGCTTATGGAGCCTTTAACCATCGCGGTTCTCAATTCTATGATACCCGATACATATGAGCGAGAGTTTTTCGACGATAGAATTGAAAATATCAATTACGACACCGAAACCGATATTGTATTTATAACCGTAGAAACCTACACAGCAAAGAGAGCCTATTTCATCGCGTCCGAGTTCCAGAAGCGCGGCAAGAAGGTCATTATGGGTGGCTATCACGTCACACTTTGTCCCGAAGAGGCAACTGAGCATGCAGATGCGATCATGGTCGGAAATGCAGACCGTATTATTTCCACCGTCCTTGCCGATCTTGAGGTTGGAGAACTGAAAAAGCGATACGATGGCGGCGCATGTATCATGTATAAAATGCCCGACAGAAGCATTTACGAGAATAAGATGAAAAAATATCTGCCCGTTTCCTTGGTTGAAACAGGCAGAGGCTGTTATCATAACTGTGAGTTCTGCTCGATTGCAGGATATTATCATCAGCGTTATCTTCACAGAGAGGTTGCGGATATTATCGCAGAGATCAAGGCGTGCAAGCATAAAATATTCTTCTTTGTAGACGATAGTATATTCTCGGATAAGGCTTTTGCAAAAGAGCTTTTCGAAGAACTGAAAAAGCTGAACATCATCTGGACAACGCAGATCACTCTTGATATCGCAAGAGATGAAGAAATGCTCCGCCTCATGAAGGAAAGCGGATGCGAGATGGTACTGATTGGCTTTGAATCTATTGAGAGTGATAACCTGAAGCAGATGAACAAGGGCTGGTCGGAGAGACTTGGCGAGCGCGAGGCTCTGATCCAAAAGATACACGACGTTGGTATAGGAATATACGCAAGCTTCGTATTCGGCTTCGACTCAGACAACGAGGATACCTTCAAGTCAACGCTCGAATTTTGCGAGAAGCATCAGTTCTTCGTTGTAGCCTTCAACCACCTTTTGATATTCCCCAACACAAAGACGTACGAATCCTTCAAAGCAGATGGTCGCTTGATTTCGGAAAAATGGTGGCTTGAAAACGGATATACCTTTGGCACTGTCACATTCAACCCGAAACAAATTACATCAGAACATTTGCGTGCATGCTGCAAGGGATACAGAAAGAAATATTTTAGCTTCCGCTCTATTTTTAGGCGCGGAAGAACGATGCACAAGCGTAGCAAGGGCTTCTTGATCAACTTTGCTTATTGGGTGATAAATATTATTTTCCACTTTGAAATTGACAAGCGCTTCGGTATTCCCATTGGTGAAAACCTTGAGGAAAAGAAAAAATGATAGAGTCAAAATATCAGGCAACTCCGGCTGACGGAAAAGAAATACTACGTATTCTTGAAAGCTCGGCAGCCAAGGGCAGTATTGAGCTCATCTACACACGGCGCCCCGATGCTTACGAGTCCTATATGAAGGATGCAAAAGATGCACGTGTATTCATTTCGCGTGACGGTGACCGCGCTATCGGCACCTGTGCCGAGCTTGTGCGAGAGGTCTATATCGGCGGTGAGATGTGCCGCACAGCATACGTATGCGGACTCAAAAAGGACGCGGCATATGAGGGTGGCGTAGGCTTTGGCGCAAGGTTTATCAAAGACCTTCAGCAAAGTGACGTTGACTTTTATTACTGTTCTGTAGTAGCAGAAAACACTGATGCTCGGAGAATGTTTGAAAAAAGCCGTAGGCTTCTTTCCGTGAAAGCAATTTTGGGATATAAAACATATATCATAAATCCGAAGGTGAAAATAAAAGTGCCGAAGCATACCTTTACTTTTCGCAGAGCAAAAGAGAGCGACACGTCGACGTTGCTGAATTTTCTGAATACTGAAGGGAAAAGAAAGGATATGTTTCCCGTTGTAAACTCTCTTAATGATTTCTACAACCTTCATATCAGTGATTTTTATTTGCTTCTCGATGGAGAGAATATCATTGCAACCGCAGCGCTTTGGAAACAAACGGAGTACAAGCAATATATTGTTAAGCGATACGGCGGAGTGATGAAGCTTGCTCGCATTTTCAATCCTATGCTTTCTGCTTTGCGGTACATCAAGTTGCCCAAAGCGAACGAGTCTCTTGATTTTTCAATGCTTGCATTCTTTCTAAGTAAAGATGATAACGCAGACAATTACCGCATTTTTCTTAACGAGATCAAACGAGAAATCTCCAAGGATTATGGTATGTTTGTAATTGGTTTGTCCGACAGCCATTTTGCAAGACCGATTATGGATAAACTTCCAAGCATCAGCTTCAAAACGGAGATTTGCGAGATCAAGTTTCC
>JAZNGE010000018.1:0-31874 GCA_045576315.1 Eubacteriales bacterium | reverse complement strand
ACGTAGAGCACCTTGTTGCCCTCGGGCAGCTTCGACCACACCGAATCCTTGATTTCAGAGGAGGACTCGACCACGTCTATCGCCTTTTTAATTATCTCGTGAAAGGGACGAGAGCCTTCGGCCTTTTCTCTGGCCCGGCGTAGCTTAGAGGTGGCAACCAGCTCCATAGCCTTGGTTATCTGCATCGTACCGCTAACGCTTTTTATTCGCGTTTTTATGCTGTTCATTGATGCGCCTGCCATATCCTTTTTCGCCTTCCTTTCTTCTTAATGTTGTTAAAATGCAAAGCGTAGTTTACTTATTAGTGAATTTTTCCTTGCATTTAATGATTGCTTCCTTAAGCTCTGCCTCTGCCTCGGCGCTGATAACACCCGTGTCGCGAATAGATGCAAGGAGAGAATCCTTGGTCGCTACGAGGTACTCAAAGAGCTCTGCTTCAAAGTCGGAGATGGACTCTGTGGCAACGTCTGAGAGCATATTGTTAACCACCGCGTAGATAATAGCCACCTGAAGCTCTACCGCGATAGGCGAGTTTCTGTTCTGCTTGAGCACCTCAACGATGCGCTTACCCTGCTCAAGACGAGCCTTGGTGTCTGCGTCAAGGTCGGAGCCGAACTGTGCAAAGCCTGCAAGCTCTCTGTACTGCGAGTAGAGCAGCTTAAGAGTTCCCGCAACCTTTTTCATAGCCTTAATCTGAGCATTACCGCCTACTCGGGATACCGAGATACCGGGGTTAACCGCGGGGCGAACGCCCGAGTGGAAGAGCTCTGACTCAAGGAATATCTGACCGTCGGTGAAAGAAATTACGTTAGTGGGAATGTACGCCGAAACGTCACCCGCCTGCGTCTCAATAATCGGGAGTGCGGTCAGCGAGCCGCCACCGTATTCCGGAGCAAGCCTTGCCGCACGCTCAAGGAGTCTTGAGTGCAGGTAGAATACGTCACCGGGATATGCCTCACGGCCCGGAGGACGTCTGATAAGCAGGGAAAGCGCACGGTACGCAACTGCGTGCTTTGAAAGATCGTCGTAAACGATAAGCACGTCCTTGCCCTGCTCCATAAAGTACTCACCCATAGCACAGCCCGAGTAGGGCGCGATGTACTGAAGGGGTGCGGACTCTGATGCCGTTGCGGAAACGACTATGGTGTAATCCATAGCGCCGTTTTTATAAAGGGTGTCAACCACGTTGGTTACGGTGGACTGCTTCTGTCCTATCGCAACGTAGATACAAATAACGCCCTTGCCGCGCTGGTTTATTATAGTGTCGGTCGCAATGACCGTCTTACCCGTCTGTCTGTCGCCGATTATAAGCTCACGCTGACCGCGACCGATCGGGATCATAGAGTCGATAGCCTTGATACCTGTCTGAAGAGGTACGGAAACCGACTTTCTTTCAATTATACCGTATGCCTTTCTCTCGATAGGACGGTATTCGCTTGCGCTGATGGGGCCCTTTGCATCTATGGGCTGACCGAGCGCGTTTACTACTCTGCCGATCATCTCTTCGCCCACAGGCACGGAAACTACGCGGCCGGTGCGCTTTACAAGGCTGCCTTCGCTGATGCCGACGTCGTTACCGAGAAGCACCGCGCTGACGCAGCTCTCTTCAAGGTTGAGCGCCATACCAAAGGTCCCGTTAGAGAATTCAAGCAGCTCGTTTGCCTTGCACTTGTCAAGACCGTACACCTTGGATATACCGTCACCGACAGAGATAACGTAGCCGATCTCGTCCTGCTCGATCTTAGCGGAGTAGTTCTTTATTTGTTCTTTGATTATCTTGCTGATATCATCGATCTTTGACTGCATTTTATCACCAACTTTAAACAATGATATTTTTGAGGCTTTCGCCAAACGCGTCAAGGCGCGTTCTTACAGAGCCGTCGATTTGCTTACCTGAATAGCGGAGCTTCACTCCACCGAGTATCGAGGGATCAACGGTGTTCTTTATTACGATCTTCTTTCCGGTTTCCTCCGTCAGCTTTGCTTTAAGCTTTTTGATCTGATCCTCGCTCATAGGCACGGCGGTAACAGCCTCGACCTCCTCGATGCCCATATACTCGTTGTAAAGGGCGAGGTAGGCGTTGTACACCTCGGCAAACGAACGTACGGAGTGACGCTCGGAAAGTATTTTTACAAGGTTAGAAACGCTGAAGTGCAGACTGCCAAAGGCCTTGTCTGCCATAGCGATTTTTTCTTCCTTCGATATGGCGGGGGTGTCAAGCAGATTTTTGTATTCCGGATTTCCCTCAAACACCGTCTTGACGGTGAGGGCATCTTCTTTTACAACGTCGAGCGCACCAAGCTCGCTTGCAAGCATAAAGAGTGCGCGACCGTATTCGCTTGCCCCCGTCATTTTTCGTTACCCATATTCTTGATGAAGTCGTTTATCATAGCCTCGTGCTCGCGCTTGTCAACGTCACGCTCGATAACTGCGGACGCGATCTCGATAGCCATACCGGATACCTCGTCCTTGACCTCGTTTATAGCGCGCTTCTTTTCAAGCTCGATCTGCTCCTCGGCTCTCTCAAGCACTCTCTGCGCCTTCTCGTCCGCCTCGTGCAGAATCTCCTCCTCGCGCAGCTGTGCACGGCGCACCGCACGCTTAAGGATCTCCTCGCTCTCCTCGTTAGCCGCCTGGAGCTTTGCCTCGTACTCGACCTTTGCCGCATCGGCATCACGCTGTGCCGCTTCTGCACCGGAGTACATATCGTCGATCTCCTGCTGCCTTGAATCTATCATATTCTTGATAGGCTTAAATGCAAGCTTTTTAAGAATAAAATAGAGAATGACGAGGTTGATCCACGCAAAGATCATGGTGAACGGATTTACACCTACGAATGACTCGAACTTCGCACTGAAGGTTTCGATCCATACGCTCGTGCCGCATTTGTCGCAAGCCTTGTCATCGTCGTCGGAGTCTACGTGGTAGCCGCCCTCGCACAGATCGCACACACAGTCGCCGTTTTCGTCAACGTGTACGCAGTCGGTGCAGGATGCCAGGGAGAGAACGAGAGCTATAACGGTCAAAAAAAGGAAAAACGCTTTTATGTTTGTCTTTTTCATACGTCGTTTAGTTGCTCCTCTGATACTCTTTTTCCCGTATTAGAGCATAAAGAGAATAAGAAGGGAAATAACGAGAGAGTAGATACCGGTGGTCTCGGTAACTGCACAACCAAGGATCATGTTGGTACGAAGAGTACCTGCTACCTCGGGCTGACGAGCCATGCCCTCAAGTGCCTTACCTACTGCGTTACCTTCTCCGATTGCGGGACCGATCGCGCCGATACCCATACAGAGTGCCGCACCAAGTGCCTTTGCTGCTGTGATGATTGCCTGTTCCATTTTTAAATCCTCCTGAGATTTGTGTGTTTTTTATTTTAAATTTTATTTATTCGCAAGCTTTTTGGCTTTTTTCTGTGCCTTTTTCTCCATTTTAGCCAATCTTTCCTCTTCAAGCTCCTCCGGGGGAGGGCACGCCGCGCCGACGTATACCATCGTAAGAAGACAGAATACGCACGCCTGGACGAAGCCGGAGAAGAGGTCGAAATAAATGGAAAGCACTGCGGGTATACCTACTTGAAGGAATGGAATACCCTCCGCTATCACGTTCGGAAGCCAGCCGAACACGACTGCTGAAAGAGATGCAAGTGCGTTGTAGATAAGCGCGGTAAGAACTCCGCCGCCCGCCACGTTACCGAAATGACGGAACGCAAGGGAAAGGGGCTGTGCTATCTCGCTGACGATGTTCATAGGTGTCATTACGACGATCGGCTCGGTGAAGCCCTTAAGCCATTTAACAAAGCCGAAGTTCTTAATGTTCCAGAACCATATCATTCCCGTCGTGACAAGCGCCCACGCCATCGTTACGGAGAGATCCGCTGTCGCCGAGCGGAGTATCTGCGTCATTCCGAGCAGGGTACATACCATAGACGAGAGGAAAAGAGTGCCTATATAGGGTGCGAAGCGAGTATTGTGCGCTCCCATCGTGTCACTTACAAGACCGTATACCATCGATATAAGCTTTTCTACAAGCGTCTGCGCCTTTCCGGGACGCTTTTTTACATTCCTGCTGACGAGGAAAGCAAGCAGGGCTAAAATAAGCGTCGATGCAAGAACGGTAATGGCAGATTGAGTTATTGAAATATCTATCCATGGTGTGTGTATCGTAAAATACACCTTAGCACCGTTGGCTACATTACCCATTTTTGCCCTCCTTTTTGTTTAATAACAGCTGCGTCACCGTAAGTATCGGGCGCATCATAAATATCGGTACGATGGTTGCGATCGGGTTGAATATCTCTTTAAAGATAAACGCCACGATCAGCGCCACGACCATAGTGGCGATGCGTATCACGTACGATACTGTCATAGCGAACTGGACCTTTGCCTGATGCTCCTTTGCGAAGGCTTCAGCCTCCTCGTCCGTCATCTCTCCCTCCGTTCTGTCTGCAAGCGCCTTGTTTATAGCGCGCGTCGTCAGCACTGAAAGAAGAGTAAAGTTAAGCACCGTGATCATAGAGCCCAGCAAAGCACCCACCGGCACAGAGTAGTGCAAAAGGGGTGCGTCCTTTACGAGATTCACGACCATAAACACGGCGATAATGACCAGCGAGGTTATTATCTCTCCGATGATCATAGCGGTCAGCTCGAACAAGGGTAGCTTAGTCTTGTTTTGCATTTTAAGATCACCTTAAGGTTTTTTTGTTTTTGATTTGCGCTCGTTTTCCATTCGCTCAAGTCCCTCAGATGCCCGGATAACGAATCTTATCATAGAAATGAAGCCGGAGATAATACCGAGAGCTATAAGCACGGCGTAAAGCCACTCGGGAGCGCCGCACTTCGTGACGAAAAGCCACGAGATGAAAAACATGAGTGCCGCGGGGATAAGCAGGGTGACGATCGCCTGCGCTATTATATTGATAACGTACATCGCGCCGACAAATCTTTTGTACACCGTGTAAAACCTCGCTTCTTAAATATTATCACATTCTTTTACCGAAAGCAATAGAATGTACGTAAGTTAAATATTTAACGAATGATACCGTGAATAAGACGTGCGCCGACAGGGCACTCGCTTCCGTATTCAACACCGGATGAGAAGATCCTCTCCGCCTCGGCAAAGAAGCCCTCGTCATTCGCATACAGTCTTGCGACGACCTCGCCGCGCTTTACGGCATCGCCGGTCTTCTTCTCAAGAATTATGCCGGCTGAATAGTCAATGGCAGAGTCCTTCGTGGCACGTCCTGCGCCGAGCGCCACCGACGAAAGACCTATTTTTTCAGCATCGGTACGCACGATAAATGCGTCACACGGTGCTTTAATTTCATATACGTATCTCGCTTTTGGGAACATTTCGGGATTTTTAGCCAGCGAAGCATCGCCGCCCTGTGCACCTATCCATTCGACGAACTTTGAATAAGCCGAGCCGTCATTGATAGCCGCCTGTGCGCGCTCTCTTGCTTTCTCGGGCGTAATTCCAAGCGCGAGATGAACTATGTTAGATGCAAGCGCAAGACATACCTCGGTGAAGTCGGCAGGTCCCTCGCCGCGAAGCGTAGCGATAGCTTCCTTGACCTCGAGTATGTTTCCGATGGCGTGGCCGAGAGGCGTATCCATGCTGGTGATAAGCGCCGCAACGCGCCTGCCGCACAGCTTACCTATCTCAACCATCTTGCTTGCTAATCTTTCCGCATCCTCTGCCGTTTTCATAAACGAGCCCGAGCCGTATTTTACGTCAAGCACGATAGTGCCTGCGCCCGATGCCAGCTTCTTTCCCATAACCGACGATGTTATCAGCGGGATCGAGTCGACCGTCGCCGTTACGTCGCGCAGGGCATAGAGCTTTTTATCCGCGGGTGCGAGATTTCCGCTCTGTCCCGTGACGGCAATTCCCGTGCGCCTGACCTGATTGAAAAACTCGTCCGGGGTGAGTGAGGTGTTGTAACCGGGGAAGGACTCCAATTTGTCGATAGTGCCACCCGTGTGACCTAATCCGCGGCCGGACATCTTTGCAACCTTGCATCCGAGGGCTGCTGCGATGGGGGCTACGACCATAGTGGTCTTGTCACCGACACCGCCGGTTGAATGCTTGTCGACTGCAAGCATACCGAACTCGGAAAGGTCGAGCATATCGCCCGAGCGTGCTATCGCG
This sequence comes from Eubacteriales bacterium, assembly GCA_045576315.1. Lineage (GTDB taxonomy): Bacteria > Bacillota > Clostridia > Oscillospirales > CAG-272 > UBA1740. The sequence goes on along the minus strand of JAZNGE010000018.1, from coordinate 25,723 downwards.
TCGGTCAGGGTCGCAGTCTCTCTGTCGTTCATGCCTTTAAGGCATATAGCCATAAGAAGAGAGGACATTTGATAGTCGGGCACGTTGCCCGCCGTATATTCGCTTATAAGCTCGCGTATCTCTTCGTCCGAGAGCGCTTCGCCATGCTTCTTCTTCGTTATTACGTCATAAATTCTCATAGCGTTACATCGACTCCTTTCCAAAGCCGTGGGGCAAAAGCTCGCCAAGCGTTGTAACGAGTGTTTCACTCTCGCTTGCTACTATCACCCTCATATCAGCTCCGCAAAATTCGGATAAGACCTGACGGCATACGCCGCAGGGTGTAAACAGCTTTTTGGGCGTGTGTCCACACGGCCCGCCAACTACGGCTATTGCCTCAAACTCGCGCTCATCCGCGTGTATCGCGGTGAAAAGCGCAACGCGCTCCGCACATACCGTGGGAGTGAACGAGGCGTTCTCTATGTTGGCACCCGTGTAAACTTTTCCGCCCTTTGTTATAAGTGCCGCACCGACCGAAAAGTCGGAATACGGACAGTATGATCTCTCTCTGGCGGCGTTTGCCAGAGCTATAAGCTCTTTGTCAGACATTTTCATACAACGTCACCGTTTACCGTAAAGTCGACACCGAGCATATCGGTGATCCTTTCGGCTATTTCGTAAAATCCCATACGTGTTCCGAGATTTTCGACCTTCGCACCCTTGTTGTACATAATGAACGGCACGTACTCGCGCGTGTGGTCGGTGGACTCGTCGCCCGGGTCACAGCCGTGATCCGCGGTGATTATAAGCACGTCCTCGTCCCCAAGCTTTTCGGCAAATCCCGCAAGCCAAGAATCAAACTCCGTGAGTGCCGCGGCATAGCCGTCTATATCCTGTCTGTGTCCGTAAAGCATATCGAAGTCAACGAGGTTGGTAAAGCAAAGACCGTGAAAATCGCGATCTGCGATCTTGTCTGTTATTTCCATTCCCTCGGTGTTGGAGTGCGAGAGAATGCTCTCGGTGATTCCCGCACCTGCGAAAATGTCGTTTATCTTACCTACCGATATAACGTCAAGTCCTGCGTTCTTTATTGCGTCAAGCATCGTGGTCTTGGGGGGCACGAGCGAGAAGTCGCGGCGGTTTGCCGTTCTCTTGAAATTGCCCACCTCACCGGTGAACGGGCGTGCGATAACTCTGCCCACACCGTGCTTGCCAACGAGTATTTTTCTTGCAATACGGCAGTATTCGTAAAGCTTTTCAAGGGGTACTACGTCCTCGTGCGCCGCTATCTGAAACACGCTGTCAGCCGAGGTGTAGACTATGAGCGCGTCGCTTTCAACGTGCTCGCGGCCGTAGTCCTTGATGACCTCGGTGCCGGAATAGGGCTTGTTGCATATAGCCTTTCTGCCGACCGCCTTCTCAAACTCCGAGATGACGTCCTTTGGAAATCCGTTCGGATAAGTAGGCAGGGGGGATTTCGATACGATACCCGCGATCTCCCAGTGTCCGATCGTGGTGTCCTTGCCCATGCTGACCTCGCGCAGTCTTGCTACTGTCGCCATAGGCTCGTCGCATTTCGCAACGCACTCTACGCCGTCAATGTTGCCAAGTCCCATCTTGGTGAGCGTGGGAATGTTGAATTTCTCCGATGCGGAAATTCTTTTAAGTGTATTTGCGCCGACGTCGCCGAAAAGATCGGCATCCGGCTCGTATCCGATTCCACAGGAATCAAGAACTATAAGAAAAACTCTTTTGATCATTCTTCAAACTTTATGGCCGTGTTGAGGGCTATCTCCATCATTTCTGTAAACGAGCTTCTGCGGCTCTCGGCATCAAGTGCCTCACCGGTGAAGAGGTGGTCGGATACTGTGCAAATCGCGAGCGCGCGCTTGCCTGCGTATGCCGCGTTCATATAAAGCGCAGCCGCTTCCATCTCAACGCCGAGTATGCCCATTCTCTTCCACTTCTTGCTTGCTTCGGGATCAGCGTTGTAGAAGATGTCAGAGGAGAGCAGGTTACCTACTATGTAGCTGGCCTTGATCTTGTCCGCTTCCTCGATAGCCGTCTTCATAAGCTCATAGCTTGCAATGGGTGCAAACGTGCCCTCAAGTCCGTACTGTACGGCAAAGTTGGTAGTGGTGGACGCACCCTGACCGATAATAATGTCGCGCAGCTTAACAGCGTCGGAAATACCGCCGGCAGAGCCAATTCTGATTATGTTGTCAACACCGAAGAAATTGTAAAGCTCGTATGAGTATATTCCTATTGAGGGCATACCCATTCCACTCGCCATTACGGACACTCTTTTGCCCTTGTAAGTACCGGTGTAGCCCTGAATGCCGCGCACGTTGTTTACCAGCTTTGCGTTTTCAAGAAACGTCTCGGCAATAAACTGCGAGCGCTGGGGGTCGCCGGGCATAAGCACGGTCTTTGCAAAATCGTCGGGAGTCGCGTTTATATGAGGGGTGTAAAACTTTGTCTTGTCACTCATTTTCATTATTCCTTTCTTAATATCCCTTTATGTCCTTTTCGGCCTTTGCGATCTTTACGATCCTGCTAGTGCCGAGTCTTGATGCTCCGAGCTTTATAAACTCCTCCGCATCGTCAAGCGATGCAATGCCGCCGGCTGCCTTGATCTTTACGCCGGGTGCTACGTTTTCCGCAAAGAGCTTTACGTCCGCGGGGGTCGCACCTGCGGTGGAGAATCCGGTCGAGGTCTTGATGTAGTCTGCACCCGCTTCGGATACTATCTTGCACATCATTACTTTTTCTTCGTCCGTAAGAAGACAGGTCTCAATGATAACCTTAAGTATTTTGTCCTTGCAGGCTACCTTTATCGCCTTTATCTCCTCGCGTATTTCGTCGTACATCTTGTCCTTAAGCATGCCGACGTTTATAACCATATCTATCTCGTCAGCACCGTTCTTTATCGCGTCAGCCGTTTCGTACACCTTTGTTGCGGTGGTCGAGTAACCGTTAGGGAAGCCTATAACGGTGCAGATGGCGAGCTTGTCGCCTACGTATTCCTTCGCGCGCTTTACGTACGATGCGGGTATACATACCGATGCGGTCTTGAATTTCATACCGTCGTCGCATACTGCCTTGATCTCAGCCCAAGTAGCCTGCACAGAGAGCAGGGTGTGGTCGCATACCGCAAGAATTTCTTTAATTTCCATTTTGATTACCTCTCGTTCTTTTTTTCCAGCATTTGTGGCACATTGCTATATATCTGTCGTTTCCGCCGAGCAGGACCTGTCGTCCGGCGGTCACTATGTTGCCGTCCTTGTCAAGACGCGCGTTTACTATCGCCTTAGAGCCGCAGTCGCATATAGTCTTTATCTCGGATATGGAATCCGCGGTTTCAAACAGGCGCAGACTTCCGGGGAACAGATGCGTCATGAAGTCGGTGCGCAGACCGAAGCACAAAACGGGAATGTTGCACTCGTCTACTATCCTGCGCAGCTGATCTATCTGCTCCGGGGTGAAGAACTGGCACTCGTCGGCAATTATAACGTCCTTGTCGGTGTGTGAGGACATGAACGTGTCGAATATGCTCTCGCTCTTCGGAATGGCGTCGCAGGTGGAAGAAAGTCCTATTCTCGACTTGACTATATTCTCACCGTCGCGCACGTCGGTTGCGGGCTTGATGAGCCACACCTTCATTCCGCGTTCTTCATAATTGAATTTGGTTATAAGCACCTGGGCGGTCTTTGACGAGCCCATCGCGCCGTACTTGAAATAAAGTTTTGGCATTTTTGCGTCCTCTTTCATAGCGGTTATATATATTTTAACACAAAATTATTAAAAAATAAAGTAAAAATACGGGGTAAGAATTCACAAACTTTTTGTGAGGTATTTGTGTAAATTTTTCTTTAAGGGGTGGAAATTTCAAAAAATATGTGCTACAATAGTAAGCACTGTTTCATTTTTGACAAAGAAGGAGGGAAGCTATGGTAGTTATAATCGCGGAGAAGCCGAGCCTTGCGCGCAACATCGTTGCCGGCATAGGCAAGATGGATAAAAAAGACGGCTACTTCATAGGCGAGGAATATATCGTAACGTGGGCATTCGGACACCTGTTTTCGCTTGTTGACGTTGAGTCGTATACCGACAGCCCCGTAGGCAAATGGACTCTTGACTCCTTGCCCTGTTTCCCAGAAAAATTCCGCTTTGAGTTAAAACGCGGAAATGACAAGCAGGTCGACTTTGGCGTTAAAAAACAGTATACGGTTATCGAAAAATTGGTCAATCGCCCCGATGTTGACACTATTGTAAACGCGGGAGACGCCGATCGCGAGGGTGAGATCATAGTCCGCCTTTGCATCAGTAACGCGCTAAAAACGCAAAAGGCGCAAAAACGCCTTTGGCTTCCCGACCAGACACCCGAAACCGTAAGAAAAGCACTCTCCGAAATGAAGGACGAGTCGGAGTACGACTCCCTCGCCGAAGAGGGCTTTGCACGCACCTATATCGACTGGCTCTACGGCGTTAATTTGACACGGTATGCCACTATTCGCTCCGGCAAGCTCTTAAGAGTCGGCAGAGTAATAGTGCCGATAGTCCGTGCTATATACGATCGTGATATGGAGATAAAGAACTTCAAACCCGATATATACTACGCCGTTCAGTCGGATGCCAAGACCCGTGGCGAGAAAATAGAGCTTGTAAGTAAACATAAGTTTGCAAAAGATGAGCTTAAAAAGGCAGAGGCACTCTCCGGTGAGTACAATGCGGCGGGCGCTGTTGTCACAAGCGTTGAGAGCAAGACCGATACGATCCTTCCCGGCAAGCTGTATTCTCTTTCAACCCTTCAGAGCTTCCTCGGTAAAAAGTATAAAATGAGCATGGCGGAGAGCCTTGCCATAGTTCAAAAGCTTTATGAGGAAGGTTACCTCACTTACCCGAGAACAAACTCCGAGTACCTCGCTACTGCCGAAAAGGATAAGATGCGCACCATCATATCCAACGTATCAAAGCTTGGCTACCCGGTGAAATTCAAGGACTCGAAATATATCTTTGACGACTCGAAGATAGAGTCGCACTCCGCGCTCACCCCCACCTATAAGATCCCACAGTCCGACAAGCTTTCCGACAAGGAAAGGCAGGTATACTCGACCGTATTCCGCCGCTTCGTTGCGGTATTCTGCGCCGAGGAATGTAAGGCGGATAAGAGCGAGATCAAGATCAAGGTCGGCGAGCTTGAGGAGTTTTCTCTTAAGGGCACGATCATTCGTGAGCCCGGTTGGACAAAATACGACGACTATTCCGGCAAGGATAAGGTGCTGCCGAAGCTTGCCGTCGGCGATGAGGTCAAAGTGGCGTTCAAGCCGCAGGAAAAGCAGACCACACCCCCTCGCCACTATACCATAGAAACGCTTAACAAGTATCTGAAAAATCCCTTTAAGGACGACAAGGCAAAGGCGCGCGAGCTTGAGGAGAGCGGAGAGGTCGACGATGCCGAGGATTACCGCGCGATCTTCGAGGGACTTGAGCTTGGCACGGAGGCGACCCGTACGGGAATTATCGACAACGCGCGCAAGAGCGGATATATTAATCTTAAAAAGGATGTCTACACCATACTTGATGACGGTGAGTACCTTATAGAGTCGCTCGGCCGCCTCGGTATAACGATGGACAAATACAAGACCAGCGAGATGGGCAAATCCTTGAAGCGCGTATTCCGCGGTGAGATCAAAGCGGAGGACAGCGTGAAGCTCGCGCAGCGTGAGATCGCCGAGATATTTGAAAACGGCGGTACGTCATCCGTCGCAGAAAAGATAGACACCGGCTCTCTCGGAGAGATCGTCGGCCCTTGCCCCATCTGCGGCAAGAACGTCATACGCGGCAATTCCGGATACGGCTGTATGGGCTACAAGGAGGGGTGCGAGTTCCGCATCGGACTCACCATCTGCAAAAAGACCATTCCCATCGGCGAGATACGCCGCCTGCTTGCCACCGGCTCGACCTTGAAGCTCTCCGGCTTTATATCCAAGACCGGCAAGACCTTCCGCGGCAAGCTCGTAGTCAAGGACGGTGCGGTCGTATTTAGCTTCGATTAACCTATTTTTTCCTTCGGCATAACATAGTATTGAGCAGTCGATCATGACTGTGCGACTGTTTAAGAAAACTCCCGGAGGAAAACATAATGAATAACAACTGCCTCTGCCATCTCTTTGATGACAACTGCACTTGGATCATCATCCTTGCTATCGTTATCGTTTTTTGCTGCTGCTGCAATAACTGATAGCCAAAGAAAAAGGCGCGCCCGCAAGGCGCGTCTTTTTTTCGTATATTTTCATGTTTCGGAGCATACCTTTTATTACTTGAAACGTTATAGAATGGAGGTATTAAATATGTTCGTATATTCTGTCCGCGCCTCGACTGTGAGATTCTTCGGAGTGATAGTATTGACCCTCGCGGTCTTAATCGGCGCGCTCGTTATCGGGCAGTCCGACGCGGTTGCGGTGTCGGCTGCATCGGGTGTTGACTTTGGCGGAATTAAGACTAACGACGATAGGCTTGCGTTTATATCAAGCTGCGGTATTGAGATCTCGGGCGACCCCAAGGAAGAGGTGACCTTCCGCATCCCCGACAAGCTTGAAGGGGTGCTTGCAGGCTACAACGAGCTGCAGAAATCGCAGGGCCTTGACCTTTCGAAGTACAAAAACAAAAAGGTCACAAGATACACCTACGAAATCGACGGTTACGGCGATTACTCGGGACCCGTGTGCGTTAATCTGATAGTTTTCCGCAATAAGATAATCGCCTGCGACGTATCAAGCGCAGATCCCTCGGGCTTCATCGAGCCGCTTGTCAAATCGCGCTAATGTAGGCACCCGTGTAGCACTAACTCTTAAAATCTGTAAATAAAAGTTTACGCCCCTTGCATTTCAAGGGGCGTTTTGCTTATTTTTCCTTATTCGAGTGCTTTTTTGAGAAGATCACAAGGGCGAGCGAGGCGGCGATACCTGCAATGAGAAGGAATGCGCTTATCACCCAATAGAGTGCGTTTGGCATGAGTGCCGTGAATGCAAGACCCGACTCCTTCGCGGTGGAAATAAACACCGTCGGTATTGATCCGAGGATAAAGCCGAGTATCGCGAAATAAGTTCCGCGCGGACATGAGGCAAGCAGCCTTTTCATAATAGCCGAAATTATAATGAAGCCGAGCGCAACACCGAGGCCTGTAACACCGAGGACCGCGATGGACAAGCCGACGTTTTTGCCCTGAAGCAGATTGTCCGTCATCATGCTGACGATGGGGTTGTAGTAGCCGAGAATAAGCAGAAGCATACTGCCCGAAATTCCCGGAATGACGAGTGCCGACGAGCCGACCAGTCCTACGATGAACAAAAGCACGTAGCCAAAAAATCCGAGAGAGAAAAGATCGATGTCGCTGCCGATCGGTAAAAACGAGAGTGAGAATGCCGCTATCATCGGAATGGTAAACGCCAGCACGTTAGTCGCCTTTATCTTGCCCGAGAGCTTATCCGTGACCGACGGCAGACCGCCAAGAGCCAGACCTACAAAAATGCAGACTGTGGGAATGGGGTATGCCTCAAGTGCCCACCCAAGCGGGAAGAGCAGGGCAAGTATGCCGCACACCATTCCTATCGCGATCGGCAAAAGGGTGAGTATGCTCTTTTTGAAGCTTTTGAATATGTCGGCAATCGCGCCGATGAGCTTTTCGTATATTCCGAGTATCGCGGCTACCGAGCCGCCCGAAAAACCGGGAATTATAAACGCCACGCCGATCGCCGCGCCTCGCACGACGTCGAGCAGAAAGGATTTAAGCCCCCGTCTTTGTCCGTTCATGTATTTTTGCTCCTTTTGTGTTTGTACAACAAGATATTCTTCCTTGAAGGAATAATGTTTGTTTTGTTATATTTTGCCGTTTGCAATCGCGCGCAGCTCCTCAAAGAACTCATACGGCACGTGAAGATCTCCGCGCCCTGTTCCGAGGCTTATGTCCGGCTTTCTTCCGCCGTGAAAATCGCTGCCGCCCGACTGCTTTAAGCCGTACTCCGCGGCTATTCTTGCCGCAAGAATGGTGGTCGCGCTGTCATACTTTGAGTAAAGGGTTTCCATCGCGTCGAGTCCCGCTTCTTTCGCTCTTGGCAAAAATCCGCGCAGCTCCTCTTCGTTAAGGTTGAGAAACGGATGTGCCAAAACGGCAACGCCGCCGATCGACTTGATAAATCGGATAGTTTCAAAAACGTCGAGCCTCTTTGGCTGAACGTAATATTTGCTGCTCTTCGAGAGCAGAGAGCCAAACGCCGCCTGTATCGACTCGACGTAGCCGCCCTCGACAAGCTTTGCCGCTATGTGCGCCCTGTTGACAATGCCGTGCGTTTGTGATGTGATCTCGTCATAGTCGACCTCGTATCCGTCGGCGCGCAGATTGTTTATAAGTGTAATATTGCTCTCGTCCTTGCGGCGTCGCAGCTCGGCGACTCTCTCGCTCACCGCATCAAAATGGCAAGGATCGATAAACATTCCGACAATGTGCAATTCGACATCGCCGTAATCGGTAGAGAACTCCACCGCGCTCACCGCCTCGATGCTTTTTCCCTTTGCCGCCTCGAGAAATTCCTTAACACCGTCAACGGTGTTGTGGTCGCACAGTACAATCGCCGAGAGGCCTATTGCCTCGGCTTCATTTATCAGCTCCGTCGGCGAGTAAGTGCCGTCGGAAAAGTACGAGTGCGTGTGTAGATCGCAGTACTTCAAAATTATTTTTCCCCTTTGTTAAAGAATATAACCGATGCGATAAAGCTCATCGCGCTGCTCCATATAAACAGCACGCCGAATACGCCGATCATATCGGTCACAAACGGCTTTCCCGCCTCGGGATGCCACACAAGCGTGATGCCGTCATCGGTCACAAAATGAAAGAAGAAATATGCTATCGCCATAACTGCAAGGCCTATGATGAGGCACACGAGCGACAGCTTGCGAAGATTACTTTTGGTCATAAAAAACTCCATACGTTATTGATATTTTGGGGTATTCAGTGTGTTTATTAGTTGTTTTCGCTTAAATTGAGTGTTTTTCCCGACATGAACGCTTTTATAAGCTCGATTGCTTCATTTACGTCACACGGGTAGGCACAAAAGCCCTCTTTGTCACCGGAAATTGCATTGTATTGAACGGAAAACACAAATTTTCCATCTTCCATGAATAGATCGAATTTCCCATCGGCGTTTTTACCTCTTATCGTGGGAAAAATGACCATTTTTTCGTCAATGATTTTCGTTATATTCATAAAGATTAAGGTGTACTGCTTCTTCAGTTCTTTGTATATGAAGCGGATATCCTTTGACCGCCTTCTCTGCTTTAAGTGGCGTGCTGATAACCATGCGATGATAACCAGACTCACAATTAAAATCAAAATCATTAGGCCTAAAAACATAAAGAACTCAAATGGTACGTTTTCCAGCTTTTCATAAGGGAAGAGCGCCATAACTCCTATGCCGATAGCAAATGCCAAAGCATATACAAATAGCTCGCCGAAAACTTCGGCACACAAAGACTTTACAAAGCCGGAGGATTTTTTCTTTTCTTTCTTTTTGGTCATAAAAACTCCATGCGTTCTTGATTTTTTTGTGTTTTTATCATTATTATGCTTTAAAATCCGTGCGATTAAGCACCATCTTTACGTGCGGGATACCTTCCTCGAGAAATTCGCCCGACACGGTCACAAAGCCAAGCCTTGCATAAAAATCTTCTGCCTGCTTCTGCGCATCAAGCTCCAGCCTTTCGCAGTCGAATTTCTCGCAGATAACGGGCATAGCCTCCCTCATCAGCTTCGTTCCAAGCCCGATGCCGTGAGTGCGCGAAAGAACTCTGCCGATCTTTACGGCGCCGTCCCCTGCGTGATACGCGCGCAGGTACGCAACGACCGTCCCGCCCTCTTCGAGAAAGCAGTGCAGGCTGTCGTAATCCACGCCGTCAAAATCCTGGCATATTATATTCTGCTCCAAAAGAAAGATCTGCGTGCGCGCCCGTACGATCTCGTAAAGCTCTCGCACCGACAGCTCATTGAAAAATCTATATTTGAATTCCATTTAAGTTACCTCGGGTTAGTATGGCGCGTGTGAGACACACGACGGACTCAACGTGGGTAAAGACTCCAAAAGGTCTCAAAACAGTCGAAAAACGGGGGTGGAAACTCCAAAAGGTATATTTTTACCGCGACTTAATCCGTAATTTGAGTACAACATAGTTTATTGAGCATAAAATCAAGAAGTTTTTTCTCTTCTCTCGGCAATTCTCTTTTGCCCTTGTTTTTGAAAAGACAAAACAATTCATCAAATCCCAAAATTAGAAAAAACAAAATGATAATAGGTGACAAAACAATACCACCAAGTACGTAACCAATCACTTCCATAACCTTTTGGAGCTTGGTTTTGGCTTCATTCCAGGGAATAGTAATTATCTCCCCTTCTATAAGAGAGCCACCATGCTCGTCTGCGGATATGCGAGCCTGATAGAAAACTTGACCTCCGTGATGGCAATCGATACGCAAATTAAATGCATTTTCGGATTGCTCAATTGGTAAACGTGCTTGTTTCGCTTCTTCTTGTATTCTCACAAGAAAATAGTGAGGGTCTAGGCTGTTATAAAAGGCAAATATACGTTTCTTTTTCATGACATACTTTCCTTTGCGGTGGTGATAGAGGCGATGAGCAATTTGCGGATTTTGCTACATTTAGCGAACATATCATTGTATTCTTCCTCGGTTATCATATGGGTATCCCTGAACAAACCAAGCCAATAATCCGTTTCGTAGCATTCTTTTAAGGCAATTTGAAACTTATTGATAAAGTCTGCTTTACTTGCCGCATAGTTTGCCTCGTGAATGTTCGCTCCGATACTTGTTCCGCTCCGCAATACTTGGTTTAACAATACGTTGCTTTTGCGGTTTTCTTTAATGTCGGTACAGAGATTAACAATGTCAACGGCAAATTGCTTTGATAAATCAACTAAAAAGTTTTCTTTCATCGTAAGTCCTCGTCTTGAATGATTTGACGGCGTTGCCGTCATGAATTGATGCTATTTGCTACGCAAATTGCGCATCATGATTTCTCGCTTCGCTCCATGAATTGAATTGCAACCTCAATGCGCCGCAGCGCAATTCATGGCGAAGCCAATTCATGAGTGCAACGCACTCAATTCACGCAACCGCAAGGTTGCAATTCATTGAATCTGTCGTTTGAGACAAACGACAGATTCTACGTGTCCAGTTCCGGGAAAAAGGTCAAAAGGTGTTACTTTATCGCATACGTATCCGAGATTTTGGAACCATTTTGCGTCACGGGCGAGGGTTGCTGGGTTGCAGGAAACGTAGACTATGCGCTTCGGCGCGAGCGAGGCGACGAAATTTATCAGTTGCTCGGTGCAGCCGGCACGCGGGGGGTCGAGAATTACAACGTCGGGCGTGATCTTCTTGCCGAGGTCGCGCTCCGCGCCTTCGAGCAGCTTTTCGCAGTCCGAGGCGTCACCCGTGTAGAATTTTGCGTCCTTTTTGCCGTTTGCGGCAGCGTTTTCACGCGCACAAACGACCGCCGAATCGATGATCTCAATACCGATAAGCTCGCCGCACGAGTCCGCCATTGAAAGACCGATCGAGCCTGCGCCGCAAAAGAGGTCGAGCAGGGTGTCGGTCGGCTCGGCCGCGGCAAGCTCCGCCGCCTTTTTGTAAAGCAGGTCGGCGGCAGCGCGGTTGACCTGGTAGAATGAGGGCGCGGTGATCTTCAAGCGTACGCCGCCAAGGGTGTCAAATATGTGGTCGCGACCGTAAAGGGTGCGCCAGGTGTAACCGAGGACGACGTTTGTTGCCTCGGTATTTTTGTTTATAAGTATTCCAACCACCTCGGGATATGTGGCGGTGATAGTCTTTACAAGATCTGCCTCGCAATTTTGGGGCAGGGAAGTGCCGTTTATAACAAGGGTGAGAAGCACCTCGCCGCTTATCTCGCCGCGGCGCAGATATACGTGGCGTAAAAGCCCCTTGCCGCTCTCTTCATCGTATACCGTAAGCGCGGCACGCTTGAATATATCTGCCAGTGTGTCGAGTATCCTTGAGAAGATCTCGGGGGCAAGCGGACAGGCGCGCGCCTCGGTGACTCTGTGCGACTTTGGCGCATAAAAACCGATAACGTATTCGCCATTTTTGTCCATCTGTATGGGATACTGTGCCTTGTTTCGATAGCCTTTTGTGCTTGGAGAGGGTACAACGTCCTCAATTTTTACCTCGTTTAAGCCCTCATGCTCAAACGCGCCCTTGACTGCCCTGTGCTTGAGCTTCAATTCGTCGGTGTATCCAATGTGCCGGTAAGCACAGCTTTTGCAAGCGGTGATGGGGCATCTGCCCTCGCATCTCATGGGCGATTTTTCTATGAATTTCTCTACACGCCCCACGGCGTATGACTTGTTTACCTTGATTATCCGCGCATCCAGCTCGTCGCCTATAACCGCGTCGGAAACGAATACGACCTGCCCCTCGTGGCGACCGACGCCAAAGCCGAGATTGGTCATATCTTCAATTTTTAGTTTTACAACGTCGTTTTTCCTTATCATACGGCACCCGTGTGAGTTTTATTTTGTGAATATGTAAACAAATGTTTGCTTTATATGTAGCTGTCCTCAAAGGACGAGCGGTATTCCTTCGGTGTTATGCCAAACGTCGCCTTAAACGACTTTGCAAAGTACGAAGCATCGGTAAAGCCGCATTCCTCGGCGATCTCGCCGATAGACTTGTCCGTCAGCTCCAGCATTCTCTTCGCCGCTTTGAAGCGGTATGAAATTATGTACTGCCTGAGGGTAACGCCCTTCTTGTCCTTCAGCATACGGCTGACGTAAAAGGGATGATAGCCGAAGATTGCACCGATCTCGGTGTTTGAGATCTCGTCGTGCGAGTTCTCGCGAATGTAGCTGTCAAGCGCCTCGACCATACGTGCCGGCAGGGCGTTTTCGCTTTTTGTTTCCGCCATCTTCAAAAGCAAGAGCTTCACCTCTGCCGACAGCTGCGCGCGCCACTCGCCCTCTGCGCTTGTAGCCACGTTGCAAAGGGAGATTATCTTGTCGCGCTCCGCCTCTGCATCTTCAAGCAGCAGCACCTTGTCAAACGGCTCGACGTCGGCAAAAACGTGCGCCCTCTGCTCGTCGAATTCATCTGCCGCCACAGGCGCAATGCGCTCGATGGGGTCGGGCATCTCTCCCGTCAGATCGAAGGTAAACACCGCCGCACGAAGATACTTTCCCTTAAGGCTGTACTTCACGCCGGCAGGTATATATAATAGGTTACCAACCGAAAGATGAAACTTTTTCTCGTCCTCGATTCCGACGGCGATGTCACCGGAGATAAGATATATAAGTCTTACATCGTAAGCACGGCAGGGAGTGGAATTTGAAATTCTCTCGTACAGTCCCGCGCTTCTGATAACGGGATTCAATCGTCTGAAATCCATAACAGTCCTCGTTCAAATATAATCTGATGGGCACAATCCCCCATCTTACAATTCTATTTTATCACGCCTTGCACCGTTTGTCAATGAGCACAAAGCGCAAAAAAAGGCGAGGAGCTTCCCTGCGCCTGAGAATATAAACATAATCGTAGGGGCGATTCACGAATCGCCCGACGAATATTGTGCGGATTAAACGGGCGATTCGTGATTGGCCCCTACAATATGTGGAAAAGGCTTGCGGCGCTGTCGACGGAGAGGGGAAAATCGCGAAAAATAAATTTAGATAATTTTTCAAAAACCTATTGACAAACCTCAAAAGCTGTGATATAATAGTCGAGCGAATGCACCACGGCCCGTTGGTCAAGCGGCTAAGACACGGCCCTCTCAAGGCTGAAACGGGAGTTCGATTCTCCCACGGGTCACCACGACAGACACCTCGAAAGAGGTGTCTTTTTTTTCGTCGTGAGGACCCGTGAGGAGAATCGCTCCGCACCGCAGTGCGCAGCGCAAGGTGCGGGAGTTCGCATTTGCGCCGCAGAGCGCATTGAGCTTGCTCATAAGCGGCAAGGTGCAGAAATATTCGCTTTAGCGAAATTCTCCCTCGTACCACTCATTTTCGAGTGGTGCTTTTTTTGCGCCTCGTGCCTGAAGCGACTCTGCGACGAATGTCGCGGGAGTTCGCATTTGCACCGCAGATGTTGTAGGGGCGATTCACGAATCGCCCGTTTAAACCGCACAATATTCGTCGGGCGATTCGTGAATCGCCCCTACGGTTGCATCTGTTCTTTCAGATTGCGGCGGTTTTTGCGCGTTATCCTCGGCGGACAACGCGCAAGCGATATAAATCCCTGATGGGATTTGCGATATTCCCCGACGGGAGCGATATTTGCTGCGCAAGCGATACGCCCTCTGTGCGAGGAAAAGAGGGCGCTTTGACATAACGCACAAAAACCCCGTTTGAAAAATGGACGAAATGCCGAAGTTTGTTCAAAATAATTTATATTTATGTTAAAAGGTAGTTGACATTTGTTTTTATTAGGTGTAAAATCACCTTACAAGGTTTTTAGGATGCGGACACGGAGTGGTGACCCGATGTTGCATCTTAGCACTTGTTCTGAACCCCCGCTGTTCACGTGGACAGCGAAAAAACAAATTATTTTCAGAAAGGAATTTTTCCAATGAAAAAGTCAGTTAAAATCTTAACTCTCGTGCTTTCGTTGGCTATCCTCTGCGGTGCGCTCGTAGTAGCTGCATTTGCTGACGGCGAGACCGATACTACCATCACAGGTATCGTTCTTGATAACGCTGCGGACTTTGAAGGCACGAATTTCGGACCTGGCGGCGAAACTATTCCTACCGCTGAGTCTGCAGGCGAAGGCACTAAGTCCACCGACATTGATAAGGACGACGGCGCGGCAAGGGTTGTTACGATCAAGCATCAGAAGGGTGGTCAGCCCGTTGTGCTTGTAAACCCCAACGACAACAACTCCTACTTCACCGTTGACTGGTCCCAGAACCCCAACACCTCTTCCGGTCACTTCTTTGACACCTACCACAAGGACGGTAGATGGGGAGTTTGGAAGGATGAAGCAAATGCTCCTATCTACGGTAGCAAGATCATGTACGCTGTACTTGACGTAGATATGATGTGGGAGAACCCCGCAGATTACGACGGCACGGGCTTCTTCTATCCCTACCTCGGTTATACCACCGAGTCCGGCGGATTCAAGAACCTTGACGGCAGCGTTGGTATTCGTTTTGTAAAGGGCGATAACGGCACCGTTGCTGTTAAGATCCAGAACTCTGACAAGCAGTTCAAGATCGGTTCTGACGGCGTTTGGTCTCACGTAACCTTCGTCATGGGCTTTGAGGTTATTGGCGAAGAGGGCGCTAAGAACGTTGCTGTTAAGCAGTACCTTGCTGTTGACGGCGTTATTCTTGACACCTTTGAGTTCATCAACACCGTTGACGCTTCTACCGTTTGGGGCGGCGATAAGACCCGTCTCTATGCAAGAGACGTTCGTTTCAATGCGTTCGGTCAATCCAAGACCGCTGCTATGGTAGATAACTACACTCTCCGTTCTGTTACTCCCGAGTACAACGGTAACCTCGCTACTGTACTTGCAGGCGGCGTAGGCACCGACCTTACCACTTGGGAATCTAACATCTACGATGCAGACAAGATGCCTTTCGGTGAGCTTGTTGCTACCATCGGCACCGCTAAGTATGACACTATCCAGAAGGCTATCGCAGCTGCAGAAGAGGGCGACACCATCACTCTTTGCAAGGATATCGACGAGAGCATCGTACTTGATAAGGCTATTACCATCGAGTGCGGCGAATACAAGTTTGAGAACCTTTCTGCTGAAAAGGGCCTTATGGCTACTTACGATAAAGAGACTAAGACTTGGACCGTTGAGACCGCTCAGGGCGAGTTCTACATCACTTGGGAATCTTGTACTTGCGGTCTTGAAGAGTGCGACGAAACTCACCCCGGTGGCTTTGAGTCTACCGGTTGGGCAGGCGGTACTCTCGCTTCTGCTTACACCGAAGAAGAAGGCAAGATTATCGACTGGACTTACTCTTCCGGTTACGACACCTACACTCTTATCGGTTGGGAAGACGAAGAGGGTAACTTCTGGGGCTTCGATACCGTAATCACTCCCGAAATGTGCGAGGACATCACCGAGATCGTACTTTATCCCGTACTTGCTAAGACCTCCGCTACTCTTACCTACGTAAAGAAAGGCGAGACTGTAGCTCTTAGCGGTGACACCGCTCTCCAGACTGCTCTTAGCGGTATGGATGCCGGCACCACCATCACTCTTCTTAGCGACGCTAGATTCAAGAGAACTACAGCATATACTCTTGGCAAGGATATAACCATTAACCTTAACGGTAACATTCTTAACGCTCTTGTTGATGTAAAGTTTTCAAGCGGTGTAATCAACCTTGGCGGCAAGACCCTTACCATTCTTGGTGAGGAAGAGGGCTCCGCATTCATTAACGCATATCCTCTCCTTTCCGGCGATAAGCTTAGTAAGGCTGCAGGTACTGCATTCGGCGGCGCAGGTACTCTTAATATGAAGGGCTCTAATCTCTTCGTTTCTACTGCTGCTTTCTACGGCAACTGGGGTACCAGCACCGTTGCCTTCAACTTCGAGGGTATCACCTACAACAACAACGGTGGTTCTGATAACCCTGCTGACCTCTACCACAAGGGTAAGGCAACCGTCAACATCAAGAACTGCTTGTTCAAGACCACCAACCCCTTCATCGGTTTTACCAACGACCAGGGTAACGTAGTTACCATCGAGAACTCCGCATTCGTAGGCGGCGCTAGGCTCGTTAACGGATCCTACCCTAAGGTCGCTGTCGTTATCAAGGATTCTTACATCTCAGGTCAGATCCCTGCTGAGAAAGGCATAACCGTTATAGGTGAGAATAACTACTTCTGCTACAACGATTGGGCAAAGAACGCTACCTTCGACGATGGCGTTTCTCTCGCACAGGGTATCACCAAGAAGACCTTCGATCTCGCTGACCATCCTTGGATAATCGGCGCAGATAAGAAGTGGGATGAGGCAGCTACTACCGTAGTTACTGTTGCTCCCTACACTCAGGAGTACACCTACAAGACCACCAAGACTCCTATAAGCGCTCAGTTCTATGACGGCGAGACTCTTCTTAACGGTTACACCACTTATCCCGGTGCTAAGCTTCTTGCTTACGATGCACCCGCTACCGCAATCGCTGACGGTTGGGTTAACGAGTCCATCAAGTACTGGTACACCGTAGACGCAGCTGCTACCGAGGCTATCAAGGTAGACATCAAGGACATCACCGATAAGGGTATTTCTTACTCTGCGGGTACTCCTAAGCTCTACGTTAACTACAAACTTTCCGACAACCTTACTACCAACCTCTACGTTCCTAAGGAACTTCCCGAGGGCGTTGAGATCTCCGCTATCTACCTTGCAGGTACGGACGCTCCCAGAACTCTCTCCGGTAACTTCACTATCGGCGGCAAGACCTACGCAACAACTCAGGCATGGCCTACCGCTTGGGGCGCAGACGAGGGTAAGGCTTGGACCGTCAACTACACCTACGGTGGCGCTGAAATGTCCTACAAAGTACAGCCTAACGTTGTTTCCTACGCTAAGCAGGTTGAGGCTCTCTACGGTGAGGATACCGCAAAGATGCAGCAGGTTGTAGCTATTCTTCAGTATGTTGAGGCAGCTAACAATATCAAGGCTAACACTCTTTCTAACGGTATTTCCGAGTACCTTGACGAGCTTCAGGCAAAGGTTACCATTCCTACTCCTACTACCGTGTACGTAAGCAACCTTGCAAACCTTAAGGCATACCTCAAGGGCGCAAAGGTTACCATCAACGCAAATCGTGGCGGTTCTATGGTATTCACCGTTTCCGATGAAGCTCTTGCAGAGGGCGTTAAGGTTGTCTTCAAGGTAGGCGAGTACACCATTCCTACTACCATTGATGCTACCAACAAGACAGTAACCTTCGACAATAGCGAGCTTGTAAACTGGACCGCTAGTGACATTACCATCGAGGTAATCAAGGGCGAAGGCGAAGCAGCTCAGGTTCTCGCTACCGGCACTTACGGCCTTGCAGCTTACAAGGATGAAATGGCTGATAGCATGACCGCTGACGAGATAGCTCTTCTTGATGCTATGTACGCACTTGGTTTTATCGGTAACACTAACAACTAATATCGGCAAACATACACAAAACCCCGTCCCCAAAGGGACACAACAAACAAACTAAATTAAACTAAAAACAAAGCATACGATTGTATTGATTGATTGACAGAACGGCGCGGGTTTCCCGCGCCGTTTTTGTTTCAACATTTGTAGGGGCGATTCACGAATCGCCCGATTTGCACAATTCAATATTTATGCGGGCGATTTTTACAGGGATTGGTCCATCGCCCACTTTCCCACCCATTTCCATTTTTACCACATTGTTTGCATTGACCGTTTCCTTCCTTTTATGATACAATAACGCCGTGGCGAAAGAAAACAAAAGAAAGGAAGGTAATTAATGAGAAAAAACAGAAAAAGAATTATCGCGCTGATGCTTTTTATAGCGATTTCGGCGCTAACCGTGTGTCCGCCCGTGTACGCCGCGGCAGAGGAGAAGAGGGCGGCAAATATTCAGGTCGATCCGCCGAATAACGCCGTTGCTTATTCACTCTCTGCGGTTTCATCACGCGTTGTAAGTACATATCCGTCACGCACGGTATACTACAATTCCACGTCGCTCGGCAATATCGGCAGGCTTATTAACGGTGTGCCATATGTTGCCATTCGCGCATTTGTCGAGGGCATCGGTGCGGCAAGGGTGAACTATTCATCCGCATCGCGCACCATCACGCTCACCGGCAACGGACACAACGTTTCGGTTTCTGACGGTGCTTATGCGCTTTACGCAGACGGCAGAGTTCTCTTTTCCGCGACTCCGTCGGTGATACTTTCCGACGGCAGAATGTACGTGCCCGCATCTGTGCTTGCGCGTGCGCTTTCCCTGAATGCTGCCGCCGACGGCGGTGCTGTTCGCATATCCGGCACGGCTCGTCCGATAACCCCGGGCGCAAAATACTATGCCGAGGATGCTGTCTTTTGGCTATCTCGAATTATCAGCGCGGAGAGCAAGGGAGAGTCGCTTATCGGTCAGATAGCAGTCGGCAACGTAGTGCTTAACCGCGTGCGCTCGTCCGATTTTCCCGGTACCATATACGGTGTCATCTTCGATCGCAAATGGGGCGTTCAGTTCAGCCCGATCTCCAACGGCACGATATACGACACCCCCACGGCTACGAGCATTTTAGCCGCCAAGATATGCCTCGACGGGTTCACTGTTTCAGAGGACGTTATGTACTTTTTACGCCCATCTGCATCAACTTCGTCCTGGATAGTGCGCACAAGACCGTATAAATTTACAATAGGAAATCATTATTTCTTCGCGTAAAGTCTTGCTTTTTTTCAAGTTTTGGTATATACTATAATAGTAATAAATTCTAACAGAAGGGTATCACTATGAAATATACCATTGACATCAAGGGTCTTAAAAGAGATCTTCCGCTTTGTCCTATTTCCGGCGAGCTTAATATCGGTGCGTTTATCCTCTTCGGTGACGTAGAGCTTACCGAGCATTGCGCAAAGGAGCTGTACAAGCTCGCACCCGAGCATGACGTTATGCTTACCGCCGAGTCCAAGGGCATTCCGCTTATCCACGCTATGTGCCGCATCAGCGGCAAGAACCGCTACGTGCTTGCACGCAAGTCGGTAAAGCTGTATATGAAAGACGTTGTTAAGTGCGAGACCAAGTCTATCACTACCGCCGCAGTACAGACGCTTTACATAGACGGCGACGATGCCGAGTTTATGAAGGGCAAGCGCGTGCTTATCGTTGACGACGTTATCAGCACCGGTGGCTCTCTGCTTTCGCTTGAAAATCTCGTAAAGCAGTCGGGCGGTGAGGTAGTTGGCAAGATGGCAATTCTCGCCGAGGGCGAGGCTGCCGCACGCGAGGACATCCGCTTCCTTGAAAAGCTTCCTCTTTTCGACAAAGAAGGCAGGGCACTTTAATTTAAAACGCACAAAAGCGGGCTGCTTCATTTAGGCATAACCCCAAACGAAAAGGTAGAGATGCCGTTTTATCGGTGTCTCTACCTTGCTTTTTATCAGAATTTAAAGTGTTAAGGTTGAAAACCAAGGGTTTTCTCCTTTTTCTATCGTTATTTCGTAGGGGCGATTCACGAATCGCCCGTAGCAACCAAGCTTTATTTCATATACTTGCGCAGTTTTTCGATCGCGCCCTTTTCAAGCCTTGACACCTGCGCCTGTGATATGCCTATCTCGTCCGCTATCTCCATTTGCGTCTTTCCCTTATAGAAGCGGCGGGCGATTATATTCATCTCGCGCGCGTTGAGCTTTTTGAGCGCTTCGCGCAGGGTAATGCTCTCCACCCACTCATCGTCAGACTCGCCGTCACTTGCGCGCAGCTTGTCTATGACAAACATCGAGTCCTCGCCGCCGTCCGAAAAAACAGAGTCATAAAGTGACACGGGCTCGACGATAGCTTCCATCGCCGCCCCAACTGCCGACTCGCTTTCACCGAGCGCCGCGGCAACCTCGGCAATCGTTGCATCGCGCCCCTTCGTTGTGGATATCTGCTCCTTTACCTGCAAGGCGCGGTAGGCAAGGTCGCGCATGCTCCGCGATATTCTGACCGAGTTATTGTCGCGCAGATGGCGGCGTATCTCGCCGATTATCATCGGCACAGCATATGTGGAAAAACGCACGTCAAGCTCGGTATTAAAGTTGTCTATCGCCTTTATCAGCCCGATGCACCCCACTTGAAACAGGTCGTTTGCGCTCTCGCCGCGCGAGGCAAATTTGCTTATTACACTCAATACGAGCCTAAGGTTTCCGACTATCAGCTCCTCTCGCGCCGCGCTATCCCCGTTTTTGCTTCGCACAAGCAGCTCTCTCTTTTTATCCTCGCTCATAGTGCGCAGCTCCGAGGTGTCGATGCCGCATATTTCTACGTAATTTTTTCGCATAAATACACACCCTCAAAATATTTTTATCAACACTTAAAGTATTGCCAATAAAGGCAAAAATACACATTCAAGTGTGGGGGCGTGTCGCGTTTTTCGGTATATATTTTTTTGCTTTGGGTGTATAAAACGGTAAATTTTTGTTTGCAAAGCATCGTGGTGCGGGTTTGACATATCCCAAAGCTTATTGTATAATTGTTTTACTACTTATCCGAGGTGTAACATGAAGATAAAAGGCCTTCAAAAATTGACTTTGCTTGACTACCCCGGTCGCCTTGCGGCTACTATTTTTCTCGGTGGCTGTAACTTCCGTTGCCCATTCTGTCACAACGCATCTCTCGTTGTGCGCCCCGATGAGCGCGAGATAAGCGAGGACGAGCTTTTCGCCTTTCTTGAAAGCCGCCGCGGCAAGCTCTCGGGCGTTTGTGTCACGGGCGGTGAGCCGACTCTCAATCCCGAGCTTCCTACCTTTATAAATAAAATACGCGCCCTCGGCTATTCGGTAAAGCTTGATACCAACGGCTCAAATCCCGATATGCTCGCATCACTGATTGCTGACGGTCTTGTCGATTACGTCGCCATGGACATCAAGTCCTCTCCCGAGCGTTACGCGGCAGTCAGCGGAGTTCGCGACCTTGATCTTTCATCTATTCGCCGCAGTGTTGAAATTCTCCTTCGCGGCGAGGTGGAGTACGAGTTTCGCACCACTGTCGTGCGCGAGCTGCACTCGGTGGCCGATCTTGTGGCGATAGGGGAGTGGATAAAGGGTGCGCGTGCCTACTTTCTCCAGCCCTTCAAGGACTCCGGTGACATCATCGAGGACGGCTTTTCGAGTTATTCCGAGGCAGAAATTCAAAGCCTTCTCGCCGCCGTTCGTGCATATATACCAAATGCACAAATAAGGGGTTGACCCCACTATATATTGTGACGAAAAACGCAGAATGCACAACATTTTGCGTTTTTTCTGTTGACATTTGTCGCCGTTTATAATATACTAGTAGTGCACGACATTTGAAAATAAGGAGGAAGAACTATGTATAACGTTCTTAAAAGAGACGGCAAAATTATCGATTTTGACATTCAGAAGATCACTAGGGCTATATCTCTTGCGTTTGACGCGCAGGAAAGAGAATATAACACCGATATGATAGATTTCCTTGCTCTTAAGGTTACGGCTGATTTCGAGCCCAAGATCAAGGATCATCACATATCCGTGGAGGATATTCAGGACAGCGTTGAGTCCGTGCTTATCCGCGCAGGCTACGATGATGTTGCAAAGGCTTATATCCTCTATCGCCGCCAGCATGAGAAGATGCGTAACCTCAAGTCTACTATCCTTGACTACAAGGAGATAGTTGACGGTTACCTTAAGGTTATGGACTGGCGCGTTAAGGAGAACTCCACCGTTACCTACTCGGTCGGCGGACTTATCCTCAACAACTCCGGCGCTATCACCGCTAACTATTGGCTTTCCGAGGTTTACGACGACGAGATCGCAAACGCGCACAGAAACGCCGATATACATATCCACGACCTCTCCATGCTCACCGGTTATTGCGCAGGTTGGTCGCTTAAGCAGCTTATCCAGGAGGGACTTGGCGGCGTTACCGGCAAGATCACCTCTGCTCCCGCAAAGCACCTTGCAACCCTCTGCAACCAAATGGTAAACTTCCTCGGCATTATGCAGAACGAGTGGGCAGGCGCACAGGCGTTCTCTTCCTTTGACACCTACCTTGCACCCTTTGTAAAGGTGGACAACCTTTCCTACGATGCAGTAAAGAAGTGCATCGAGTCCTTCATCTACGGCGTTAATACTCCGTCAAGATGGGGTACTCAGGCTCCCTTCTCCAATATAACTCTCGACTGGACCGTTCCCGGTGACCTTGCAGAGCTTCCTGCTATCGTTGGCGGCAAGGAAATGCCCTTCAAGTATAAGGACTGTAAGGCAGAGATGGATATGGTCAACCGCGCCTTCATCGAAACGATGATCGAGGGCGATGCCAACGGCCGCGGCTTCCAGTATCCCATTCCCACCTACTCGATCACCCGTGATTTCGACTGGTCGGAAACCGATAACAACAAGCTCCTCTTCGAGATGACCTCGAAGTACGGAACTCCCTATTTCTCCAACTACATCAACAGCGACATGGAGCCCAGCGACGTTCGTTCTATGTGCTGCCGTCTGCGCCTTGACCTTCGTGAGCTTCGTAAGAAGTCCGGCGGCTTCTTCGGCAGCGGTGAAAGCACCGGCTCCGTAGGCGTTGTTACCATCAACATGCCGAGAATCGCGTACCTCGCCGCAAACAAGGACGACTTCTACAAGAGACTCGATCACATGATGGACATTGCCGCAAGATCTCTTAAGATCAAGCGTACCGTTATCACCAAGCTTCTTGACGAGGGACTTTACCCCTATACCAGAAGATATCTTGGCACCTTTGCTAACCACTTCTCGACCATCGGCCTTGTTGGTATGAACGAGGTTGGCCTTAACGCAAAGTGGCTTGGCAAGGATATGACCTCTCCCGAGACTCAGGAATTCACCAAGGAAGTTCTCAATCATATGCGTGACCGCCTCTCCGACTATCAGGAAGAGTACGGCGATCTTTACAACCTTGAGGCTACTCCCGCAGAGTCCACCTCTTACCGTCTTGCAAAGCACGACGTTCGTCGTTATCCCTACATCAAGACTGCGTCCGATCCTCAGAAGAACGAGACCCCCTATTACACCAACTCCTCTCATCTTCCCGTTGGCTACACCGACGACATCTTCGCAGCGCTTGACATTCAGGACGAGCTTCAGACCCTCTACACCTCGGGTACTGTATTCCACGCCTTCCTCGGCGAGAAGCTTCCCGATTGGAAGAGTGCCGCAACCCTTGTGCGCACCATCGCAGAGAACTACAAGCTCCCCTATTACACCCTCTCTCCCACCTACTCCGTGTGTAAGAACCACGGCTACATCGCAGGTGAGCACTACGCTTGTCCCGCTTGCGGCGAAAAGACCGAGGTTTACAGCCGTATCACCGGTTACTACCGCCCCGTCCAGAACTGGAACGACGGTAAGAGCCAGGAGTACAAGGACAGAAAGGTTTACGCGCAGGAAAAGCTCACCGGCAAAGCACCTCTTAACCTTGGCGCAGCCGTAGACGAGCAGCCCATGGAAGCAGCAGCGTTCAACGAGGATAAGGTTATCCTCTTCGCAACTCCCACCTGCCCCAACTGTGCCGCAGCCGCTATGTTCCTTGACAAAGCGGGCATCCCCTACGAGAAGCTTATGGCTAACGACAACCCCGAGCTTGTCGAGCAGTACGGCATCCGCCAGGCTCCTACTCTTATCAGCATTTCCGGCGGCAGAGTAGAGAAGGTAGTAAATCTCTCTAACATAAAGGCGTTCACCGAGCGCACAAAATAATAAGGAGGCACCGATGTACGATATTACAGTAGTTGGTGCAGGCCCTGCAGGACTGTGTGCGGCGCTCTATGCGCGCCGCGCGCAGAAAAGCGTTCTCGTTATCGAGAAGGCGACCTTCGGCGGTCAGATAACCCACTCTCCGAGAGTGGAGAATATTCCCGGCTTCATTGAACTGACGGGAAACGAGTTCGCCGCAAAGCTCTTTGAGCAGGTAATGACTCACGGTGCTGACATCGAGCTCGACGAGGTTAAATCTATTCAAAAAAATGACACGGGTTATGCCGTTATCACCGAAAACTCATGCTTCTCGACCAAGAGCGTTATTATCGCCACCGGCTCGAAGCACCGCCCCCTCGGCATCGAGAGGGAAGAGGAGTTCGTGGGTGAGGGCATCTCCTATTGCGCAGTATGTGACGGCGCATTTTATAAAGACAAGACCGTTGCCATAATCGGCGGCGGCAACACCGCGCTTCAAGAGGCGGTTTTGCTCTCTGACACCTGTAAAATGGTATACGTAGTGCAAAATCTTGACCACATGACCGGTGAATCCAGCCTTGTAAGCAAGCTTGAGGGCAGGGAAAACGTTGAGTTTATCCTCTCCACCGTTGTGACCGAGCTTATCGGCTCGTGCGAGCTTGAAGGCATAAAGATCAAAAACGTGGAAACCAATACCGAAAGCACCCTCGACCTCGACGGCGTTTTCGTTGCTATCGGTCAAATTCCCGAAAACGAGCCCTTTGCCGACGTCGTTGCGCTCAACGACCGCGGCTATATCGTAGCAGGCGAGGATTGTCTGCCCGACACCGATTGCGAGGGTATATTCGTCGCGGGCGACTGCCGCACCAAGTCGGTCCGCCAGGTTACGACCGCAACCGCCGACGGCGCTGTCGCAGCACTCGCGGCATGCCGCTATATCGACAGCCTTGAAGGCTAACCGGTACCCGTGTGAAATTAAATAAAGAAAAAGCAACCCGGACGCGATTTTGCGCCCGGGCTGCTTTTTTCTTGTATAACGAAAACCACGCGATAGTCGCGTGGTTCAAAAGAGGCACTGCCGATGAACAGAAAGCAAATAAAAAGCAAGGGCAGAATATTTTTGTGTGAAAGGCTCCCTTGTGTAAAGGGAGCTGTCAGCGAAGCTGACTGAGGGATTGTCAAATGCTACGGAAATAACAAAAAAGGTGAAGGGGAAGTAAGTAACAATCCCTCCGTCATTTTCTTGCGAAAATGCCACCTCCCTTTACACAAGGGAGGCTTATGGTGAAACACGTTTAC
>JAZNGE010000017.1:0-66792 GCA_045576315.1 Eubacteriales bacterium | reverse complement strand
ATGATCGACGAAAAGCAGGCTGTTGCTATGATCGATCCCCGTAACCTTGATACCCTTCTCCACCCTCAGTTCGATGCAAACGCGCTTAAGGCAAACGCACCCATCGGCAGAGCACTCGGCGCGTCTCCCGGAGCAGCATGCGGTAGAGAAGTATACACCGGAGACGATGCTAAGGAATGGGCAGAAAAGGGCGAAAAGGTTATTCTCGTTCGTCTTGAAACCTCTCCCGAGGACATCACGGGTATGAAGGCTTCTCAGGGTATCCTCACCGTTCGCGGCGGTATGACCTCTCACGCAGCAGTCGTTGCTCGCGGTATGGGTAAGTGCTGCGTTTCCGGCTGTGGCGACATCGCTATGGACGAGGAGAACAAGAAGTTCACTCTGAACGGCAAGACCTACGTTGAGGGCGATTACATCTCCATCGACGGCTCTACCGGTAACATCTACGACGGTATCATTCCTACCGTTGACGCTACTATTGCAGGCGAGTTCGGCAGAATCATGGCTTGGGCTGATAAGTACAGAGTACTTAAGGTTAGAACCAACGCTGATACTCCCGCAGACGCAAAGAAGGCTCGTGAGCTTGGCGCAGAGGGTATCGGTCTTTGCCGTACCGAGCACATGTTCTTCGAGGCTTCCAGAATCGCTGCATTCCGTGAGATGATCTGCTCCGACACCGTTGAGGAGAGAGAAGCAGCTCTTGCAAAGATCGAGCCTATGCAGCAGGCTGACTTCGAGGCTATCTACGAGGCTCTCGAGGGTTGCCCCGTTACTATCAGATTCCTTGATCCCCCTCTCCACGAGTTCGTTCCCACCGAAGAGGCTGACATCGCAGCTCTTGCAAAGACTCAGGGCAAGACCGTTGCAGACATCAAGAACATCATCGCATCTCTCCACGAGTTCAACCCCATGATGGGTCACCGTGGATGCCGTCTTGCAGTTACCTATCCCGAGATTGCAAAGATGCAGACCGCAGCAGTTATCAAGGCTGCTATCAACGTTCAGAAGAAGCATCCCGAGTGGACTCTCGTTCCCGAGATCATGATTCCTCTCGTAGGCGAGATCAAGGAGCTCAAGTTCGTTAAGAACGTAGTTGTTGCTACCGCTGACGCTGTTATCGCTGAGGCTGGTGTTGACCTTAAGTACGAGGTTGGTACCATGATCGAGATTCCCAGAGCTTGTATCACCGCTGACGACATCGCTAAGGAGGCTGAGTTCTTCTGCTTCGGTACTAACGACCTTACCCAGATGACCTACGGCTTCTCCCGTGACGACGCAGGCAAGTTCCTTAACGCATACTACGACACCAAGATCTTCGAGAACGATCCCTTCGCAAAGCTCGACCAGGTCGGTGTAGGTAAGCTTATGGAAACCGCTATCAAGCTCGGTAAGTCTGTACGTCCCGAAATGCACGTTGGTATCTGCGGCGAGCACGGTGGTGACCCCACATCCGTAGAGTTCTGCCACAAGATCGGCCTTTCTTACGTATCCTGCTCTCCCTTCAGAGTACCGATCGCACGTCTCGCAGCCGCTCAAGCAGCTCTTTCCAACAAATAATTCTCACCCTCACGGGTGAAACAAAATGCGCACTCCGCAAGGGGTGCTCATTTTAATTATTTCGAGTGAAAGAGCGGATCGTTTACACGACAGCACAACAAATTTTCGGTATCGCGAAGCGACAAAACGGATATGGACACCGTTTTGCGAAAATTTCAAGCGTGCCCCAACGAAAGCCGGACAATATATTGGCAAGTGGGCACGCCGCACAGGCTGCACTTTCTAATAAGTAATAACGAACTTTGCGAAAAATTCGCAAGTCGGGAACAAAAGGACGCCTCGGCGTCCTTTTTTCCTCTTCGGCATTCGCCTCGAACTTGCCGCCGCTCAAGCAGCTCTTTCCAACAAATAATTCTCACCCTCACGGGTGAAACAAAATGCGCACTCCGCAAGGGGTGCGCATTTTAATTATTTGTAGTGAAAGAGCGGATCGTTTACACGACAGCACAACAAATTTTCGGTATCGCGAAGCGACAAAACGGATATGGACACCGTTTTGCGAAAATTTCAAGCGTGCCCCACTAAAGTCCGCTTCACAATTGGCTTATGGGCACGCCGCTTAGGCAGCTCTTTCCGAGAAATAATTTCGCTTCACGAAGCGATAAAAAATGCGCATCCCTTTGGGGTGCGCATTTTAATTATTTCGAGCGAAAGAGCGGATCACTTGCGCAACAGCACAACAAATTTTCGGTAACCTTCACCGCAAAGCTTAATATTTTCTACCAAATTCAATATATCTATTGCAATTTCCTCGCGCGCGTGCTATAATAACGAGGATCTCTATATTGTATAGACTTTTGAGGAGTACAAAATGGATAAAAAAGACTTGAATACCAAGGATTTCTATGATCAGGCTTGCGCGTATTTTTATTACCACGCAGGGCAGAGAACAACGATGATAAACTATTTCATTGCCGCTTTCGGTGCGTTTATCGCATTGTACGGCGCGCTGATCTCTCAGTATACGATAGCAAGTATGCTGATAGCCGTATTTATGGGAATCGTTTCCGCCATATTCTTTATGATCGATTTGCGTAATAAGTTTGACGTAAAGAAAAGCGAAAACGTAATTCGCCAGATCGAACGCGACCACGGTGTTGATAAGCCGATAGGCGATTATCCCTATGGCGTTTTCAGCAATGAAACCAACATATATAAGTACTACAATCTTAAAAATCGTCACACGGGTGGCGACTACGCCAAGCTTCGCAAGCTTTCTAAGCTCGTTGCCAAGGGCAAAGCGAGCGAGACCGAGCTGGACGAAAAGATTCATGCGTTCGTCGGCGGCGACCCCACCGTTTCCTACCACGAGGTAAAGGACAGTCTTTCCCAGGAGTCTATTATTCCGCTCTCCCTTTGCATTAAGCTCCTCTATGTCCTTTGTATGATCATAAGCGCGCTCGCATTCGTGTTTGCACTGCTCGTGATCTTGAATGTATTCTGATAAAACAACCCGATAAAGCGCGATATTTCTTTATGGAGCATCCTGCCTTGTCGGGTTTATTTTTTGCAAAAAAATAAACTTGAATTTGTATTGACTTTTGTACCCAATGGGTTTATAATTGTTCGCGTGAGGTGATTTTTTATGCTTGGATATTTACTCATTCTGCTCTTTGTAGCATTAAATATGGGCGAGAGCATAGCCGTCAAGACATACGCCAAAAAGTATAATAGCGGCGGCTTTATAATGAATGCCATAATCGCGCTTTTCGCCTGCGCATTCTT
Organism: Eubacteriales bacterium; assembly: GCA_045576315.1. Classification (GTDB taxonomy): domain Bacteria; phylum Bacillota; class Clostridia; order Oscillospirales; family CAG-272; genus UBA1740. Next base: position 63,510 of record JAZNGE010000017.1, on the reverse strand, counting down.
CGTCGCAAAGGTGCTTATCTCAGGAGAAAGCTTCAACTTCCTCGGTGATATGATCCCCTATGCGCTTGTGAATTCCGTGTTCTACTTCTGCGGCTTCTATCTTGCATACGTAGCCTTCAAGATCGGCCCGTTTGGTCTTACCCGTCTTATAGCGAGCTTCTCGCTGCTGATGCCGATATTCTACGGAATATTCTTCTTGAACGAGTCTACGACCGTCTTTACGTACATCGGTATTGCGCTTATCGTTGCCGCAATGTTTATGATGAACTACAAGGGCAAGAGCGCCACCGCCGAAAAGCAGGAGGGCGCGGCATCGCTCAAGTGGTTTGTATGTATTCTTTTATCCACCGTCTCAAACGGCTTTATCTCAATAATGACCAAAATGCAGCAGGTCAAGTTTAATGACGCTTGTTCCGAGGAGTTTCAGATAATCTCCATCGGCGCCTCGTTCTTCTTCCTTACTATCATAGGATTGATAACCGACCGCAAAAACCTTAGCTACGTACTCAAAAACGGTACGCTCTACGGCGCACTCTCCGGACTTTTCAACGGAGCAAAGAACTTCATTATCCTGCTTATATATGAGCTTCTGCCCATCTCTATAGTCTCCCCCCTCAAAGCAGGCCTTGCGATCGTCGCATCCTTCCTTTTCTCGATTATCGTCTACAAGGAAAAGTACTCCGTCCTTCAGAAGATCGGCGTTGCCTGCGGCGGTGTCGCAGTCGTAATCCTTACAATCATTTAAACAAAAATCCCCCGGCAAATTCATTTGCAGGGGGATTTTTATGTTTGCTAAAAGCGTGTTAAATTTAACACGGGTACTGACTTCGGTTGATTTTTGCGAAATCAGCCCTTTTTCTTTTTGTTCTGCTTGCAATGCGACTTCTTGACCTTAGCAAGAAAGCGTGCTCTTGTGCGGCGCTGCTTGTCGTCTTCGACAAGATTTTCTGTCTGCTCCTCGTTGATTGAGGCAGTCAATCTCTTTATCTCTCCGCGCTGTTTGTTAACGTTGACAAAAACGGTGACAAGGGGAGATACGAGCGTTGCACAAAGAATAAGCACACCGGGATTCCAGAAGGAGATCGAGTGTCCGACCACCTTTTCTACAAGAGCCCATGAGTTGTTAAACAAGGTGACCTCGGCGACGAGAGCGGCAAAAATTGATACGAATATTTCGGTTTTTGCGCTCTTTCTTGCCTTGATCTTCTTCTCTCTTTCATTGATGCGTTCAACGTACTTGCTGCAAATGCCCTGCAAGTTTGTAATGTCGCTCTTGAAATTGTCATAAAACGCACTTACCTGAAAGGCGTTTTGCAGCATATCGTAGTAGTCGTTGATATGCTCGATGCTGGAAGGGCACTTAAAGAATGCGCGGAATTTGAGGTTGATAGCCTCAGCCTCGTATTTTCTTGCCAGCCTTAATTGCTTGTCCATAATGTAGTAGTCGTTAACAAGGCGGTCAAGGTGTCCCATTCTGCCCATAATATCGGTTACTGCATGGCGCTGGTGAAGCACGTTAAGGAAAAGGAAATAATAAGTATTCTTTGCCTTCGTGTAAAAGTTGTCCTTAAAGAATCCGTCGGTAATCTCGTTACCGGTCAGGAAGCTTATATTGGTTGCTCCGTTGAGCGAGCCGACCCAGTAAGAGTTTTCAAACGGGTGCAGGCTCTTGATCTTTGTGCAGGAGTCGTCAAACTGATAGCTTTCCTTATAGTTTTTCGTAAGGTGATATAAAAGCTCGTTTATGTTTTCCGGCTTCTCGTCCGCGAGTATGTAGGAGTAGAGCTTCGGCTTTGCCTTGTTGTAGGAAAATTCAACAGCACCGTCCTCGGTTGCCACGTAGGCAAATATCTTGCCAAGCAGCTCCTCGACCGTAAATTCGGTATCTACGATGTCGTTTGAGCGTGTCTGCTCATTCCATATCTTCTCGTGGTAAACAAAATAGTTTTTGTCGCTCTTCGCCTCGCAGATAAAGTAGTTAAGATCAAGATACTCGCTGATAGAATCGCTCTTGTACTCGCATTCTATTTCCGCGAATCCTACCTGCGATTCAAACAGGTATATCTTAATCTCGGTTATCGCTACCTGCAATACCTGTGAGCCTGACTGGCGGCTCTTGAACTCGATCGCGCTATCCTTCTTCGGCGGAAGGGAAAAATACCTTCTGCAATTGATATTCAGCTTGTAGCAGTCTGCTATTTTAGCAGAGCCGCCGTTTTCGTCAAGCATCATATCAAGTCCTTCGCGCAGAGATTCGGTCTTTTGAGAAAATTTTTCAAAAACGTTGAACTGCCCACCCTTTTTGTTTTCGATGACCGCTCGTCCGGGCGCGACCTTTTTCGCATCGAACTTAAAGGGAAAGACGAACTTTGTAAACTGTTTGACTATTTTAGGCATATGCCCTCCTTTTGAGAGAAATACCTCTCAGGTCAGCGGATATTCTCTTGCCATGCATTAAAGCGGCTTATGTATTCGTCACGCTCGGTGAGCTTGTCCGAATGCTTGCTTCCGCGGCTTATCAAATGCCACTCGCAAGGAGTATCAAGCAGACGTTCAATAGTATTGATGATGTTTTCGCACTCTATAAAGCTGCACGAAAAAACGTCAAGCCAGAAACGCTTTTCTTCCTTATAGTAGTGCAGCGCGATATGGCTCTGTGCTATTACCGTCAAGCCTGAAATTATCTCCGGATCGTCCACGCTGTCGGTGATGACGGTAGGACGGGTGATGGGATCCATGTTGATCAAGACGGGAACTGCGTCAAGGAAACGGTAGATCTTGTCCATGTCAAGCTCAACGGGTACAAGATTGTGCATAAGATAGTGCGGGCCAAAGTCGCTCTTCTCGTCGATGACGGTTTCGAGCTGACTGACAAGGTCAAAGCGTCTGTCGACCGAATGCACGATTTCCTGCTTGAAGGGAAGCTCACTTTTAAGTATTTCCACAAGCTTTGTCTCGCTGACAAATCCGTCGTAAAGCATATCAACGAAATAGCACTCTCTCTCGGGGAACGTATGAATAGTGAAATGTCCGCCCTTAAGAAGCACGAACGCGCTTATACCGTCATCCTCTTTTACAGAGCCGTAGTAATACGGAACAAGGGAGGGCGGCATTATGGTTTTGACGCCTACGAAATTTGTTACCTTTACAATGGTATCGTACACCGACTTGAGATTGTCAAGCTTCGGTGAGTCCGAGCCATAGGCATCGATCATTATGTGAAGCATTAGTTCTCCTCGTTATCTTTCTTCTCTTTCTTTCCGTCGCTATACATCAACTCGTCAAACTTCTTGCAGCTGATAAGGAACGGGTCGATCCACCAACGCTTGTTCGATGTCTCAACGTTGGGAATGCAGTAGTATTTTTCGTTTATGTCATAGTCCAGCTCGGAAAGTATCTTTACTTCACTCGTTACGTTGTCGTCGGTCATAAAGACAGAGAAGTTGTTTATGCTGTATCCGTCTCTGTTTTCGCTCTTTACTGTATAGCGAACAACGTAGGGGTATATCGGGTCATAGGATATCTGCTGACCGAGTATCATCTCGCGCTTGTAGTCCTCGTTGTAAACAAAGTAGTAGAGCAGCTCCTTTGCTTTCAGAAGGAATTTGTTGAACAGCACCACGTTAGCCACGAGGGTCTCGGGCTTGTCGTGCTTTTCGTTGTTGATAAATCCCGTAATATCCTGGGGCATATGCTCGATTACTATGTCGGCAACGTCTTCCTTTGTGAAGTTTATTATGTTCTCAAAGGTGTCGTACGCGCAAATATAGTTTCTACCGACAGCGCTCTTAAGTGCGCGGCCCTTCTCGGAAATGCAAAGTCTGCCTTCCTTCTTCTCAAGTATGCTGCGCGTAAGGTTGCGGAACGCTTCGACAAGCTTTCCAAGAGGCATTCTTGATACCTCGTCCTTGGACTTTGCAGCCGCCTCAAAGAACGCACCCTCGCAAATAAGCCTTACCGCATTCTTGTCGATGGAATCCCACTCCACGCCCTTGTTCTGAATATCAAGGCGATACTCGGTCTTCTTCATCTGGTATGCAATAACGCCCTCGTAGAAGGGAATTATGTAACGGAAGGTCTTTTCAAGCACTTTGTTGATCTTAAGCGCCTTCGACATAGCGGAGTCGGAAGCGGCTATGATCTTGTCGATGGTCTTTATGCGCATAGGCAGACTCTCAACGAAGTGAGCGTCGTTCTTCTGCTCTGCAAGACCGTCGATAATGCTCTTTGCCATAAAGGTCTTGTTGATCGAGTCGAGGTTCTTGACAAAAGCGGAGTTGTCGGTCGCGTACTTTTTGACCATGCCAAGCTCCATATCCTGTGCTTCCTCGTACTTCGCCTTAACTCTTGCGGCAAGATCCTTTTCGTTAACGCGTACCTCAAGGTTGCGCAGGATCTTGTCAAAGTAGAAGCCGTCGGAGTCAAGCAAAAGCTCAAGCACCTCGGAAGGTCCTTCCTCGATCATAAGAATGGTCATAGCGTTATCCCAGTTGATATCGTTATAGTCCTTCTTATATCCAAGCTCGAAGATATCGTTATATCTTATCGAGTAATGCTCATACAGCTTGCGCTTGGTCTCACGGGTTATCGCGTCGGATACCGCAAGGGCAAGGTGCTGTATGTACTTAAAGCTGAGCTCCGAGAGGGATTTTGCAAGTATCGATTTGGGTGTGCCGCTGTGGTTTTTAATAGATGCCTTGTTCAAAAAGTCGCGTACAGCAACCTCATCGCGCAATATTGCCTTTCCGTCAAAGCATTGATAAGTAAGGCGGCAACGGTGGTTCATGGTTACCTCATACGAGGTTAGGTAAAAAAAACTGTCGCTGTCTTCCTTTTTTATGAGCGAATATGAGGGAATGGTGCATTTGTAAGGATCGTATTCAAATGCAAAGCACTTTTCTTCATCCTCGACAAGCTTCAGATCGCGCAGGAATACGAAATTCTCGAACAGCGCGACAAAGTAGCCAAGAAGTACCTTTTCGTTCTGCTCAGAACGCTTAACGCTCTGCAGCCATATAGAAATAACGTTTTTGAGTGAGGGTATCTGTATATCTGCGCGACCGTTGAAGAAGGGCTTGAAATACGAGCGCTCGCCAACCGAAATTACGTCAAGCTGCATTTCGGTAAGAATGTAGATTATAAGGTCGAGGGTTACGTCCTCACCGTTGTAAATACATTCAAACGCGTCAATAACGCGCTTTGCGTTGGGTGTATGAGCGTGAAGCTTTTTGTTATCGCGGTCGTATTTGTATTTTGCGTACGCAAACATAAAGGAGAAGGTCATCATCTTGTACATAACACCGATGCCCTTGATGTCCATTCCCTCAAGATCGTCGATACCGAACAAAAATTCCTTGAGTGCGGGGTCTTTTATTTTACTGTTGACTTCTTTTGCATAGGAGTCGAACGTTATGTTGTTATTAGCCATAATATCTTCCATTCTGCCGCCGGCTGTGATGCCGGCGGCTTAAAAAATAGAGTTAATTGTCTGTATCCGAGAGCACGTTTGCAAGCTTTGCGTAGCGCTTGGTTGCTTCCTTCTCATCCTCTGTAAGCTCGGAGGTCTGCGCGATCTTGTAAAGCACGCCCTCCTTCCACTTAAAGCGCTCAACCTCGTTGATACCGAAGCAGCCGGGCTCAACGAATTTCATGCAGATGCTTTCTATCTTAAGGTCGCCTGCGCGCTTCTTGATGTTTTCGATGGACTTGTCGCGCTGAAGCTCTCCGTCGATCTCTTTGTCAAGGTTGGGAACAACGGTGGGAAGAAGAATAACTCTGCTGCTCTGACCCTTTTCGGAAAGTCTGTGAAGGTAGTTGAATGTACCTATACGGAACTGCATGGTGGGACGCATGCAGCATACGATGTCGTTTGCCGCTCTGGTTGCGAGAATCGCGGAGAACTGCTCGCCTGCCGAGCTATCCATAACAACAGCCTTGATACCGTTCTTGCGGCAAAAGCGATTGAGCTTATTGAATACGCCCTCTTTAGTGCCGTCCATCTGGTTGTTGTCGATGGGCTTTCTGTCATCTACACCGAGGAAGAGAACTGCACCGTTCTCAACGCCGAGCTGATTACCTACGGGAACAAGCTTCTGGAAGAAGGGATGCTCGCTAAGGTCGGAGGTTGCGGCGTCAGACCAGTTTTCCTCACCCATAAGGAAGCTCTTTACGTCGTAGCTGTCCTTGAAATGTACGTCAAGGTCGAGAAGATAAGTCATACCTGCGCTGTCAAGGTCCATATCGAGAAGTATGATGGGCGAAGATGCGGAGGCGTCCATTGCTTCCACAAGATAGGGAAGTGTATTGAGAGTTGTGGAGCTTCGGCCGGCACCACCCTTGTAAGAATAAAAGGTTATTGTTTTCATAGTAGCTATATTCTCCTAGCGTTATTTCTTGTTGGTGATTGCTTTAAAGATGTCTGAAAGTGAAAGCTTTTTCTCATCGGGAAGCTTTGCGTTGTTGTATGCTATGAACTCAACGAACGCGCCCATAAACTTGTGGATATCTGCATCTACCGCATTTCTGAGCAGCTCCTCGCTCATCTCGTTTGCCTGCATAGCTTTAAGGCGGATGTCATCGGAGAAGTAGCTCATCAGCATATTCTCGAAATTGCTCTTGAACTCCTTTTCATAGGGAGTGAAGGTGGTTTCAATATCTGCCTTTTCGCTGGCGATCGAGCTGTTGTACTTGATGATCTTGCCCATAGCATCGTTGAGCATTCCGAGCGCGCGCTCCTCAACCTTCTGCGCTATTCTGTCATTGAGCGCATGCTCGATGGTGTAGATCTCGTGTATTCTGTTTTCCGCGTCCTCAATATCCTGCTTATGAGTTTTTTCAAGCTCCTGCAGAAGCTTCTTCTCAAGTCTGGGAGCGAGCTTTGCCTCTATCTCATCTCTGCGCTGCTTGTCCGTCGTGGTCTTGTCAGCGTAGTTTCTTTCGTACTCATCGTAGTAATCGAAGAAGTCGGCGATAGACTCTATGTAACGCGCGGTGGAGAGAACGTCAAATCTTCTCTTATCCCACAGCCAGTCGTTCTCGTTTTCCATCTTCGACAAAAGCATCATGTCGAACAGCTCCTGCATCTTCTGCTGCGGGAACTTGAGAATGTGGTACGCAATAACGTTGTTAGCCTTTACAAGCATGGGAAGAAGGGGAGATGCCTGGATCGACTCCTCGTTAAGAAGTCTGCCGAAATCCTTGATCTTCTTGTGCGGCTGGTCAAAGGCGATGATATGACGGTCAACTATGCTGTCCTTGCCCTTTGTAGCCAGCTCGTCGTAGAAGTTCTGGATCAGCTGAAGCGCCAGAGTCATCGAGTTGACTATCTCCTCACCGTCGGTATCCGCGTGTCTTACGTTGGTGTACGAATAGAACAGAATGAATATTACGTACATGGTGTTGAAAAGCACGGAGGAACGGCTGGAATTAAGCACGTCGTCCTTGTCTACTATCTTAAAGTTTTCGCTGAAATTATCGCTGAAGAAATCGGTCTTGATTACGTCCTTGAATATATCCCAAGCTCTGTCACCGATCTTATAGCATATCTCGGTGTAGGTTTTGGTGTAAGGATTGCTTCCTGTGTCGGACGTGTCAATGTAGTGTATAAGCTCTTCATCAGGGCCAAGCTCGGCAACGTTAAGTACGTTGTCATCGAAGTCCGCGAATGCCTCGACAACGGAGTATGTGAAGAAGAGTGAGGGTTCTTCACAACCGTTGGCATATCCCCAACCGAGAGGCTTGTCGGCAGTTCCGATTACGTTGTTAACGAAGAACTTGATTATAGCGCGAATGTGCTTGAAGATCTGCTTGTGATCCTCGGGGGTTATCTCGATAAGACCGCGTCTTTCGGAAACTCTTACCTGACAGAAAAGGGAGAGAGCCCAGGTCATAGCGCCTATGTAATTGTTGTTGCCGTCAACAAAAAGCTCGTTGTTGATCTCATCGTCAAGTATGGGGGAGAGATCGTAGCAATTATTGTTCATTGCAAGATAGTCGAGCACGTAGTGCAGGGTCTCTACCATGTGCGCCTTGCGCTCATCGGACATCTCAACGTTAAAGCGGTTCATAAGGGAGAACATCGCGTTCGCGCCGTAAAGCTGGCTGAGAAGACCGACCTCGTTGTCCTTCGAGGACATATAGAATCCCTCTACGGGCTTGCCTGCGGCATCCACGCCACCTATCTTCTTCTCGAGCGAAGCAAGTATCTTCTTACCTATTTCGCGGCGGTCAACGTAGTGACGGAATGTCTGGTCCATATCTTTGATAAGGAAATGGAATTTAGGCGGCAGATCGATGTAGTAATGCTCGTCGTCTCTGCGCTTCTTGCCGGGAACGAAAAGATACTTGGTCTTTCCGTTAATAGTTATTGTGCGGGAAAACTGATTTTCCACTTTGTTTTCAACCTGGTTCTCCATGAGTATCTCCTTTTGCTGTCGTTTATTTTATTTTAATAATTTTTCGTTATGCAATGAAGTCCGCCACCGCCAAGCACGATCTCTCGCGAGGGTAACGGAATGACGGTGCGATGCGGAAACGTGCGCTTGAAAATGTCTACGACCTCGTCGTCCAACGGGTCGTCAAACGTGGGTACTATCACAGCTCCGTTAGCGAAAATAAAGTTCACGTAGCTCGGCTGTATGACCTCACCCGGCAAGCGCGCCTTGCTTCCGTCGGGATATTCAAGCCCCTCGCAATCATCCTCTGTTCGTATGAACGAAGAAGGTAGAGGGATCTTTATTATCTTGTATCTTTTTTCGCCGGCAGCCTCTATCGCTTCAAGTGCCCGGCGTACTATTTGATATTGCGGACTTGCCTCGTCATCCGTCCAGGCAATGAAGAGAGTGTCCCTGTCGGCAAAGGCACATAAGTTGTCGATGTGTCCACCGGTCTCGTCGTACTCCAAGCCCTCGTCTATCCAAATGATGCGAGTTACCCCGAGCGCGTCTTTAAGCGCCGCTTCGGCTTCTCTGAGTGTAATTCCGGGATTGCGGTTGTCGTTTACAATAGTGCGTTTTATGCATATCAGCGTCCCGTCACCGTCAGTAAGCAGATTTCCGCCCTCAAGCGTAAGCGGAGAGAGGGATAATTCCTTTCCGATCAGCTTGCTCATCTGCTCCGGCACCGTAGCGTCAAGCGCCCAACTGCCGTACAGTCCCTCATCACCGCCCCAGGCGTTGAATCCGAATTTTACCAAGCCGTCGTCCGTCGGCACGGCACCGCTGTCGCGAGCCCAAATATCGTCGTATAGCATAGGCTCGATACGCAGGCGCTGATCGGGCGATATTATCGCGCTTTTGTCAAGTGACGGCAGCACCCCGAGCAGCGTTGGCTCGTATTGTGATATGAGCTGCGCAAGATCCGCAACTGTTTTTCCTATCGGCACAGCATTCTTTCGCCATACGTCTTTTCTCGTAGGGTATAAAAGAAGCGTTCCGTCGTGAAAATCAAAGTCTGCTTTCATCGTTCCTCTGACAAAAAACACGAAAACGTATATTTCGCCCCGTTAACATAATTATATAAAAATATTAGCACATATGTCTTATTTAGTCAATATCTGCGCACAAATTCCGTTATTATATATAAAAAAATGCGCGATTTATAGTGAAAATGCACGTGCGCGGGCGAAAGAACTCGCCAGATAAACAAAAAATACGGTGTGCTCTTGCGTGGAAGAGCACACCGTTCAATATGTTATCAGTAATTTGCGAGGACCGCCATAGCGCACTCGTCTATGTATGCCGCCATTCTGTCCTTTGCCTCTTGCTCGCTGATGCCGCCCTCTGTATTGGGCCAAAGCGCTCTTACGTTTCCGTCAGGCGTGGGAATAAAGACCGCACCGCCGTCGTCACTTAACTCTATTTTGCCGCACTCACCCTTGGTGAGAAATTCCTTGACACCCTCAACGGCATATACCGCCGTCGCAGGATCCCAGGAGTGACGGCCTGCCTTGTTGGGATCGGGCAAGTGCTTGCACACCTTTGTGTTGAAAAGGTTGAACGATAACGTCAAGGGGGTGGAGTCGCCGTATTTCTCGATCTCGGGCTCACCCGTGATCATGTTTATTCCGGTTTCAAACGGTAAAACGGTTATCGGCACAGGACAACGCTCGAACATCGTTCTTGCCGCCGGCACGTCCCATTTTATATTCCATTCGGGCTCGGTAGACCTCAAATTTGCCGCCATAACGACAAGCTCTCGGCACTTCGCCCTGACAAGCGACACACCGTCAAGCGAGCTTATGTCATCGGGCTCACTTTCAAGCAAAGCGGCAATGTTCGTGAACTGTCCGACCGCGCAAATAACGCACTCTCCGTCCGAGTTGGTCAGCGCCCGTCTTAATACCCTCGCCGCAGGCTCTGCCTCGTCAAAGTCGGCACCCGTGGCAAATTTTTCGGCCATTCCCTGTACGTAATGATCGGCTATATGCGCTCCGCCAACCATCTTTCCGACGGGTGGAACGCGCTCACCGAAAAATCTGAAAAACGAGCGTATCGCAGGCACACCGTAAGGTGTATCAAGGCAGTGCGTTACCGCCAAAATGCGTATCATCTTGCGCCTTGCCGCATACGTCAGATAGGTCAGGGCCATTATGTCGTCGCAATCAGCGCCTGCATCCGTATCAAAAATAAAATCGATCATTTTTCGCTCCTTATCAAAATCGGGGAGTTTGTGTTTGTTCGATCAGCGAATGTCATATACCGAACGCAGCTTCACGTTCTTGGCCTCGCCCTCAAGCACCTTTACACGAACCTCGCCCACATTCATATCGAAGAAGTTGTTCGAAAGAATAAAGTCGGTGTCGTCAGAGTAGATCTCAATGCTCTTGGCGTAAGCCTTTGCGCGTACTACGATCTCGTCGCCAACTACCTCTGCGCTAAGCTCGGGATCCTTAAAGTCGAAGTGCTTGGGCGCGGTGAAGAGAACGGTACCCTCGGATACGATATTGCCGCTTGCGTCAACAAGCTCGTAGGAATAATAGTTGTTTCTGACGTCAGTCTTGTTGAAGTCGCGCTCCGCAAAAGTCAGGGTTGACAGAGGAGCGATCTTCACCTCGTCTTCAAACGCTTCGATCACCGTGCCGTCGGAGGAGCGCAGGTAAGAGCGCGCAGTACCGACAAACTCGTTGAGGGTGTCGTTGGTTACCGTAAGCTCGGCTTTCGTTTCGTAGCCGTAAAGCTTCGGCTCGAGAATAACGTAGGGGCGTGTCGTCTTTTCGCCTGTTTCGCGACAGGAGAGCAGAACGGGAGAGTAGAATCTCTTTGCATAATAATGGAGCGCCTTAAGTCTGCCATAGTAGTCAATGCTTGCCCAAGAAGCAACAGGCCATATGTCGTTAAGCTGCCAGTAAAGCGAGCCCATGCATCTGCCTCTTTCACGGCGCATATGCTCAACACCGTACTTTATCGCCTCTGCCTGAAGCAGCTGGGATGCGTAAAGAAGAGTGCCGAACTCTGTGGGGTAAAGGAATGTCTGGGAGAGATAGTCAACTATCTTTGCGTTCGCGCCGGTGTTTCTCTGGTGCTGCTCCATAACGCGAGAGAAAATGTTTCTGTCCTCGGGAAGAGTAAACTGATTTACCGTCTTCTCGCAAGGGAAGGACTGGAAGCCGAATTCCGATGCGTAGCGAAAATGGTGATTTCTATATTCGGTAAAGGGCTTGCCGGCGTGCCATACGTCCCAATAGTGTGCATCGCCGAAGTTCTCGTTGTTGGGGTTAACGAATCTGCCGGCAGTTACGGGAGAGGTGTGGATGAAAGGAATGTAGGGGCATACCTCACGGTGAATATCCGCAATAATTCCTTCAAACAGCTCGATCGCTACGGGAATGCAAATGTCCTTGACTCTCCGATCGGGACAGCCCTCGCCGCAGGATTCTACCTCGTTGTTGCCGCTGATTATCGCAATAGATGCGTGGTGGCGCACTCTCTCAAGGTTCTGTCTTACCTCGACCTTAATGTCCTCGTACATTCTCTCGTCGGGAAGATAGAAAGAGCAAGCAAACGCAAGGTCAAAGAATACTATAATACCCATCTCGTCGCAAAGGTCGAAGAACCAATTGTCAGGGTAGTATCCGCCGCCCCAGATGCGTATAGCGTTGAAGTTTGCATCAGCACAGCGCTTAAGCAAAACGCGTGAGCGCTCCTTGTTTATCCTCGAGAAAATGTTATCCTCGGGTATGTAGTCAGCACCCATAGCAAAGAATCTAACGCCGTTGCACTCGTGCATAAAGCTCTCGCCCCATCTGTCCTTCTCGCGAATGAGCTTCATAGAGCGCAGGCCTATTCTTTTGGTACACGTATCCAATATTTTTGTGCCATTTACCACCTCTGCGGTAACGGTATACAGGGGCTGATCGCCAAGTCCTCTCGGCCACCAAAGCTCAGGTGACTCAACCCCGTATTCCTCACCCGCTTTAATAACAATGCTCTTGCCGTCGGGTGCGGTTAAAGTTACACGGGTGTCTGCTTCTTTGTCGGTTTTAACGTTAGGTGTAATGTAAACTTTACATTTTTCGTGTCTTTGAGTTACGTGGAACTCGGTTATTCTTGCAGAGTCCTTGATAAGAAGGCTTACAGGACGCCAGATGCCCATATCGGGCAGGAAGGGACCCCAGTCCCAACCGAGCATGCAGTGTGCCTTTCTTACGTATCCGAATCCCGCAAGCGCCTGCGGGTTTTTAAAAAGGTCAAGCCCCTTTGCTTTTTCTGCCGCATAGTCGAGAACCGAGTGGCACTCTACCGCAATGGTGTTTTCACCGTCAACAAGAACGTCGGTCACGTCGAACTCGTACGTGATGTGCATATCCGTCGTATATGCTATGTGCTTGCCGTTGAGATAAACGTCACAGAAGGTGTCAAGACCCTCAAAGCGCAGGATAACCTCGTCGCCCGTCTTTTTAAAATCGAACTTGCGCTCAAAGGTGTAATCGTGATAAGAAAGCTCGAGAATCGAATACTCGTTGTCACGGTAGTAGGGATCTTCGATAAGGTTGTTATTGAGCAGGAAGGAGTACATTGAGCCGGGCACGGTGCCTACGCAGTCGTAGCCGTTACCTCTCATGCGCCACTCACCGCAAAGGGAAATGCTTTTCATGCTTTTTTCCTTTCGTGTATTCAATGAGTTTAATATATAGGTGAAAAATATAGGATCATAAAAATGCGCCTATTCCTCGGCACTGTTCTGCCGCCGCTTCATACGCCGCCAGCTTATAAATCCGTACAGATCGTTCGCTAAAAAGGCGATAAAGCAGAGTATCATAGGCAGATACGATATGTCAGCCATGGATGCAAGCACCCATAAAACTATCAGCACCACGTCGTTTGCCGCATAAGCAAGCGCGTAATACGGCGAGCGCAAAAAGACCAGCGATGCCGCAAGTATGCTCGTCGTTACCGAAAGAGTGCTGAAAATCAGATTGGCGGTGCCGAGCGCGCCGAGAATAAAGTAAAACGCTACGGTCACAAAAGCGGTGAGTATACCGACTCCGAGTATCTTCTTTTTCGAAAGTGAGGAGACCTTGACCTCGTCGCCGTTGCCGTACGGATTTTTCAACCAGGCGATAACTGCCGCGACTGCCGCAGGCGCGCTCATTCCAATGTATGTAATGACCTCGCCGTAATATTTGAATTTAAAGGATATGATTCCGTATATCAACGCGAACACAACGCACAGCGCCTGCCCGAATACCATACCCTTGGCGACGAATATCAGCGCCGTCACTCCGATAAGTGAGGCTACAAGAGATAAAATATCCTTCTCCGGACCGAGTATAAAGGATACCGTGACCGCCGCAAGAGAGCATAGCCATAGGGCAAGCTCGAATTTGTTAAGTCTTTTGAACGGATTTTTCATAAACCTCTTCTCTTTGGTTGAAAGGGCACTCGATATCGCAGCTTGCGCGTCCGAGTGCCCTTTTAAATATGTTTGCTGAATTACTTTCTGGGTGCAAGAATAAGCTTGGTGAGCTCAACGGGCTCAACGATCTCGCCATCCTTGTATACTCTCATGTTACCGGACGCGATCTCGTCGATAAGAATAACGTCCTTGCCGTTGTAACCGAACTCAAATTTGATATCCCAAAGATCAAGGCCGATGCTCTTAAGGTCGTCAGCAACGATCTTGGTAATAGCGAGGGTCTGCTCCTTGAGGCTCTCGAACATTTCCTTGGTCATAACCTTGAGTGCGACAAGACCTTCGCCGGTAACGAGGGGATCGCCCTTCTCGTCGTTCTTAAAGGTGCACTCAACGTAACCGCCCTCAAGGGGAGTTCCGTTCTTGATGTACTCGCCGTATCTTCTTACAAAGCTACCGGTAGCAACAAGACGGCATATAACCTCAAGTCCGCCGCCGCCAAGCTCCTTGCCAAAGCATTCAGCGGGCAGAACTTCCATAGTTGCCTCGTCGATGTTTGCACTTACGTAGTGGGTCTTGATGCCTGCTTCCTTAAGCAGCTCAAAATAGTGGATAGAGGTTTCAAGGTTAGCCTTGCCGATTCCTTCGATGGTAAGTCCAACGCTGTTTTCGCCGGGATCAAATACGCCGTCCTTGCCGGTGCAGTCGTCCTTGAACTTGAGCATAACGTTGCCGTTATCGAGAGCGTAAACGTCTTTGGTTTTGCCTGTGTAAAGCTTTTTCATAACTATCTCCTTTGCAAGCGCAAATAAAATTACGTGAATATTTTAGCATAAAAAAATCTATTTGTACATACCTTTTTTGAAAAAAATCCGTTTTTTCTAAAAATGTAGAAAAAGGAGTTTTTACCGCCACCGTTTTTTATGTAAAATTACGATATCCGCATATGTACCGCCAATACGAGTCAAAAGAGCCTAAAACACCGCGCTAGTCTGGGGGCGTGTAAAATTATCTTACGTTTAAATCTCATAAAATGTAAATAAAAGTTGTCCTATTCTCTGCGTTTTGCATCGCACCGCGTTTTTTGACGGTCGATTTCTTTGTATAAAAACGACAAAAAGAGCGGGGGAATATCGTCGTTTTTGTGCCTCGTGTGCGCAAGAATTATATTGACTTTTCTTTTATTATATGTTAAAATAATCGCGTAGAACGGGTTTTTGTAACTGACGGACAGCGGACAACCGCAAGGGAGCAAAAACTGTATATGTCGACCGTCTGGGCAGTTCTTACCGTATGGGGTAAGACTGCCCTTTTTGATTTTATTAACACATTCCAGGAGGATAAAAATATGAAAAAAGTTGCCGTTATAATGGGCAGCGACAGCGACCTTCCCATAGTTGAAAAAGGCATTAAGGTGCTTGAGGATTACGGCATTCCCTTTGAGGTTCACGTATATTCGGCACACAGAACACCGGCTGAAACCGCGGCATTCGTTTCGGGTGCAAAGGATGCCGGCTTCGGCGTTATCATCGCCGCCGCAGGTATGGCAGCACATCTTGCCGGTGCAATAGCGGCAAACACCACTCTTCCCGTGATCGGCATTCCGATCTCCTGCAAGAACACAGGTGGCGTTGACGCGCTCTGGTCCACCGTCCAGATGCCCTCCGGTATTCCCGTGGCTACGGTAGCTATCGACGGCGCGGCAAACGCAGCGCACCTTGCGGCACAGATCCTCGCTCTTTCCGACACCGCACTTACAGAAAAGCTTGTAGCGGCAAGAGCGGCAGGCAAGGAGAACGTTCTCAAAAAGAACGCCGCAATCGAAGAGAAGTACAATCATTGATCTAATTTTCCGGAGGAAATATAAATGGGAGTTTTCGGTATAATCGGAGACGAGCGCACGAACGTCGCCGACAGCGTCTATTACGGACTCTACGCGCTTCAGCATCGCGGTCAGGAGTCCGCAGGTATAGTTGTAAACGACGACGGAATTTTCACCGCGCATAAAAACGCCGGTCTTGTCAACGACGTCTTTAACCGTCAGTCGCTTGATACACTCGGCTGCGGTAAGATGGCTATCGGACATTGCAGATACGGCACCCTTTCAACAAAGGATAAGTCGAATGCAGAGCCCATAGTCGTCAATCACATCAAGGGCAGACTTGCCGTTGCGACTGACGGCTGTCTTGTCAACGCACAAGAGCTTAAGCACGAGCTTGAGCTTCAGGGAATGATCTTTCACACCACCTCTGATGCAGAGCTTATCTCTTACGTCATCACCAAAGAGCGCATAACCTCAGCTTCCATTGAGGAAGCGGTCTCAAGAGCTATGGACAAGCTCAAGGGCGGCTACTGCCTGCTCCTTATGTCACCGCAGAAGCTTGTTGCCGCGCGTGACGAGCACGGCTTGCACCCCCTTTGCTACGGACAGAAAACCAACGGACAGTACGTTATCGCCACCGAGAGCTGCGCGCTTGATTCGGTTGGAGCGACCTTCATCCGTGAGATAGAGCCCGGCGAGATCGTGGTATTCTCAAACGATGAGGGAATAAAATCAATAAAGGATCATTGCAAAAAATGCAACGAGGCTCTTTGCGTTTTTGAATACGTTTATACCGCGCGTCCCGACTCGGTCATCTGTAACCAGTCCGTCCACGATGCCAGAAAGCTGGCAGGCGCTCTGCTTGCAAAGGCACATCCCGTAGAGGCAGACGTCGTAGTCGGCGTTCCCGACTCGGGACTTGATGCCGCTATCGGATACGCACAGGAATCGGGCATTCCTTACGGCATCGGACTTATAAAGAATAAGTACATAGGCAGAACCTTCATCGCTCCCGGACAGAGTGCAAGAGAGGATATGGTAAGAATAAAGCTCAATCCCCTCTCATCCACCGTTAAGGGCAAAAGGGTAGTGCTTGTTGACGACTCTATCGTGCGCGGCACGACCTGCGCGAGAATAGTTCGTCTTCTTCGCACCGCAGGCGCGACAGAGGTCCACCTCCGCTCCTCCGCACCGCCTTTCCTTAACCCCTGCTATTACGGCACCGACATCGATTCGAAGGACGCCCTGATAGCAAACAATCATACCATCGAGGAGATCACCCGTATCATCGGCGCGGATTCCCTCGGCTACTTAAGACTTGAGGACGTTTACAAGCTTGGCTCTGCCGGCACCTGTAAGGGCTATTGCACCGCCTGCTTCGACGGCAATTACCCCACCGAAACTCCTACCGTTCTCAAATCCAAGTACGACTCCAAAATTTCCGAAAATAATAAAAAATAATATAAACCGAAAGTGAGAAACCGAAAGTGAAGAATTCAAGATCCGAAAGCTACGCAGCAGCAGGCGTTGACATTACCGCCGGCTACAAGGCAGTTGAGCTTATGAAGGCTCATATCGCAAGAACCGTTACCGCGGGTGCAGATACCGACATCGGCGGATTTGGCGGTCTGTTTGAGCTTGACCTTACGGGTATACAGAAGCCCGTTCTTGTCAGCGGTACTGACGGCGTTGGTACCAAGCTCAAGATAGCATTCCTTATGGACAAGCACGATACCGTTGGTATCGACTGTGTCGCAATGTGCGTAAACGACATTATCTGCGTTGGCGCAAAGCCCCTTTTCTTCCTTGACTACATCGCTTGTGGCAAGAACGTTCCCGAGAAGATCGCAGACATCGTAAAGGGTGTTGCAGAGGGCTGTGTTCAGTCCGGCGCGGCTCTTATCGGCGGCGAAACTGCTGAAATGCCCGGCTTCTATCCCATCGACGAGTACGACCTCGCAGGCTTCTCCGTAGGCGTGGTTGACAAGTCCAAGGTTCTTGACAAGAACTCTATGAAGGCAGGCGACGTTATTATCGCTCTCCCCTCGAGCGGCGTTCACTCCAACGGTTTCTCCCTTGTTCGTAAGGTGTTCGATATCGAGAACGCCGACCTCAAAACTCCCCGCGCGGAGCTTGGCGGCAAGAGCCTCGGCGAAACTCTCCTTACCCCCACCAAGATCTACGTTAAGCCCATGCTTGCCCTCTTCGAAGAGGTTAAGGTAAAGGGCGTTTCCCACATCACCGGCGGCGGCTTCTACGAGAATATCCCGCGTTCGTTCCCCCAGGGTCTCGGCGCAAAGATCAAGAAGAGCGACGTTAAGGTGCTTCCCATATTCGACCTCATCGCAAAAGAGGGCAACGTGCCCGAGCGCGATATGTACAACACCTACAACATGGGTGTCGGAATGAGTGTCGTAGTTGCGAAAGAGGATGCCGATAAGGCAATCGAGATCCTTCGCGCAAACGGTGAGGACGCATACGTTATCGGTACTGTTATCGAGAGTGACGAGGGTGTTGTTTTATGCTAAACGAAAAGGCAAAGATCGCCGTGCTCGTTTCGGGTGGCGGTACTAATCTTCAAGCCCTTATCGATGCTGAAGCATCCGGAATTATCAAAAGCGGAACTATCACGCTCGTTCTTTCCAACAAGCCCGGCGCATACGCGCTTGAACGCGCAAAGAATGCCGGCATTGAAAGCTGTGTGATAAACAAAAAGGAGTGCTCGGGCCAAGAGGAGTTCGAGTCGCGCATCATCGATGCGCTTGACTCCCACGGCATCGACCTTATCGTCCTTGCCGGCTTTATGTGCATTCTTTCTGAGCGCTTTACCACTCACTACAAGGACAGAATAATCAACGTCCATCCCTCTCTGATCCCCTCATTCTGCGGCGAAGGCTTCTATGGCCTGCACGTGCACGAGGCGGCTTTGGCATACGGTGTAAAGGTGAGCGGCGCGACCGTCCACTTCGTAAACGAGATCCCCGACGGCGGCAAGATAATAATGCAAAAGGCTGTCGAGGTGTTGGATGGCGATACCCCCGAGATACTTCAGAAGAGAATTATGGAAGAGGCAGAGTGGAAGATACTCCCCCTCTCCTGTGAACTGATCTGTAAAAGCCTCATAAATAAGTGAAAGGAATTCTAAAATGAACGGAATTTACAACATAGCAGAGCTTCCCGAGCTTCTTTCCACCAACTCCTACCCCGGCAGAGGTATAGTAGTGGGCAAGAGCGAGGACGGCAAGAATGCCGTTATCGCGTATTTCATAATGGGTAGAAGCGAAAACTCCCGTAACCGCGTATTTACCGAAAAGGACGGTAACGTATTTACCGAGCCCCACGATTATTCCAAGGTTCAGGACCCCTCTCTCATCATCTATTCCGCTATCAAGGCCATAGACAATAAGCTCATCGTTACCAACGGTGACCAGACCGACACCATTTACGACTTTCTCAAAAAGGGCGAGGATATGCGTGCCGCTCTCCGTACCCGTGAGTTTGAGCCCGACGCTCCTAACCTCACCCCCAGAATCAGCGCAGTCCTCAACTTCGCAGATAAGGATTTCACCTACGATATGAGCATTCTCAAGAGCGCTGACCCCGAGGGCACCGCTTGCAACAGATTCTTCTACGAGTACGCTCCCATCGCAGGCCTTGGACACTTTATCCACACCTACGTTACCGACGGCAACCCCATTCCCACCTTCCAGGGCGAGCCCGAGCGCGTTAAGATCCCCAACTGTATCGATTCCTTTACCAACAAGATCTGGGAGAGCCTTAACGAGAACAACAAGATATCTCTCTACGTCCGTTACATAGATCTCGAAACGGGCAAGGCAGTATCCAAAATGATAAATAAGAACGTGTGAGGTTCGGCGTGAAGTAAATTTATCTGCACCGAACTTTAGCTATTCACGCCCCGAATTTTCGCGATTTGGTACCCAACCCCAAATCGTCACAAAGCGATACCGAAAATTCATCTGTAATTTGTGCGGTCGCCTTTGGCGACAGAATGGAGATAAAAATGAACGAATTTGAACTTAAATACGGCTGTAACCCCAACCAGAAGCCTGCGAAGATATTTATGCAGGACGGCAGCGAGCTTCCTATCGAAATACTGTGCGGCAGACCCGGATACATCAACTTCCTTGACGCATTCAACTCCTGGCAGCTTGTCAAGGAGCTTAAGGAAGCTACCGGTCTTCCTTGCGCTACGTCCTTCAAGCACGTCAGCCCCACCTCCGCGGCAGTTGGCGTAAAGCTCTCTCCCGAGCTTAAAAAGGCTTGCTTCGTTGACGATATCGAAGGACTTGACGAGTCCCCCCTCGCTTGCGCGTACGCAAGAGCAAGAGGTACCGACCGTATGTCCTCATTCGGTGACTGGATAGCACTCTCCGACGTGTGCGACCTCACCACCGCACTCATCATCAAGCGCGAGATCTCCGACGGCGTTATCGCTCCCGGATATACCGACGAAGCGCTTGAAATACTCAAAACCAAGAAAAAGGGTAACTACAATATCGTTAAGATCGACCCCAATTACGTTCCCGCGCCCGTAGAGCACAAGGACGTATTCGGTATAACCTTTGAGCAGGGAAGAAACAATTTCAAGATCGATAAGGCTCTTCTTGAAAATATCGTTACCGAAAACAAGAATATGCCCGAGGAAGCGGTACGCGACCTTATCATCGCGCTTATCACCCTTAAGTATACCCAGTCAAACTCCGTTTGCTACGCATATCAGGGACAGGCAATAGGCGTTGGCGCAGGTCAGCAGTCGAGAATTCATTGTACCCGCCTTGCAGGTACTAAGGCTGATACCTGGCATCTGCGTCAGTACAAGAAGGTGCTTGAGCTTCCTTTCCTTCCCACCCTCTCCCGCCCCGACAGAGATAACGTGATCGACGGCTACATCAACAAAAACGAAGAGGATGTTTGCGCTGACGGCGTATGGCAGAAGTACTTTACCGAGCAGCCCGAGCCCCTCACCGCCGAGGAAGCACGCGCTTACCTCGATACCGTTACCGGTGTTTCCGTCGGCTCTGACGCTTTCTTCCCCTTCGGTGATAATATCGAAAGAGCAAAGCGCTCCGGCGCATCTTATATTGCCGAGCCCGGCGGATCTATCCGTGACGACGTCGTTATCGATACCTGCAACAAGTACGGTATGGTAATGGCATTTACCGGTATGCGTCTGTTCCACCACTGATATCGGGGTATAAAAGCAATGAAAATAATGGTAATAGGCGGAGGCGGCCGCGAGCACGCCATCATTAAAAAGCTTAAAGAAAACAAAAGCGTTGATGTGATCTACGCGCTCCCCGGCAACGGCGGTATGAAGGACGACGCAACACTCGTTCCCATCGGCGCAAAGGATCTTGACGCTATCTGTGAGTTCGCAAAGGAAAACAAGATAGACTACGCCGTAGTCGCTCCCGACGATCCCCTCGTTCTCGGCTGTGTAGACCGCCTCGAAGAGATCGGCGTGTCCTGCTTCGGTCCTCGCGCCAATGCCGCGATCATCGAGGGCAGTAAGGTGTTTTCCAAGAACCTTATGAAAAAGTACGGTATCCCCACCGCAGAGTATGAGGTGTTCGAGTCTGCTACGTCAGCGCTTGAATACGTTAAGACCTGTAAAATACCCACCGTTATCAAGGCGGACGGACTTGCTCTCGGCAAGGGCGTTGTTATCGCAATGACTCGCACCGAGGCAGAGGATGCCGTTAAATCGATAATGGAAGATAAGAAATTCGGCGCAAGCGGAAACCGCATTGTAGTCGAGGAATTTCTCACGGGTCCCGAGGTATCGGTGCTTTCCTTCACCGACGGCAAGACCGTAGTGCCTATGATCTCATCTATGGACCATAAGCGCGCACACGACAACGACGAGGGACTTAATACGGGCGGTATGGGTACAGTTGCACCCAACCCCTATTACACCGACGCCATCGCCGCCGAGTGTATGGAAAAGATATTCCTTCCCACCGTCAAGGCAATGAACGAGGAGGGAAGAACCTTCAAGGGCTGCCTCTACTTCGGACTTATGCTTACCCCCGACGGCCCCAAGGTAATCGAGTATAACTGTCGCTTCGGTGACCCCGAAACACAGGTCGTTCTCCCTCTTCTTGAGTCCGATCTTCTGACCGTTATGCAGGCAACCACAAACGGCACCCTCAACGAGTGTGAGGTCAAGTTTGCCGACAAAAACGCGTGCTGCGTAATAATGGCTTCAAAGGGCTATCCCGAAAAGTACGAGTCCGGCTTTGAGATCGACATTCCCGAGGCTGTTAAGGATTCCGTATATGTAGCGGGCGCGAAGATCGCAGACGGTAAGCTCCTTACCGCAGGCGGCAGAGTTCTTGGCGTTACCGCCACCGCACCCACTCTCGCCGAGGCGATCGAAGGTGCTTACGCAAAGGTAAAAACGATAAAATTTGACAACGCTTTCTATCGCTCCGACATCGGCGCGCGTGCAATGAAAGCGATAGAAAGGTGAGTGACGATGGTATATCGTATTTATGTTGAAAAGAAAAAGGGACTCGATAACGAGGCCGTCGCTCTTAAGGGCGAGATATCTACCTTCCTCGGCATCAACAGCGTACAGAAGGTAAGAATAATCAACCGCTACGATGCAGAGAACATTACCGAGGAGCTGTTTAACTACGCCGTCGGCACCGTGTTCTCCGAGCCCCAGCTTGACGATGTTTATACCGAGCTTGCAAACGACGGTGCAAAGGTTTTTGCCACCGAGTTCCTGCCCGGTCAGTTCGACCAGCGCGCCGACTCCGCGGCACAGTGCATCCAGCTTATCAGCCAGGGTGACAAGCCCTCGATCGCAAGCGCAAAGGTATATATGCTCTACGGCAATATCACCCCCGAGGAGCTTGCAAGGATCAAAAAGCACGTTATCAATCCCGTTGAGGCAAGAGAAGCGTCGCTTGATAAAAAGGACACTATAAAGATTGAGTATTCCATTCCCACAAGCGTAAAAACTCTTGACGGATTTGTTAAGCTTGATGAAGCGGGACTTGCAAAGTTTATTGCTGACAACGGTCTTGCGATGGACCTCGATGACATCAAATTCTGCCAGGCGTACTTCAAAAAAGAGGACCGCGACCCCACTATCACCGAAATTAAGATGATAGATACCTATTGGTCTGACCATTGCCGTCACACCACCTTCCTCACCACTATCGACTCGGTGAAGTTTGAGGACGAGCTTCTTGAAAAGACCTATAAGGACTACCTCGCAGCAAGAGAGTCCATCGGCAGAACCAAGCCCCAGAATCTTATGGACATCGGTACTATCGCGGCTAAATGCCTTCGCAAGATGGGCAAGCTTGATAAGCTCGACGAGTCCGAGGAGATCAACGCTTGTACCGTAAAGATCGAGGTTGAAGCAGACGGCAAGCGTGAGCCTTGGCTTCTCCTCTTTAAGAACGAAACGCATAACCACCCCACCGAGATCGAGCCCTTCGGCGGCGCTGCTACCTGTATCGGCGGTGCGATAAGAGATCCCCTCTCCGGTCGTTCCTACGTATACGGCGCGATGCGTCTTACCGGTGCGGATGATCCCCTTAAGCCCATCGAGCAGACCCTCGCCGGCAAGCTTCCTCAGCGTAAGATCGTTACTACCGCAGCAGCAGGCTATTCCTCATACGGTAACCAGATCGGTCTTGCAACCGGTATAGTTGATGAGATCTATCACGACGGCTATGCCGCAAAGCATATGGAGGTCGGTGCGGTTATTGCCGCCGCTCCTGCCGCTAACGTAAGACGTGAGCGCCCCGAGGACGGAGATATCGTTATCCTCCTTGGTGGTAGAACAGGTCGTGACGGCTGCGGCGGTGCTACCGGCTCGTCCAAGTCCCATAACCTTAAATCCCTTGAAAACTGCGGCGCAGAGGTTCAGAAGGGTAATGCACCCGAGGAAAGAAAGATCCAGCGCCTTTTCAGAAACCCCACCGTTTCCGCTATGATCAAGCGTTGTAACGATTTTGGTGCAGGCGGTGTATCCGTTGCTATCGGCGAGCTTGCCGACGGTCTTGATATCGACCTTAACGCAGTTCCCAAAAAGTACGACGGCCTTGACGGCACCGAGCTTGCTATCTCCGAATCGCAGGAGAGAATGGCAGTCGTTATCGAGAAGGAAAACGAGGCAGCATTCCTCGCCCTCGCGGCAGAGGAAAACCTCGAGGCTACCGTTGTTGCACGTGTAAAGGCAGACCCCAGACTCACTATGACCTGGAACGGCAAGACCATCTGCGACATCAGCCGCGAGTTCCTTAACTCCAACGGTGCAGAGAAGCACATCAATATCGAAGCGCCCAAGATCGCATGCACCAAAAAGCAGCTTCCCGCAAGCTTTAAGGATGGCATTATGGCTACCGCTACCGGTCTTAACACCTGCTCCAAGCGCGGACTTTCCGAGCGCTTTGACTCCACTATCGGTGCTGGCACAGTACTGATGCCCTTCGGCGGTAAGTATCAGCGCACTCCCATTCAGGCAATGGTACATAAGATCTCTATGGAGAAGGCACATACCGACGACGCGTCGTTTATGTCCTGGGGCTACAACCCCGACCTCTCCTCCGAGAGCCCCTATCACGGTGCTTATATGGCGGTCGTTGAGTCTGTATCCAAGCTTATCGCTACCGGTGCTGATTTCACCGATACCTACCTCACCTTCCAGGAATATTTCGAGAAGCCTATGAAGGATCCTAAAAGATGGGGCAAGCCTCTTTCCGCACTCCTCGGCGCGTTCAAGGCACAGATGGAGCTCGGCGTTGCCGCTATCGGCGGTAAGGACTCTATGTCCGGCTCGTTCGAAAAGCTCGACGTTCCCCCCACTCTTATCTCCTTTGCGGTAACCACCGACAAGGCAAAGAACGTTATCTCCCCCGAGTTCAAGCGCGCAGGCTCAAAGGTAGTTCTTCTTTCTCCCGATTATGACGAAAACGGTCTTCCCGTAACCGAATCTCTTCTCGCTCTTTACAATAAGGTTACTACCCTTATGAGAGAGGGCAAGGTTCTCGCGGCTTACACTCCCACCATCGGCGGTGTATGCGAGGCTGTTATGAAGATGGCAATGGGTAACGGCTTTGGCTTCGAGTTTGACTCGTCGCTCACTCTCTCCGACCTCTTCTCCTATAAGTACGGCTCGTTCGTCCTTGAGGTTTCCGAATGCTCGGGCGGCTCTTGCTGCTGCAAGACTCTCGGTTACGTAACCGAGGAGCAGACCTTCTCCTACAACGGTGAAAAAGTTGACACGGGTGCGGTGATAGACGCCTACGAGGGCAAGCTCGAGTCTGTCTATCCCTGCAATATCACATATAATGAAGAAAAGCCCGCAACCGTTTCCTTCGAGGCAACAAAGAGAGTGGCTCCCGCCATCAAGTGCGCAAAGCCCCGCGTTCTTATTCCCGTATTCCCCGGCACAAACTGTGAGTACGACTCCGCAAAGGCAGTTCGCGATGCAGGTGCCGAGCCCGAGATATTCGTAATCAACAACCTTACCGCAGACGGCATCAAGAGAAGTGCCGACACCTTCGCAAAGAAGATCGCCACCTCTCAGGCTATATTCGTTCCCGGCGGCTTCTCCGGCGGTGACGAGCCCGACGGCTCGGGTAAGTTCATTACCGCATTCTTCCGCGGCGCTGACGTAAAGGCGGCAGTTACTGACCTTCTTGACAACCGCGACGGTCTTATGTGCGGTATCTGTAACGGCTTCCAGGCTCTTATCAAGCTCGGTCTTCTTCCTTTCGGCAAGATCATCGACACCGACGAGAGCTGTCCCACCCTTACCTTCAACAACATCGCTCGCCACCAGTCGAAGATAGTAAGAACGCGCATCGCGTCCAATATGTCCCCCTGGCTTGCAGAGTGTAACGTAGGCGACGTTTACAACGTTCCGATCTCCCACGGTGAAGGTAAGTTCCTTGCCACCGACGATATGATCAAGCAGCTTATCGCAGGCGGTCAGATCGCAACCCAGTACGTCAACGCACAGGGTGAGGCAACCTACGAGATCGACTACAACCCCAACGGCTCTGCTCTCGCAATCGAGGGTATCACCTCCCCCGACGGTCGTGTATTCGGTAAGATGGGTCACTCCGAGCGTATTGCAGACGGACTTTACAAGAACGTCTACGGTGACTACGACATCAAGATGTTCAAGTCTATGGTTAAATACTTCAAATAATTTTATAAACGAACGCGGTGCAGGGAGCATTATCCTTGCACCGCGTTTTGCGTTCTCGCATATCATACTTATTAACCGTTAAAAGCACTTGACAAACAGAAAATTAAGCGGTATAATATACGCATCATAGCGTAAGCGGAATAAGTAGCACACTGTCGAGCTTTTACAGAAAAGGGGAATTGATGAGAGCCCCAAAGGATGAGGTGTGTGAAGCTATCCGTCAGCTCGGGGGTAATTCTCCGCGGGTGCGCCCGTTAGAGCGTAAGGTCGGTGATGGCCGACTTGCAGAGGGTCGCTGCGTGAGCAATGACTGAAATACGGTGGTAACACGTTAATATCAACGTCCGTAGTATACTTTAGTGTATACTGCGGATTTTTATTTTTATTAAAAGGAGAAAAAGAAATGAATGAAAAAATCTTGAAGTTGCTTGAAAAGAACGCGCGTATGAGCGCAGAGGACATTGCCGCCTGTACCGATATGACCGCATCCGAGGTCGAGCGCGAGATAGGTGAGATGGAGCGCGTCGGTATTATCCGCGGCTACAAGTGCATAATAGATTACGACAAGCTTGCAGACGATACGGTGAGTGCCGTCATCGAGCTTAACGTAACGCCGAAGGCGGGGCTCGGCTTTGAGGATGTTGCACACAATATATCGCATTACCCACAGGTTGAGTCGGTGTCGCTTATGTCGGGCTCGTGTGATTTGCGCGTGGTAATACGTGCGGCAACTCTGCGTGAGATATCAGCATTCGTTGCAAACGAGCTTGCCACGATGGAAGGCGTCACCTCAACGGCAACGCAATTTATAATGCGCAGATACAAGGACCTCGGTGTTGAGCTCTTTGGCAATGAGGACGATGGGAGAGGAAAAATATTTTTATGATAAATTACGATAGAGTTATATCGAGCGTGGTCGGTGATATAAAGCCGTCGGGCATCCGCCGCTTCTTTGATATAGCCAACACGATGGACGGTGTGATCTCGCTCGGAGTGGGTGAGCCTGACTTTCGCACGCCCTGGCAGGTTCGGAGTGCAGGAATACGTTCGCTGGAAAAAGCAACCACCCGCTATACGTCCAACCGCGGTCTTGAGGCTCTTCGAGAGGAAATATGTGATTACGTTCTGCGAAAGTACGGCATTAAGTATTCACCGAAAAGCGATGTGCTTGTCACTGTCGGCGGCAGTGAGGCAATTGATATGGCTATCCGCGCAGTGACTGAACCTGGGGATGAAATAATAATTCCGCAGCCGTCCTACGTCTGCTACGAGCCATTAACGCGCCTTGCTGGTGGAATACCCGTTATCGTCAAAACCGTTGCGGAGAACGGCTTTAAGCTTACCGCTGACGAGCTGCGCGGTGCTATTACCGCCAGAACAAAGGCAATTATCCTGCCATACCCGTCAAACCCCACGGGCGCGGTGCTTGACCGCGAGGATATCGAGGCTATTTATGAGGTTATTAAAGGGACGGATATCATCGTCATTTCCGATGAAATATATGCTGAACTTACTTACGGTAGGCGTCATATCTCACCGGCATCTGTTGACTGTATGCACGAGCGTACTATTGTCATAAACGGCTTTTCGAAGGCGTTTTCAATGACCGGCTGGCGGCTCGGCTACGCTCTTGGTCCCGCATCGTTAATAGGCGAGATAACTAAAATACACCAATACGCCATAATGTGCGCTCCCACCACCTCTCAATATGCGGCTATCGAGGCGCTTCGCTCCTGTGACGATGCCGTTTCGGAAATGGTCGAGGAATACGATATGCGCAGAAAAATAATCGTCAAGGGCTTTAACGATATTGGACTTGAGTGCCGTGAGCCGCACGGAGCTTTCTACGCTTTTCCATCAATCAGCTCTACCGGAATGAGCTCGGAGGAGTTCTGCGAGAGGCTTCTTTATTCCAAGAGGGTAGCTCTCGTGCCGGGCACCGCATTCGGCGACTCCGGTGAGGGATTCGTGCGCGCATCCTATTGCTATTCACTCGCCCATATTAAAGAAGCGTTAAGAAGAATAGGGGAGTTTATCAATACGATTAATTGACGAATGTTACTCTAAACCATCGAAAAATATTAACCAAATGTTAATAATAGCTGAATTCCGTTGCAAGATATGACATAAAGTGATAAAATACTCCTTGTGAATAATGACAGCGGTTAGCCTATGCTGACCAAAAGGAGATTATTTATGAAGTATTACGTTTTGTATAATCCACTCGCGGGAAATAAGACCTGCACAGAAAAGACAGAAAAGCTTAAAGCTGTTTACGGCGAAAACGCAGAGTATTGCGATATGACAAAGATATCCGATTACCGCACCTTTTTTGAAGGACTGAATGACGACGACGTTATCGTCATTTCGGGCGGCGACGGAACTATCAACCGCTTCGTAAACGAAACCGACGGCATCGAGATTAATAACGAGATACTCTATTACGCCGCAGGCACGGGCAACGATTTTCTTCGTGATATAGACGGTGTAGACCCTGAAGTTCCTTTCTCTCTTCGTAAATACATAACCGATCTTCCCATAGTTGAAGTAAATGGCAAGTCCTACCGCTTCTTGAACGGCGTCGGCTACGGCATCGACGGATATTGCTGCGAGGTTGGCGACAAGATCAGAGAGACCTCAGATAAGCCTATCAACTACGCCGGTATTGCAATCAAGGGTGTCCTCTTCCACTTCAAGCCCGCTAACGCCGTTGTTACTGTCGACGGTGTCGAGTATCGTTATAAAAAGGTATGGATCTGTCCGACTATGAACGGTCGCTACTACGGCGGCGGTATGAAAGCAACTCCCGATCAGGATAGACTTTCCGGCAAGCACGAGGTCACCACTATGGTGTGGCATGACGTTGGCAAGCTCCGTACTCTTATGGCTTTCCCCGGTATCTTCAAGGGCGAGCATACCAAGCATAAGTTTATCACGATACATAGGGGCAGTGAGATAAAGGTCGAGTTTGATCACCCCACCGCTTTGCAGATAGACGGTGAGACCGTCCTCGGCGTTACCTCGTACACCGTCCACGCATAAAGCAAAAAAAGAGAGAACGAAAGGGCGTGCAAAATTAGCGGAAAATTATGATCAGTTATTTAATAATTGCTCCGCTGTAAACAAATAAGTAACCCCGACAGATTTTAAAGTCTGTCGGGGATTGTTGTACTGTTTGATAAATTGGAAATTGTCTAACTATTAATACTCAAAAACCAAAGGAGCAATTTGAGTAGTAAACGCATTCTTTCTTGGCTTTATCGTCACCCGTTTTGTACTGACTTGAATATCACCGATATAATCTAACATCACAGTCTCTGGCAAATCCTTTTTCAAAAGCAAGTTTTCTTCCGCATCATACACCATCAAGAGCGGATAGAACTTACAGGAATCCAAATAACGCAAGAAAATTACAGCCCTTCGGTTTGTGCTGACTTTTTCTTTGAATTTCATCAGCATATTCTCACCTTGCTCAACTGCTTGTTTAACAGAAAAAAGTATACGTGTTTCATTAAAGTCTTGCGATGAAAAATAAGTAACAAGAATATTGCGTACACATTGGATAACATAACCGTAGTCTTCTAAAGAGTCGAACTTGTTGTACATATCTTTTTCGATGTGAACCAAGCAATATCTGTACCACGGATGATATTTGTCTACATAGTCTGATAAGATTGCTTTCTCTCCTATATCACAGGTAGTAAGGTTGATATACAAATGGTCAAATTCGCCAAGAGAAAATTCGCTCTCGCGCAATTTCATAACCACTCTTTGTATAATGGCATTTAACTTTTTGTTACTGAAAGATTCGATGGCATAAACACCATGCTCATTTCGTGATTCACTTTTATACAAGCGAATATCGCTAATTATTTTTCTTTTCATAATGTTTACGCTTTCCCTTTAAATTCTTGTTTTCGTGCTGCTTTATCGCCAGTTTCGCCTTTGTATTACGGCGTTGCAAAAGGCGCGGGCATCGGGCAAAGCCCATACCACTAAGGTTGCGCTGAATCAAAGGCTCCCTTGTGTAAAGGGAGCTGTCGCGTTAGCGACTGAGGGATTGTTTTCTTACGATGTTGAAATTTTTACAATCCCTCCGTCAGCCTTCGGCTGCCACCTCCCTTTACACAAGGGAGGCTTTCCTTAACCTCATTATATCACAAATCGGCAGAGAAAACAAGTTCTCTGCCGATCTTTTGTGCCTAACAATTCTCCGCTAAGAATGCAGAGAGAAACGTTCTCTCTTTTTTATTTTTCCGCAAGGCAGCCTTGCCTGTATCCAAGCTCCCGCATTCTGTTTGTAACGCCGTCTATAACGACGGTTTTGTCCGCGTTCCACTCGGGTGCAACCAGCATTCCCTTTGGACAGTTCGCGGCAAGTCGGTGTATAACTACGTTCTCGGGCGTCCTTGCCACCGCATACGCCGCAGCCTCGCAATATTCCTCAAAGGTGGGGGGCGTGTAACGTTTTTCGAGGTACAAACGCTCAAGCTCGGTGTCGCGCATTACGTATATCGAGTGTATTTTCAGACCGAAAATAGGGAAGCGTGCTACAAAGTCTGCCGTTTTCTTCATATCCTCAACGCTCTCGCCGGGCAGACCCATCATTATATGCACCACGACCTTGAGTCCGTATTCGTTGAGCAGAGCCATCGCGCGCTCAAACACCTCGGTCTTGTAGCCGCGGTTGATCAGCTTTGCCGTTTCGTCGTTTGCCGTTTGCAAACCCAGCTCCACCCATACGTCGCGCTCTTTCGCATACTCGGCTAAAAGCTTGCATACGTTCTCGTCAATACAGTCGGGGCGCGTTCCGATCGCCAACACCCTTATCCTGTCGTCTGTCAGCGCCGCGTCATATCTTTCTTTCAGTATCTCGATCGGGGCATACGTGTTGGTGAAATTCTGAAAATAGGCAACAAAAATATCAGACGTATTCGATTTTTTGAGCCTTTCCTTTACCTGATCGCTGATAGAACGCGTGGGGTCGATATGCTCACCCGCACCGCGCTCGCCACAGTATATACAGCCACCCGTGCCACATTTTCCGTCCCTGTTAGGACAGGTAAAGCCGCCGTCTATACATATTTTATCAAGCCGTTTTCCATATCTTTCTCGCAAATATGAGCTTAAATTACGGTAAAGCATCTTCGACACCCCCTTTCATTTAAATAGATTGTATCATATTTTTCTTCCGTTTTCAATCTTTTTCGTATATTAATCGCGAAAAATGAAAAGATAATCTTGACCTTTACAAATCTTAAAGGAGAAATGTATGAAGAACAAAAAGCAAACCACCAACAATAAGATCGAAATACCTAACGAGCGTCCTATCGACAAAAGCAATTCGATCCCGGGTATAAATACCCCCGGCATCGAGCTTCCCGCATTCAATCCGCCCGTTCCTAACCGTGCATGGACCGCTATGCGCAACGGCGTGGATATCGATGCACTCTCACCCGAGGAGCGCCGCGATCTTTATCTCGGTAGAGATAATATCTAAAACGCCGGTAGCAATAGGGATTTATTCGTATCCCTATTGCTTTTTTATTATTTTGTGTGTATAATTAAAATAAAAATAAAAAAGGGAGCTTTCAAAATGATAAGAGAAAGAATTTATCTTAATCCCGATGATAATAACGTCTGGCTCGAAAGCCTCGCCGAGCCGTCCGACACTCCGCGTGATGCTATGCTCGTAATTCCCGGCGGCGGATATGCGCACGTCTGTGTCGACCGCGAGGGTTGGCCGATAGCAGAGGCGTTTATGAAGCACGGCATGAACTGCTTTGTTCTCAACTACCGCGTTGACGAGAAAAGCAAGTATCCCGATCAGCTTGTCGATGCCGCACTTGCAATGGATTACATAAGGAAAAACGCGGAAAAATATTCGATAAATCCCGAGCGCGTTTTCGTTGTCGGATTTTCGGCAGGCGGTCACCTCACGGGACTTATATCCACCAAGCACAAAGAGGCAGAAAAGATACTCGGACTCCCCGAAAACGCGACACGCCCCTCGGGTTCTGTGTACTGCTACCCCGTTATAAGCACTTTTTGCCCCACACACGGCGGCTCGTTCTTCCACCTTACAGGCAAGCAGGTAGATGAGCTCACCGAGCAAGAAGCGCGCTTCTATTCCATCGATACCAACGTCACCCCCGATACACCACCCGCATTCATCTGGCACACCGCCGAGGACCAGGCAGTGCCCGTCCTCAATTCCTTCCGCCTCGGTGAAGCATACATCAAGGCAGGCGTGCCCGTGTCTATGCACATATATCCGTACGGCCCTCACGGCATAGCTCTCGCAACCGAACAAACCTGTGCCGGTAACCCCGCATTTATCCAACCTCTTGCCGATTGCTGGGTAGAACTCGCATCTGATTTCATAAAAAGCCTCAAATAACACACGGAGGGTGATCTGATGGAAAATCTTTTGATGCCTACACGCATTGTTGCCTGCGAGTTGGTCGACAGGGCAGACAGGCTCCTTGACTGCGAGCCTCTCCAAGCCACTCCGATAACTCCCTCTAAGGCATCGGACGGCTATGCTACTATAAGAAAGGGTGGCTGGGTGCTGCTCGATTTCGGCAAAGAAATACACGGTGGCGTTATAATTTGTGCGCGTGACATTTCCTCTTTTCCCGCCGCTGCAAAATGCCGCTTGGTATTCGGCGAGAGCGTTATGGAGTCGCTCAGCTCCATAGGCTATAAAAACGCGACTAACGACCACGCCATACGCGATACCGTCATAGACGTTCCGATCATGGGAAACGTGCGTTTTGGTAACACGGGGTACCGCTTCTTGAAAATTGAGGCGCTTGATGCCGATATTACGATAAAGTCACTAAGAGCCGAGCTCGTCCGGTCTGACGTTGAGCGGACAGGCAGCTTTGAGTGCTCAGATCCCCGCCTTAACGAAATATGGCAGACGGGTGCGTACACCGTACAGCTCAATATGGGCGAATATGTATGGGACGGTATAAAGCGTGACCGTATGATATGGCTTGGCGATCTTCACCCCGAGGCATCTGTTATCTACGCTGCGTTCGGTGCTGACGAGTCGATCCGCCGCAGCCTTGACCGTACGCGTATGGAATATCCCGACGGCAAATGGATAAACACACTCCCCTCGTACAGCTTCTGGTGGGTCATCAATCTTTATGATTGGTATATGCACACGGGCGATGGGGAATACCTAAGGTCGAATCTTGACTACGTCCGCAAGATAGTAAAGCTTGCATACGGCGTCGTTGCCGATGATCCCGCGCACTTCAGCTTTTTTGTCGATTGGAGCAGCGCACGTGACGAGTCGGCAAACCGCTTCGGCTTTTATTGCGTAATGTATAAGAGCTTTGTGTGCGCCGCAAAGATCGCCGACACCCTCAGCGATACCGAGCTTTCAAAGCTTGCAGCGCGCGGTATGGCGGCTATTCGTGCTCTCGATCTTAAGTTGCCAAATCAAAAGCAGATGGCAGGCATTGCCGCCTACTCCGGACTGAAAAGCGCACGCGAGGTGAACGATTCCGTGCTCTCGCACGACCACCTTCAAGGGCTCTCAACCTTTATGGGTTATTACGTTTTGCTTGCTAAAGGCGCAGCGGGTGACGTGCGCGGCGCGCTTGATATAATCCGTAGCTTCTGGGGCGCGATGCTCGACCTCGGTGCCACCACCTTCTGGGAGGATTTTGACATCGAGTGGGTAAAGGACGCCGCAAGGATAGACGAGATAACGCCCGAAGGCAAGAGGGACGTGCACGGCGATAACGGCAAGGAGTGCTATATTGGTTACCGCCATAGCCTTTGTCACGGCTGGGCAGGCGGCCCCACCGCTTTTATGATGCAGTATGTGCTCGGCGTGAGCGTTGCCGCACCCGGCGCACGCAGGCTTGTGATCAAGCCCGACCTTGGCGACCTTGAATGGGCGCGCGGTACCTTCCCAACGCCATACGGTGCGGTAAAAATCGAGCACAAGCGCGAGGGCGGACGCATAATAAGCACCGTCGACGCTCCGAAAGAGGTCGAAATTGAACTTATACCTTGACTTTTTACGCGCGATAGTTTATAATATACGAGGAATAAATAAAGAAAGGGACACCTAAAATGGAAAGAACCTATATAAAAGACGTGACCCCCGGCATTTGCAAGGTCTCCGGCTTCGTTGAAAACTTCCGTAACAAGAAGACTATGGCATTCATCGTAGTTAAGGATATCACCGGCAAGCTGCAGGTTACGATAGAAAAGGAAAAGCACCCCGAATTCACCGAAATGCTCGATAGCCTCACTATCCAGTCGGTAGTAACCTTCGAGGGTGAAGTAGTTGAGAGCGAGTACGTAAAGCTCGGCGGCAAGGAAATGTACCCCGCCGCTATGAAGGTAGAGTCTATCGCTGAGGCTATGCCTATCAAGGACGACTCCGAGATCGACGTAAAGATGGACTATCGTTGGATAGACCTTCGCCGCGATCAGAACCGTCTTATGATCCAGCTCCAGACCACCCTCACCGCCGCAATGCGTGAGTTCCTCATCAACCGTAACTTCGTTGAGATCCACACCCCCAAGCTTATCGCCGCTGCAAGTGAGTCGGGCTCCGACGTTTTCGCGGTAAAGTATTTCGATACCACCGCATATCTTGCACAGTCTCCTCAGTTCTATAAGCAGATGGCTATGGCAGCAGGCCTTGAGCGCATCTTCGAGACCGGCCCTGTATTCAGAGCAGAGAAGTCCTATACCAACAAGCACGCAACCGAGTTCTCCGGCTTCGACCTTGAGTTCTCCTACATTGAGAGCTTCGAGGACGTTATGAAGATAGAGGAGGAGATCCTTGCATACGCATTTGAAAAGATCGCAGCAGCACACGGCGAGGAGATCAAGGCGCTTGGATTTGACGAGGTCATCGTTCCCAAGCTTCCTTTCCCCAGAATGAAGCTTGCCGACGTTTATGCTGAGCTTGAAGCACGCTATGGCTACACCGTTCCCGATGAGCTTAAGGGCGACCTTACCACCGAGGCAGAGCGTATGTGCCGTCAGCTTGCAAAGGATATGTTCGATCACGAGTTCCTCTTCATCACCGATTACGATGCAAAGGAAAGAGCCTTCTACCATATGAGAGACGAGCGCGGCGTTCCCTGCGGCTACGACCTCATCTGGCGCGGCGTTGAGATCACCACAGGTGCGCAGCGTGAGCACAGATACGAGCAGCTTAAGGCTCAGGCAAAGGAGAAGGGTCTTGACGAGGACGTTAAGTTCTACCTTGAGTTCTTCAAGTACGGTTGCCCCCCTCACGGCGGCTTCGGTCTTGGTATCGACAGACTTACCATGCTCTTCCTTAACCTCTCTATCAAGGAAGTTCAGTTCCTCTTCAGAGGTCCTAACAGACTTACTCCGTAATCCGAAAACCCATAAAAATATAACAATTCAACCATTAAGGAGCAAAAAATACTATGAAAATAGCACTTATAAACGAAAACAGCCAGGCTGCGAAGAACGCGCTCATCTGCGATACTCTTAAAAAGGTAGTTGAGCCCCTCGGTCACGAGGTACATAACTACGGTATGTATTCCGCAGAGGATAAGGAGCAGCTCACCTACGTTCAGATCGGTATCCTCGCTGCAACTCTTCTCAATTCCGGCGCTTGCGATCTCGTAATCACCGGCTGCGGCACCGGCGAGGGCGCAATGCTCGCTTGTAACTCTTTCCCCGGCGTTCTCTGCGGTCATGTAGTTGACCCCACCGATGCTTATCAGTTCACCCAGGTAAACAACGGTAACGCGATCTCCATGCCCTTTGCAAAGGGTTGGGGCTGGGGCTGCGAGCTCAACCTTCAGTACGTGTTTGAAAAGCTCTTTGTTTCCGAGTGGGGTCTTGGCTATCCCCGTGAGAGAGCAGTTCCCGAGCAGAGAAACAAGAAGATTCTCGACGAGGTTAAGAAGGTTACGCACACCGACATCTGCTACATTCTCGAGAACCTTGACCGCGATCTCGTAAAGGGCGCACTCGGCGGCGCTAAGTTCGCTGAGCTCTTCTTTGCTAACTGCAAGTGCGATCGTATCAAGGCTTGCGTAGAGAAGATCCTTGCTTAATTAACATCTTATTCGGGTTGCGCATTCCGCAACCCGAAAATTTTGATAAGGATATTTAACAAAAGAATATGGAAACTATCATCAGTATCATCTACAACGTCGGTATCCTCTTTATTATGATGATCCCCGGCATTCTTATGAAAAAGTGCCGCCTTTGCTCCGATGGCTTCGGTAAGGGAATATCTAACCTCGTGCTTTATATTGGACAGCCGGCGCTTATCTTCCTTGCCTATCTCAAGGAATTTTCCACCGAGGTGCTTATCAATTCTTTGATAGTCCTGCTTCTCTCGGTGATAGCACACGCCGTGTTCCTGCTCGCCCTCCTGTTTTACCGCAAGGCAAACGAGGATAGGCGCAGAATGTTCCGCTTCGCAACCATATTTTCCAACGCCGCGTTTATGGGTATTCCCCTTATCACCGCGGTCCTCGGCCCCGAATATACGATATACGCCTCGATCTATAACATAACCTTCAATATGTTCCTTTGGACCCTCGGCGTTCATATCTGTACCGACAACAACACCCTCGACGACGGCACGGTTCTTAAAAGTCAGGCATCTGTCAAAAAGGCGCTTCTTCACCCCGTGACCCTCGCCGCCGCCCTCGGACTTGTCTTCTTCGTGCTTCCGATACACGCCTACGTTCCAGAAATAGCAGACGAGAGCCTTACCATGATCGCCAACCTCGTTGCACCTCTTTCGATGCTCGTTCTCGGACTTCGTATCGCAGACATCAACTTTCGCGGCTTCTTCAATGATAAGAACCTCTACGTTTTCCTTGCTTTGCGCCACATAGTTCTCCCCGCGCTTGTATTTGCCGCCCTCTTTGCACTTAAGCTTATCGGACTTCCGATAACCAAGGAGTGCTTCCAGGTGGTTATAATAATGGCATCCGCCCCCGCCGCCTCAAGCGCAACCATGTTCGCCGAAAAGTACGATTGCGATGCCGCTTTTGTATCAAAGCTCGTGGCGCTGTCCACCATTCTTTCGATACTTACCATGCCCCTCGTCGCTATGCCGATCGAGTGGATATATTAACACAAAAACGCTTTTAGTGCCACCCCGTGTGGCAAAAAAGGAGCAGTATGAACTTTCTTTACTTGCTTGAAAAGATAAGAAATCCCTTTTTTGACTTCATTTTCAGCGCCATAACCCACATAGGTGAGGAAACCGTCTTTCTCGTCGTTGCGATATTCTTCTTCTGGTGCGTAAACAAAAGGGAAGGCTACTACATTCTGACCGTCGGACTTGTCGGTACTGTAATAAATCAGCTGCTTAAGCTTATATTCGCCATTCCTCGCCCTTGGGTAAAGGATCCCTCGTTTACCGTCGTCGACAGCGCACTCAAGGAGGCAACCGGCTATTCATTTCCGTCAGGCCATACGCAGAACGTTACGGGCACCTTCGGATCTATTGGCAGATACTCTAAGCGCACCCCCGTGCGAATTATTTCGGTAGTAATCATAGTTCTCGTCGCGTTTTCCCGTATGTATCTCGGCGTGCATACTCCGCTTGACGTCGGTGTGTCACTTCTTGTAGGCGCGGCACTAACGTTTTTGCTCTATCCGGTCTTCAAAAATGATGAACGTTTCGAGAAATTTATGCCCATAGTCATCGGAATATGCCTGTTTATCACAGCGATACTCATGCTTTATTTCCCTCTGTTTGCTTCATCTGCCGACCACGATGCCGTTAATCTTGCCAGCGGTATGAAAAACGCGTACACCCTCACAGGCTGCACAGTCGGTCTTGCAATAGTCTATTTTATCGATTCCACCTTCATAAAATTTGACACGGGTGCCGCTTGGTATGCCCAAATAATCAAGCTTGTCCTCGGTCTTGGCGGTGTTATACTGATAAAAGCCGGACTTTCGTCCCCCCTCGTTTCGCTTTTCGGTAACGAGTATATCGCGAGAATGGTAAGATACCTTCTCATCGTTCTCTTTGCCGGCGCGGTATGGCCGCTCACCTTTAAGCTCTTTGCGAGAATGCGCATTCCCGCGCTTGACCGCTTCGGTGATAAGGTCATCTCCCTCGTCTGTAAACCCCGAAAAGATAAATGATCCCTAACCCCTGCCGCACAGCAAATGCGGCAGGGGCTTTTATTTTATGAATAAAATTTTTCACACCCCTTTACTTTTTTAGTTTCGTGTGTTATAATTATTTATATTTATGCGCCTATGTGCGAAATTCAGCAAAAGAAAGTGAACCTCGGCAGATATGAAATGCCCCATTTGCAATTTTCCCGATTCCAGAGTCCTTGACTCCCGTCCCGTTGAGGATGGCGCCAGCATAAAGCGCCGCCGCGAGTGTCCCGGCTGCGGCCGTCGCTTTACAACCTACGAGGTAGTTGATACCGTTCCGATCACCGTCATCAAGCGTGACGGCCGCCACGAGTTCTTTGATAAGCATAAGCTCGTCGTCGGAATTATGCGCGCCTGTCAGAAGCGCTCGGTAAACGCCGAGGAGATCGCTTCGTCGATAGAGAGCGAGCTTCAAAACTCCCTCATAACCGAGATCAAGTCTGCCGACATCGGTGAGATGGTGCTTGACCGCCTGCGTGACCTCGATATCGTATCCTACATACGCTTCGCCTCGGTCTACCGCGAGTTCAAGGATCTTGACTCCTTCGCCGAGGAGATCCGCGCGATCAACAGAAAAAACAAAAAGAAAGCCTCTAAATGAGGAAGGATAAGGACATATGATTAAAAGCATGACCGCCTTCGGCAGAGCAAAGCGCGAGGGTGTCGATAAGGACATAACGGTCGAGATCAAGAGCGTTAATTCCCGCTTTTTCGACTGCTCCGTAAAGCTGCCGCGCGCCTACGCCTTTCTTGAAGAGCGTATCAAGGCATACGTGCAGCACAACGCAATAGCACGCGGTAAGGTAGACGTCTATATCACCGTCGACGATCACACCTCGGGCATCGGAAGCGTTGGCATCGATACCGCATTTGCCGAGAGCTATATAAAAGCCCTGCGCACTCTTCAGTCCGAGTTCGGACTTAAAGACGATATAACCACCATGACCGTCGCGCAAAACCGCGATATATTCACTTATGAGAAGCCCGAGGCTGACCTTGAAGCCGAGTGGGAGCTCTTCCGCGACGTCCTTGACGATGCTATCCGCGGCTACGTCGATATGCGTACCGTAGAGGGTGAGAAGGCGGCTACCGACATCACCGCAAAGATCGAGCTTGTCCGCACATATGCCGACACCGTTGAGAAGATCTCGCACGACGATACGGTCGGCTACCGCGACAAGCTTGAAGCAAGGCTTCGCAACATTCTCTCCGATAACAACGTCACCATTGACGAAAACCGCCTGCTTACCGAGTGTGCCGTATGGGCAGATAAGATAGCTATCGACGAGGAGCTTGTTCGTCTGCGCTCCCACTTCGGCGCGTTCTACGATATCATCGCGCTCCCCGAGCCGTCAGGACGTAAGCTCGATTTTCTTATGCAGGAGCTCAACCGCGAAACGAATACCATCGGCTCTAAATGCAACAACGCCCGCATCGCGCGCATCGTCGTTGATATGAAGGGCGAGCTTGAGAAGATTCGTGAGCAGGTACAGAATATAGAGTAAGGGGGCACAGAATATGAAATTTATAAATATCGGCTTTGGCAATATGGTTTCCGCAAACCGCATAGTCGCAATTGCCGGCCCCGATTCCGCACCTATAAAAAGACTTGTTCAGGATGCCAAGGAGGACGATAGAGTTATCGACGTTTCCTGCGGCAGAAGAACCAGGGCGGTTATCATAACCGACTCCGACCACGTTATCCTCTCGGCAATACAGGCCGAAACGATCACCAACCGTCTGGCAAGCGACGTTGCCGACGATGAGGAAGAACCCGAAGATTAATAATTGAAAGTGAGATAGAAAAAATGATCCATCCTACCATTGACCAGCTTGCACACGGCGAGCTCAATCGCTACGAGGTAGTCCTCGGCGTAGCAAAGTGCGCGCGCATCGTTACCGACGAGTACGTTGAAATGAGAGCAAAGGCACAGAAGCTTATCGAGAACCACATGACCGAGAAATCTCTTGCAGCTCTTATCGATCCCGAGTACAAGGATCAGAAGGCTGTTAAGATAGCTATCGCAAAGCTTGAGAGCGGCAGATTTACCCTTCGCAAGCCCACCGCAAACAACGACTAATTTTTCAAAAAAGGAGTGATACGGAATGTACTGTGAGGTCTATATACTTGACGCGCCGTATCACATCGACCGCGCCTTTGACTACGTTGCCACCGAAAATACCGAGCGTGGCTCAATAGTCAGAGTTCCGTTCGGACGGGCAGATAAGCTCCGTATGGGAGTAGTTCTGCGCGTTAAGGCGGATGCCGAGGGCGCTAACATAAAGCCCGTGCATTCGGTTTTAACCGACCGTCCGCCCTTGACGGATG
Organism: Eubacteriales bacterium; assembly: GCA_045576315.1. Lineage (GTDB taxonomy): Bacteria > Bacillota > Clostridia > Oscillospirales > CAG-272 > UBA1740. Next base: position 23,148 of record JAZNGE010000017.1, on the reverse strand, counting down.
AAATGCTCGGGCTATGTCTGTTTTTAAAGGAATACACCCTCTGCACCTTCGGTGAGGCGGCGAGAACCGTCCTTGCCCCCGGTGCGCTCTCCGATACCCTGAACGTAAAATACTCCCGCACCTGTAAGTTAAAGCTCGATAAAGCCGCGGCAGCCACCCTGCTTGTAGCAACCGGCAAGAGCGGTATAAGAAGCGAAGGGCAGAAGAGCGTTATTAGGTATCTTCTCGAGATCGGCTCTGCCGATTACACACTCGTGCGCGATCTCCCGGGCGTAAGCTCGCAGAACATTTCCGCCCTTGTTGAAAAGGGAATAATAGAGATCGACGAGAGCGAGCTTATTCGCAATCCTTACGCCGCCTATGCAAGCGAGAGGGATACAAGCCCGATCGTTTTGAGCCGCGCCCAAATGACCGCCTACGACACTATCGAGGGGCTCTATCTCGACAACGCGCCTCGCGCCGCCCTGCTTTACGGAGTAACGGGCAGCGGCAAGACCAAGGTCATTATGAAGACCATAGATAAGGTCATCGCTGACGGCAAGAGCGTCATTATGATGGTGCCAGAGATAGCCCTCACTCCCCAGACCGTCGGCATATTCTGCAAACGGTACGGCGAGCGCGTCGCGGTTATACATTCATCTCTTTCACAGGGTGAGCGCCTTGACGCCTGGCGCCGCATACGTCGCGGTGACGTGGACCTCGTTATCGGCACACGTTCTGCGGTTTTTGCGCCCTTATCCAATCTTGGAATGATAGTAATAGACGAGGAGCACGAGCATACTTATAAGTCCGAAAGCGATCCGAAGTACCACGCGCGTGACGTTGCCGCCTACCGCGCAGGCAAGAATAACGCGCTTATGCTGCTCGCCTCCGCCACCCCGTCTATCGAAAGCTTTTATAAGGCAGAGCAGGGCAAATACACCCTCGTGCCGCTTCGTGAGCGCTACGGCGGCTTCCGCCTGCCCGATGCCGTTATAGTCGATATGCGTGAGGAAATGCGCCTTGGCAACCTCACCCCCATCAGCGACAGACTTTTACACTCGCTTGAGGAGGTGCGCGACAATGACCGCCAGGCTATCCTCTTCCTCAACCGTCGCGGCTATAACAGTCAGATAAGCTGTAAATCCTGTGGCGAGGTCATAACCTGTCCTCGTTGCTCGGTGTCCTTGACCTACCACTCGTCAGCCGGAGGAGGACGGCTTCTTTGCCACCTCTGCGGTCATACCGAGCCGACACCCCATGCCTGTCCGTCCTGCTCGTCAGACAACCTCTCCTTCCTCGGCTTCGGCACGCAAAAGGTAGAGGGCGCACTCGCCGAGTATCTTCCCGATATGCGCGTTATGCGTATGGATGCCGATACCACGGGCGGTAAGCAGTCCTACGATAGAATGATAGACGATTTCCGCTCCGGAAATCACGATATACTCCTCGGCACGCAGATGGTAGCCAAGGGTCACGACTTTCCAAAGGTCACCCTCGTCGGCGTAGTCCTTGCCGATACCTCTCTTTACCTCTCCGATTTTCGCGCATCGGAAAAGACCTTCTCCCTTCTCACGCAGGTAATAGGCCGTGCCGGCAGAGCCAGCGACAACGGTGTCGCCGTCATACAGACCTATTCTCCAAAGCATGAGATAATAAAGCTCGCCTGCACGCAAAATTATGACGAATTCTACCGCGGCGAGATAGAGATACGTCGCTCGCTCACCTATCCGCCGTTTTGCGATATGGTGCAGCTTACCGTCACCGGCTCGGTCGAGCGCGAGGTGCTTGCCGCCTCTGCGGAGCTGTCCGAGGCGATAATATCGCGTATCAAGGGTGAGTATTCCTCGCTTCCGTTCACCGTTTTCGGACCGTTTGAAGCGCAGGTGTACAGAGTGAATGAAAAATACAGAATGCGTATGGTGGTAAAATGCCGCCTTAACCGCGATTCGAGAAAGCTATTTCACGAGCTCCTCTGCTTTTTCTCCGAAAAGCGCAACGTCTCCCTCGCAATAGACCTTAATCCATTAACGGTATAACGAAAGGAATTTTAGCCATGGCAAAGCTTAATATAGTTAAATTCGGTGATCCCACACTCCGTAAGGTAGCAAGACCCGTTACCGAGATAACCCCCCGTATAATCACCCTGCTTGACGATATGATAGAAACGATGAGAGCTGCCGGTGGATGCGGACTTGCCGCTCCCCAGGTTGGCATTCTTCGCCGTATCGCCGTTATTGAGATAGAGGAGGGAACGGTTTACGAGCTGATAAACCCTAAGATCATAGCCTACGCAGGTGAGCAGCGCGAGTCAGAGGGCTGTCTCTCCAACCCCGGTGCTTACGGCATAACCAAGCGCCCGAAGGCTGTTACCGTTCGTGCGACCGACCGCCACGGCAACGAGTACGAGCTTCGCGGCACCGACCTTCTTGCACGCGCAATATGCCACGAGTGCGACCACCTCGACGGCAAGCTCTATACCGACGTGCAGATCAAGGCTATCGAAGAATAAGAGGCATAAAATAGAATGAAAATAATGTTTATGGGCACACCGGAAATATCCGCCTGCTGCCTTGAAAGATTGATAAACGACGGTCACAATATCGTCGCCACCGTAACCCGTGAGGACAAGCCTCGCGGCCGCGGAAACGTCATGACCCCCACCCCCGTGAAGATTCTTTCGGAGCAAAACGGCATTCCCGTATACACTCCATCGACTCTTCGTGACGGTGAATTTATGAAGCTGCTCGACGAATATAAGCCCGATCTTATCGCCGTCGTAGCATACGGCAAGATACTGCCCGCAGACGTCATAAATTACCCACCTCTCGGTTGTATAAATCTCCACGTTTCCATTCTTCCCAAGTACCGCGGTGCAGCACCTATGCAGCGCGCTATAATGGAGGGCGAGAGAGAAACCGGCCTTACCGTAATGTATATGGACGTCGGACTTGATACCGGCGATATAATCGAGATCGAAAAATTCCCGATAGGCCCCGAGGACGATTTCGAAGCAATACACGACCGCTCCGCCGCCGTCGGCTCAAAGCTTCTCTCCGAGGTCATAGTCAAGCTCGGTGAGGGCACAGCCGTCCGTACACCGCAGGACGACACTCTTGCAACCTACGCGGCAAAAATCGAAAAAGAAGACTGTAAAATAGATTTCACCCTCGATGCCGCAACCCTTGATTGCCGCATCAGAGGCGTTACCCCCATTCCCGGCGCATTCTGCTACCTCGGTGGCAAAATGCTGAAGATCCTTCGCGCCACCCCCATAGAAAAGACGGGCGATACCCCCGGTCTCGTCGTTGATGTTGACCCCGTAGGCACAGGCTCGTTTACCGTTTTATGCGGCACGGGTGCCCTCGTAGTCACATCCGTAAAGCCGGAAGGCAAGGGTGCTATGAGCGCCGGCGACTTCATCAGAGGCCGCAAGATCGCCAAGGGAGATATTCTTAACTAACAAACAGAAAGGAGAGTAATTACCGATGAATATTCGCGAGATAGCCCTTAAGCTTCTTATGGATTATGAGGAATGCGGCAAGTACGTTAACCTCTCGCTGTCCTCTCACGTTGCCGACGGCTTAAACGGTGAAGACCGCGCGCGTCTGACTGCTCTCCTTTATACTACCGTTGAGCATAAGCTCACCTACGACTATTATATTGCCGCGCTCTCGGGCAGAAGCATAGACAAGCTGACGACTCATACCAAATGTATCCTTCGCCTCGGCCTCTGTCAAATAGTAGATATGGATAATATCCCCGACTTTGCCGCGGTCAACGAAACCGTTAAGCTCGCTAAAAACCCGGGGGAGCGCTCCTTGGTCAACGGCATACTCCGCCGCGCCGCGAGAGAAAAAGGATCTCTCCCGCTTCCCAAAAAGGAGAAGAATGCGGCACGCTACTATTCCGTCGTCTACTCCTTGCCTCTTGCGACTGTCAAGCATTTTATAGGCGAGCTTGGTGAGGACGAGGCAGTCAAGCTCTTTGAAACCTTCAACTCGCAGCCCCCCGTATCCCTTACCGTAAACACACTTAAGATCTCGGTCGACGACTTTATCTCCGAGCTTCAAAAACAGGGCTACACCGCCACCCGTGTAAAGTTTTCACCGATTACCGTAAAGCTTTCGGGAGCCGTAAATCCTAGGAATATCAAGGGATTTTCGGACGGTTGGTTCTACGTCCAGGACGAAGCATCGGCAATTGCCGCCATCGCCCTTTCGCCCGAGGACTCCGATACCGTAGTCGATGTTTGCTCCGCCCCCGGCGGCAAGAGCTTTGCCTCGGCTATCCTTTCATCCGACAAAGCAAAGATACATTCCTTTGACCTTCACGAGAGCAAGATCTCTCTTATAACCGATACCGCCGCGCGACTCGGACTTACGTCGATAAGCGTATCCGCACGCGATGCTCTCACCCCCGATGAGTCCCTTTTTGGCAAGGCGGATAAGCTTCTTTGTGACGTCCCTTGCTCCGGCCTTGGCGTCATAGCCAAAAAGCCTGATCTTCGCTATAAGGACATCTCGGCTACGACCGAGCTTCCGCCCCTTCAGCTTCAGATACTCACCGCATCAGCGCGCTATCTTAAAGCGGGCGGCGAGTTGGTCTATTCCACCTGTACGCTCAACCCCCGCGAGAATGCCGAGGTCGTGCGTAAATTCCTTGAGCAAAACCCCGACTACACCGCGGTTGATTTTGCACTTGGGTCGCTGAAATCGGACAACGGTATGCTCACTTTGTGGCCACATATTCATAACACTGACGGATTTTTTATCTCAAAATTGAGGAAAAATAAATGACTGTAAACGAAAAGACTGATCTGTATTCTCTCGATCTTTCCGAGCTCTCCGAGTTCGTGAAATCGATTGGCGAGCCCGCGTTCAGAGCTAAGCAGATTGCCGCATGGCTCGCACTCGGCACACCTGTTTCGGAAATGTCAAACCTCTCCAAAGCCATGCGCGAGAAGCTCGCCGACTTAACGGTCGACACTCTCCCCAAGGTCGAACAGAAGCTTGTTTCCAAAATAGACGGTACAATTAAATATCTTTTCTCGCTGTATGACGGCGCTTGCGTTGAGAGCGTGTTTATGCGCTACAAGCACGGCAACACCATCTGCATATCCAGTCAGGTCGGTTGCCGTATGGGCTGTCGCTTCTGCGCCTCAACCATAGGCGGCAAGGTGCGCGACCTTCTTCCGTCCGAGCTTCTCGGTCAGATCATCGCCGCGCAGCGCGATACCGGTGAGCGCATATCAAATATCGTAATGATGGGTATAGGCGAGCCGCTTGATAACTACGACAACGTAATCAAGTTCTTGAAGCTCGTGAATGCCGAAACAGGACTTAATATCGGCTACCGCCACATCTCTCTTTCCACCTGCGGCGTAGTGCCGGGCATCCGCAAGCTTGCCGAGCTTGAAATGCCTATCACGCTCTCCATATCCCTGCACGCATCGAATGATGAAAAACGCAGCGCGATAATGCCCGTCAACAATAAGTGGCATATCTCCGAATTGCTCGATGCCTGCGCGTATTACTACAACAAGACCGGCAGACGTATCTCGTTTGAGTACACCCTCATCTCCGGTAAGAATGATACCCCTGCCGATGCTTCCGAGTTAGCCAAGCTTTTAAACTCGGTCTTCCGCCCCATATCCGCCCCCATCCACGTTAATCTCATAAGGGTTAACGAGGTCAAGGAGACGGGATTTAAGCAGGGAAGCACCGAGAGCGCGAACGAGTTTGCGCGTATGCTTGAAGCGCAGGGAATAACCGCAACCGTCCGTCGCCGCCTCGGCGCTGACGTCAACGCGGCGTGCGGTCAGCTTCGCCGCTCCAATCTCTCCGAGAAGGGAGAAGCGGATAAATGATAAGTGAAAAATACGGTAAGGTCGTTAAGGGCTTGGGCGGACTTTTTGACGTACGTATAGTCGAAAACGGTACCGTTTCCCGTCTTTCCTGTCGCGCAAAGGGCAATCTTAAGCGCGATGAGGAGAAGGTTCTTATAGGCGATAACGTGCGCGTAAGTGTCGATACCGACACCCCCGACGGCATAGTTATCTCCGAGGTCCTCACACGCAAAAATGCCCTTATCCGTCCCCCGATGGCAAACCTCGATTTTCTCTTTGCGGTCTTTGCCGCCGCACGCCCCGACCCGATTCTCGAAACCGTCGATAAGCTTATATCGATAGCCGAGTATAATTCCATAACCCCCGTCGTCGTCATAACCAAAGCCGACCTCGATCCCGAAGCGGCGGAAAAATATCGCGCCATCTACGATAAGGCGGGCATCCCCGCATTCGTCACCTCGTCGGACAGCGGCAAGGGAATAGCCGCCCTCTCCGAGTATATAAACAATAATGTAAAGGACGGTGCAACGTCCGCCTTTGCAGGTGCTTCCGGTGTCGGCAAATCCACGCTGATGAACGCGCTCTTCCCGGGCATGACTCTCGCCACCGCCGAGATCTCACGCAAAATACAGCGCGGCCGCCATACCACAAGACACGTCGAGATATTCGAGCTTTCCGATGCCCTTGATACCGGCTTCCTTGCCGATACCCCCGGCTTTTCGCTGCTCGATTTCGCACGCTTTGATTTTATGCCGCTTGATGCCGTCCTCTCAACCTTTCGTGAGCTGGTCCCATACGTCGGCAAATGCCGCTATGCCGATTGCGCCCACGTGGGCGAGGGTGCAGCCGAGTGCGCTGTTGCGCGCGCCGCAAAGGACGGTGAGATCCCCGCGACCCGCCTTGAATCCTACCGTTCAATATATACCACGCTCAAAGAGAAAAACATATATAAATAAAAGGATAAGCGCCGCGGCGCATATCCTTTTTTACTCCCTCAAAAAAACTTTCAAAAAAATTTCAAAAACCTATTGACAAACGACAACTTTCCGTGTATAATGTTTGAAGTATCCTAAGACAGCAGGTTCCGGTAAAAGTGCAAGCTTTCCTGCCGAGGTGAGAACAATTTAATCTTTTGTGATAATTTTGTCCTTTTCTCGGGTGAGCCATGCTTATCGGAAAAGGATTTTTTATTTGTAATTTTTATGGAGGTGAAAACTAATGCCCAGCAATAAGGTTCTTGAACAGAAGAAGCAGGTTGTTGAAACTCTTGCATCCAAGATGCAGAGCGCAGCAGCAGGCGTTCTCGTTAAGTACGAAGGCATTACAGTAGCAGAAGACACCGAGCTCCGTACCGCGCTCCGTAAGGCAGGCGTTGAGTACACGGTAATGAAGAACACTCTTACCGGTAGAGCATGCGACATCGCAGGTTACGGTGACATGAAGCAGTATCTCTCCGGTATGACCGCAATCGCGATCAGCCAGGACGATCCCATCGCTCCTGCAAAGATCATGAAGGAATACGCAGACAAGATCAAGTGCTTTGAGATCAAAGCAGGTTTTGTTGACGGTGGCGTTCTTGATCAGGCAGGCGTTGAGTCTCTTGCAGCAACTCCCTCTAAGGAAGTTCTCATTGCAAAGATGATGGGCAGCCTTATGTCTTCTCTCTACAGCTTTGCTTACGTTCTTCAGGCGAAGATCGACAAGGAAAACGAAGGTGGCGAAACCGCTACCGAAGAAGCCGCAGCAGAGGCTTAATGTCTGCTTAATTAAAATTTGTAATAATTTTGGAGGAATTTAAAATGAACGAAAAGACTACTCAGATTCTTGACCTCGTTAAGGGTCTTACCATTCTTGAACTCGCAGATCTCGTAAAGGCACTCGAAGAGGAGTTTGGCGTATCCGCAGCTCCCGTAGCAGTAGCAGCAGCTCCCGGCGCAGCAGCAGCAGCTCCCGCAGCAGAGGAGAAGACCGAGTTTGACGTTGTACTTAAGGCAGCTGGCGCTAACAAGCTCGCAGTAATCAAGGTTGCTCGTGAGATCACCGGCCTTGGTCTTAAGGATGCTAAGGATCTTGTTGAGGCAGCTCCCAAGACCATCAAGGAAGCAGTTTCCAAGGAAGAGGCAGAGAAGATCGCTGAGCAACTCAAGGCTGCAGGCGCAGAAGTTGAAGTTAAGTAATTTCACCTTACAAAAAGTTAACGCAGAGAGTGCGACCTGCTCGCCTCTCTGCGTTTTTTATTTGTATGTAAACCACGTTTGTGTAGGGACAGGCGGTCTACTGCGGCTCGGTCACGCTCGGGGTCTGACACCACACCGTGGTGTCATTCAAGGCCATCGCGCCGCTTCGCTACCTCGACTGTCCTCAATTCATACACCGTATGGGCGATTCACGAATCGCCCGTTTTTCTTTGCTCAAGGTACTTTTTTCTCACCTTTTCGAGAAACTTTTGCACCCTCTCGGATTGATAATCCCTGTACGTCCATATCAGCTTTTGCCACTTTCCGCGCGCATAAAAAAGTGTCATCTCGGTGTATATTCCGCGCGCAAGCGGAATTCTGAAGCTTGCGTTTTTCGTTGTCGCAAGCATGAAGCGCCCGTGGCTCATAAAGCCGGGATCAAGGTTGATGTGCCTACCCGTGTCACCGGAATAACGCTTTTCAACCTCGTTTGTGAACTCCTTTATCTCTACCTGGCGGTCGGGATCTATCAAATTCTCAAAGCTGTAAATGCGCCTTTTTCCCTCGCCGCCCAGCTCATCGTCGTAATACGTCGAGTACTCGCCCGAAAAGGAGAATTCCTCGCTCACCATATCCCACTCGCCAAACTCCGCGACGACCTCGCGCATCGCCGCTTCCAATACCTCGGGATCATGGTATATAACTCCGATAACGAGCTTTTCTTTTTCAAATTCGTATACAGCACCCATCAGATAAGCCTCCGTATAAATTCATCGTAGCTCTCGGGCGCATCACAGTCGCCTCTCTCGTGCTTTTCCCACAGATCAGCAAAGCGCAAAGCGCGCCTGCGCGAGATCAAAAATCGCTCTATCCAGTACGAAAATTCAGTATTCGGCGACAAATATTCAAGCGCCTTCATTTTTTCATACATCCAAAGACCGTCCGACGCATCACGCCACGTGTCCACGAAAGCATAATTGAAATTCTCGCTCGGCATAACCTTCTCCGCGTACTCAAAAGCATCGGCGTGAACAATGCGTATCTTGTCCTTGTTTTTGAACTTCGGAAGTATCTGTGACACAAAAAGTTCGATAACGTTCTCGTTTTTTTCGACCACAGTCACACTTTCAACGTCATTTTTCTCCGATACCATATAAGCATAATATCCAAGCCCGAGACCAAACGTCACCACCTTGCCGCACGCCGCCGCGATAGCCTCCTCGCACGTGTCAAGATCGACCGGCGTGAGTGTCATCCACTCGTTTCCGTCCTCAAGCACAGCAGGGAAGTGAAATCCCTCGGTAAAAAAGCCGATCGGCGCAACCTCAACGAAGTCATCGCGTATGATCATATCGTCGCATACCGCCGCGCGAAAAGCAGGGTAGTATTCCCATTTAATTTCACACGCCCCCAGCTTTTTAGCCTCGGGAGCTACGTTTTTGTAGTACGGATTCTCCGTGTACCTCGCCACGTCAAGTACTCGCACCGATGGCGTTATGTACTCGCGTATCAAGCGGCGATCCTCGCCGCCCTTCGCATCGTCCAGCGCGAATATCTCGCACAAAAGCGCCACTAGTGCCTCCTTGACGGTAATATCCGTCCCCTCGCACAGCTCGCGTATCATCTCCTCGGTAATTACCTCGGGATACCTCTCCAAATACTGCGCGTACATATTCGTCAGTCTGAAACTCAAGTCAAACGTCGCCTTCAGGCGTTTTAATTTTTCTCTGTCCGCAAATGTCATTTTCATCGCCCTCCGCCCTGTGTCGCAGGGCGTTTTTTCTTTTACATCCATTCTACTACATCCCCACCAAAATGTCAACTCCCTCGCGAATGCAACGGGCGATTCTTGAATCGCCCCTACGGTTTCCCAGCCTTCTCCAACGGGAGAAGGGTAGCATAGCGGCAAAAACGGTAGTGAATAACAGTCCGTTGGACTGTTAGAGCCGTTTTGTGACCGAGCCTCAGCGAGACGCTTGCGGTGGATGAGGTGCCAACGCCGCCCCTACGGTTAACGCGGCTCGCGGCACTTTGATCAGCCCTACTCTGTAGTGGCGATTCACGAATCGCCCGAGATTCTCCGCTCAAATTTTGCCTCCGCTCATAAAGACACGGACAAAAAGTGTACCGTCCAACAACCCTAAAAATAGACGAAATGTGAAAAATGCACAAAAAAACTGTGAACAATTTTACCAACCTAAAACAGGTTATACCTCGCCACTTATATATATATATGATATACTTTTCGTATCTGAGCTAATTATTGCCAAATAGTTCAGCAATTTTTTGTGAAAAATAAACAAAAAAATTACACATATTTTGGAGGACAAAATGAAAAAACTAACGAAACTTCTAGTTCTCGTAATGTCTCTCGCGCTCATTTGCGGTATTTTTGCCGTTGCAGCGTTCGCTGAAGATACTACAGGAGAAGTAGAAAACGGAGCAACAGAAACCGCAAAATTCGAGTATACAGACTCTGAAGGCGTGTTGGTTTCTTTGGATGCTACAGCTGAAAATTTTGTATCAGCGCTCAAGAACGTGCCTTCTGGCGGCACTGTTTCCTTGACCGGAGATGCGACCATAATCTTCTCTGAACCGGAAGGTTTTACTGGAACCGGAAACAACAAGGACTACGACATTGCCAATCGTTCAGCACCCTATACGATTGACCTCGGCGGCAACACGCTTGTAGTTGCAACAGCTTATCCCGGACAGTATAGAATAAAAGTTAACAGAAAGATCACTGTCACCAACGGAACTCTTGCTACTGCTGGTTTTAAGTCAACTACTAGTGAGGCTTATGCTGAATATCCTCTTTTCTTTCTTAACAACGCGCAGGCCGAGCTTGTTTTTGATAACGTCAATACTTATTCAGGTTGTCTTATCTATTCTTATAGTGCCCAGGGCGCAAGTGTTACAGTTAAGGGCGGCGAGCATTACGTGCTTACCGGTGGAAGAGGCGCTGATGGAGCTTGGTTCTCTACGCGTTCAAACGTTAACTTTAGCGCCGAGAATGCGCTGTTTTATACCAACGGTTCATCATACGTGGTATCATTCAATGCCGGCTACTCAGCAGCTAGCAAGGTTACGGAGGGTGATAAAACGTATACAGTTGTAACGCCTTGTACTGCTACGTTCAAAGGTTGCACTTTGATTGATTCGGGTAGCAATACTCTCTTTAAATACGGAACTGAATTTGTTAATTTCACATTTGATGATTGCGATATTTTTGGAAAGATTGCCTTTTCGGCTAGTACAGCTGTTAATAAAAATGCAGATAAAGACAATGCGGATTTTCACGTTAATATGGCAGATCATCCTATCACTAGTGAAAATGTAACCTTTAAAAATGGTACTCGAGTGATGGGTGCAAAGGCAACGTTTGGATATACTGTTGCCGAGGGAAATATTGGTTATGGCATATCCTCTGTCACCGAAACCAAAAATATTAACGTTGGTAGCACAACTCCTTACGTTGATATTGTTACTAACGGTAAGTCGTTTGAGGAAACCATAGTTCCTACCGATGTATCTGTGAAATTCGATGTAGTTGTTGGCTCATTGGAAGATGCTTGGTTCACTGAGAACAACGATTACGCCTTCACCGTCACCTCTGCTGGCACTACATACTATACCGATCACTTATCAGTAGCTCTTACCTATGCTCCCGCAGGTGCTACTATCACTCTTAATAAAGATTATGAGACGGTGAACCACGGTAGCGTTGGCATCATCAGCAACGCACTTACCATTGACCTGAACGGCCATAGGCTCTCTATATCTCAATCCAGCTATGAGTCTTACATAACCATCGCAACTAACGAAACCGTAACTATTAAGAACGGTGTTCTTGTTGCTTCTGGTAACAATCAGCTTCTCAATGCCGGTGAAGCTTGGGCGGTTGACCGTAAGCTTGATGGCGGTATTCCTGTCTTCGTTGCATACGAGGGTGCAAACGGTGTAACCGGTCTCGCAGTAGACCTCGTTGTAGATAACGTTGACACCTATGTTCCCACGATCTTCCACAACGAAAGCGCAACCGGCTCTAAGTTCACCTTGAACGGTGGTAACCACCAGGCTCTCTCTACTACTGTCAAGCTGTCTATAAATGGAACCAAGACTACTGCTTTGGGTAACGGCGGTGTGATCCAGTCGCGTACCAACACGGTTGCAGAGTTCAATAATGCGAACATTTATATGACCTATTGTTCGTCCCTCTTTGCGAACTCGCATAAAAACGTTCCTTCGGGTACGGATAGTTACACTAAACTTACTTACACTGACTGTACCCTTATTCAGGCAGGTGTTGACAATAAGCCTATCATTTTGTATTCCGACTCTAACACCTATGCTTACTTCAATGGATGTGATATTTACGGCGCATTCATAACTCCTTCTAAAGAGGCAGGCGAAGCATTTGGCACTAAGAACGTTATATTCGGCGAGGGTACTCGTCATGGTTGGGCTACCTCTTATAATGTTACCAAGGATGGTGTTACCACCACTTACAACGTAACAACGTTTGAGCCCACCATCGCTGAAGGTATTCAGAAATTCACCTTCAATTCTACTATGAAGTTTTCTGATACCATTACCGTTGGTACAACTGGTCAATTCCACACAAACGACGGTGGCGTAGCGGCATTCCTCACCGCAAAAGATTTCAGTAAGAGCTGGACCTGTAATTATGCGTATGGCACTCCCGCATTTGAACTTGTTAAGGACGGCGAGACTATTCAGCGTCCCTATAACTCTGGATATACACTTTACACTGCAATTAGCAATGCAGACGAAGGCACCACCGTTAAGCTTCTCGCAGATTACACTATCGAGACTGCCACGTCCTTAGGCTCGATTGACAAGGCACTCACTCTTGATCTTAACGGTCACACCATTACTGTCATTCAAGAGCATCAGAATGCTAACTTCGGCATTAGCGCAACCGCAACCGTTACCATAAAGAACGGTACTTTCATCGCCGGCGCTAACAATAGTTACGCCAATATTAAAGGCGCTCCCAACTATGCGGCTCCATTGTTCCGCACAAACGCCACCTGTGACCTTGTGTTTGACAACGTTACCTTCTATGGATCCACCGTTGTATATAACTACGGTCAGAGAGCAGCAACCGTAAAGGTAACATTTAACAAATTCAACTACTATGGCATATTCAATCAGGCAGATGCTACATCGCCTTCAATCGTTGATAGCCGTGGTAACATAGCAGTAACCGTTACCGATTCCAATCTTTATCTTGAAAAAGGTTATCTTCTTTCTTCCATTAGCAACAAGGTGACGGGGGCAGATACCGTAAAGAAATCTACCTTTATCTTTGATAATTGTAAGATCTATTCCACCGATTCTTCAAGATCCGTTATTTCCAACGCAAGCAATAGGACTTTCGTTGAGTTCACCAATTGTGATATTATCGGTACGTTCTCTCCCTCTCTTAAAGACTGGGACTCTAGCACAGATACCAAAACAAACTTAAATGGCGTCCCCTCCAGCGCAATGCCTGCAACAAACATCGTATTCAACGAGGGCTGTCGTTGGGGTTACAGCGGTACTTCCGCTCTTACTCCTACTTACAAGAACGGCATTATCTATTTAGGCGACTCCACCTCCACCAACGATTTCTTCCCGTCTACCGGTAGCTTCCTTAACTATCAGGACGGCGCATTTACCATCGAGGACGGTAAGTTTGTTCTTCCCACCGTTGCATCTTCCAAAACTGCAACCTATAACTACTCCTCCTCTGTTGTTGAGGGTGTCGACTACGTATTCGAGTACGTAAAGGGCGGCGCGACATATTGGACTCCCGAAACCGGCACAGATACGATCGTTGACGTTCTCAACAGTGCCACTGTTGGCAGCACCATCAAGCTCCTCAGAGACTACACTTGGAAGGGTACTAAAGTCAAGTACGTTCAGAGGGACTACACTCTTGACCTCGGCGGCTTTACCTTTACACATCAGCAGTCACTCAATGCTAATAAGAACTACACATCGAGCTACCTTGATCTCCAGAACGGAACCTTTACTATTAAGAACGGTACTATTCGTGCCATGCTTGTAGATGCAGAGGGTAATGATACCGGTAAGAACTATCCCGTTATCCGCATGTCATACTCCTCCGCTGCTTATAAGAGTATTACTTTAAACGTCGAGAACGTTAATACTTATGTCGGTCCTTTCATCTACAACATGAACGTTCCCGGCGTTACCATCAATATTACCGGTGGCGAGCATCACCTCACCAATTCTTATCAGAACGTAAGTGGTTCATTTATTGAATCCCGCGCAAACACTAACGCAACCGTTACCGGCGCGAAGTTCTATGTTTCAAATAGCACCAACGGTCTTGTGATTTCTATGAGCTACTATCAGACCACCGGTGATAAGGCATCGTCCTTCGTATTTGACGGTTGTGAGATCGTTTGTAACAGCTCCAATAAGAATATCGTTCCCAACTCCAACGAGTTTACCACTATCGCATTCAATAACTGTAAGATAGTTGGTTCTATCACTCCTACAAAGCACAGCTTTGACGAAGATTTCAATGGTCCCAAGACAGGCTCCATCGTCCTCGACAGTGCAACTACCCTTGAGACCGCTAAGATCGTAGCAGACATTGTTTCTCTTAGTGACGAGCTCATGAAGCAGCTCACCTTTAAGTATACCGCAAAGGGTGTTACATACTACGCTACAGTTGAGGATCTTGCTGCGGTTATTACTAATGCAGATGAAGACACCGACGTCACAGACGACGTAGCAACTCTTGTTCTCCTTGATGATATTAGAGTTCATTTGACCGCTAACCTTTCTATCGGCAAAAATATCACCATAGATCTGAATGGACACACTCTGTTTATCGAGCAGAATGGAATCAAGAACGACAAAGGTGCTTTTACCGCCTCGTATTCACTTGTTACCTCTAAATCGCTGAAGTTTATGAACGGTACCGTTATGCTTGCAGCAAGCGAGCAGTACGGCTTTGGCAAGGCTACCGCAATAGTTCAGCCTGGCTCCGGCGCTAAGATCTACTTCAAGGATACTAACACCTACGGATATGCTCTCACCTACTCTTATGATAAAGCTTACAGCGTCTTTGTTGACGGTGGCGAGCATCACGTAAATGCAGCTCCCGGCAACGTCACCTATCCCGGTTGGATCTGTGGTAACAGCAACATTACCGCAGACGTAAGGAACGCAACCATCTATCTCGAGTACAAGTCTGCTTACCTTGTTGGCTTCCAGAACTACAAGGTTGCTACAAACGTTACTCCTGAGAGCACTGCGTCCTTCTATAATTGTACTATTGTAGATAACGATAGCGAAAATGGTATAATTCAGGGTCTTAACAAGTACTCCACCGTCACCTTTGAAAAGTGTGATATATTCGGTAAGATCGCTCCCGGTGCTACCTCTAACGACGGTGATAATAAGAATCCCGTTGCAGGCTCCATCGTTATCGGCGCAGGCTGTAGATTTACCAACGATACCATTGGTAACTCCGCAGTTAAAGTTGGTGCCGGCGTTAGAATTACCGAAAAGGAATTCACCGAAACCCTTACCTTTAAAGCTGCTAACAGTCTTTGGAACGTCGAAGGCTTCAAACTTGAGGACTCTACCAAAACTGTTACCTACACCATGTGTGATGCTGCTCTTGCAGGCGACCAGGGTGACGTCGAGAACAGCTTCTCCGTTATTGTAAATGGCGAAGTTATCGGTGCGTACGCTGACCTCGCATCTGCAATTGAGGCTGCTCCCGCAGGCGCAACCATCAAGCTCCTTAATGATGTTACCATCGATGCATACGGACTTATAGCAACCATCGATAAGGCGCTCACCATTGACCTTGACGGTAAGCACCTCCAGATAGTTCAGCATATGGCGAATAGCCAGATCATAATCAATACTACCGCTCCCGTAACGATCACTAACGGTCGTATTTCCTGCGCAGCTGACGCAGTTTATAGAAAGACTCTTACCTCTACCGGCCAAGCTTACGATGTTGGTGAGCCTATCTTCGTATCAACTTCCGTTGCTGTTGACTTCACTCTTAACGGCATTTCTACTTACTCTGCAGGCTTGTTCTACAACACCGTATCCGGTTCTAAGTTCACCGTTATCGGCGGATACCATAAGCAGAATTCAATTACCTATCCTAACCTGACATACCTTGATCGCGCTCTTATAGTATCCAAGGCAAATATCACGGTTCTCTTCCAGAACGCAAGCATCGATATGGACTGGTGCGGCAGCTTGCTCATAAGCACTGCTCATAACGAGTCCTCTTACGATAATGCGCACTCCACCTTCACCTACGAGAATTGTCAGGTTTACTACACCGGTAACGATAACCAGATTATCCGTGTTGCAAACGACAAGACCTTCGTATACTTCAAGGGTTCCGATGTTTACGGTGCGTTTGTAAGACCCACAAAGAAGGATGGCTCGAACTTCACCTCCGCAAACCTCCACTTCGACGCTAATACCACTTGGTACAACGTTAACCCCGCAGGCAAAACTCTTGTAACACCCACTCTTCCTGAAGGATATATCTTCGCTTCTGCCATAGGCAGCGCAGCCAATATATCCTTTACGAAGTATGCTATTGCCGGTCAGATCCATAACGGAACACTTATCTTCCCCGCAACCTCCACTACGGGCAGCTTCACAGTCAATAGTGTTGTTGCTGTTAAAGGAAATGCTCAGGCTTCTATTACCGCGGGCAACCATGTGATCTATTGCCTCGAAAACGCAACTCTCGCTGATATTGTAAAAATTGCAATGGCTTACGACGGTTCTGTTATCACATTCCTTAGTGATATTACCTTCCAGCCCACCGGCTATATGGATATCACTAAGAATGTAACGTTTGACCTTAACGGTCACGTCCTTACCCTCATTCATGACGGTCAGGATAAGACCTTCAGACTCAACGCTGCTGTGACCGCAACGTTCGAGAACGGTACTATCATTACAACTCCCGGCGCTTCCTACGCGGAGAATAATTCTACCTTCTGCTTCGTATATGTAAATGCAAATAATGCAAACCTCGTATTCGACGGCGTTGACGGTAGAGTAACCACTCTCGTATATGCTTGGGGCGCTAGCTACACCATCACCGTAAATGACGGTACGTTCGTCCTTGACACCGCTGCAGCCGGTATGAATACCTCCGGCTTCATTTCCGGCCAGGCTAACATTACCGCTACCGTTAACAACACCACCTTGTTTGTTGAAAACGGTTACATTCTTGGTGCTTCCTCTTACAGACAGTTCCATAACCAGAACAACAAGGAAACCACTATAGAAGACGTTAAGAAGGGTATCAAGTCTACCTTCACCTTCAACAATTGCAACATCATAGGCAACAATGTGAACAAGAACCTTATCAGTAATGCAAACGAGTTCACTACCGTCACCTTCAACGGCGGAACGATATACGGTAATATCTCTCCTATCAAGAACGCGTCAGACGGTACGCTCAACTACATTCAGATAGGCAACAAGTTCTACACCAACCCCACCGTTTGTACCTGCGCGACCTTCAGCGATACTAATGGTGACGGCAAGTGTGATAACGTTGTTGGAGAATCCGCTTGTGGCAAGTTTGATCCTGCTGCGAGCATAAAGAGCTTCACCTTTGCTGAATCCACCGCAGCGAACTTCATCATCGGCAAGGGCACTTACTTCTCCGCATCGACCAATGTAAAGCTTAAAACTACCCTCGCTGACAAGCTCATCGCACAGAACATCGCTAAGAATATCAACATCGGCGGAATTAACTATTCCTTCGACTACGTTGCTGACTACGTATACGTAATCTGGTACGATGCTAACGGCAACGAGCTTGAAAGAGTTCCCGTTGACGATGACTTTACCGGCATCGCAGCTCCTGAGTACACCGTTCCCGCCACCGGCGCTAACAACGGCTGGTATCAGATCGGCGGCTTCGTTCAGGGCGGCTGGACTACCACCTTCGGCGGCAATACCGCAGTTGATTTCTCCACGATTACTGACTTCTCCGCAAACCTTAACTTCTATCCTCAGGCAAGCGGCGGCATTACTGCGTACCTTTCCGCAGCGATGTATAACCTTTCCATCGTAGGCCAGATTCGCAACAACTTCTACATTCCCGTTGACATGCCCGAAAACGTTGAGATCCTTCGCGTTTACCTGGTTGATGAAAACGGCAATATGATCAAGGAAGTAGCAGGTACCGAGATTCTCTTCAGAGATTACAAAAACGATCCTGTATACTACACTATGTACGTAATCAACTACGTTGACGCAGTCTCCTTCACTGAGTCTACCAGAGTTTGGGTTGATTACACCGTAGATGGCACACCTCTCACTCAGAAGTACACCATCTCTCCCGAAAAGTATGCTAATACCGTATACGCCGACTCTCAGAAGACCGAGGGCAACCAGTATAACGATGCAGCATACGAAGTAGTTGCAGACCTCGTAAGATACTCCTACCTTCTTTCCGAATATGCAAAGGCAGCTAATTCCTCCTTCGTTATAGATGCATCTCTTGCTGATCTCTATAATAAGATGAAAGGTCTTTGCTCCGAGCTTCCCACGGATATGACACCCGACAAGTCTGTAAACGAGTCTGCGCTTGCAGGTGTTGGCTCTATCGCCTTTGAGGCATCCGAGTTTAACCCCAGATGGAAGTTCACTCTTAACGAGAGCGCACAGATCGTAGACATTAAGATCACTCTTCTTGGCTACAACAGCGGCGTTCTTGATGACCGTACAAACTACGGTGAGCAGATCTACGGCATCACCACCGTAACAAAGACCAACGGTTATATAACTGAGGCATACACTCAGAATATCCCCGTTTACAACCTCACTCAGCCCTTCACCATCACTATGGTTAAGGCTGACGGTACTGAAATTTCCGCAATAACCGACCTTAATACCTACTATGCGGACGTTAAGGACGTTGCTGCAGTTGCAGACTTCCTTAAGGCAGTCGTTGCACTTGCAAACTCCACCGTATCCTACAAGTTCCCCGACGGTAAGATCACCGTGAACGACGTAGCTGATTTCTGGGAGTGCGATCACCCCGCAGATATGGTAAACAAGCTTGACGAGGTCGTAGCTTACACCAACGTATTCAAGCCTCACTACTGCCAGAAGTGTGACTCCTACCTCTTCTACTACGAAGACTACGGCGCAGTTGCAGACGGCGTGACCGCTCACAATCGCGCAACTCACATCTCAGGCACTAACAACTACGAGGCTATCTATTGGACTCACGCAAATGCTAACGAGTGGAAGGCTAGAACCGACCTCTCCGGCGGCAAGCACGTCGCAGTTATCGGTAACTCCGATCCCACCGTTGCAAAGAACTACTACATCAGTCTTCCCGAGGGCATAGGTCTTTACAAGATCGATACCAACCTCGATGGAGTGGTAGATACCGTTTACAAGAATGGTCAGAACCTCGATTCTATCATAGTAGCTACCGACACCTCCTGGAACGGAGTTAACCTCCTCATCGACGACGATTCGATCTGTAACCACGTTTACTCGGCATACGATGCGGATGATCCGAACAAACCTGCAACCAAGGAAGAATTTGCGGGCTGCGATTGTGGCAGAAAGCACGCATACACCGGTCAGCCTATTTTCATTCTTGATGAGTACGGCTCTGAAAAGGTTGAACAAAACTGGAAGGGCAAGCTCACTTCGCTTTCCGCAGGCGCGACCAACATTGGCTTCGCCCCCGGCCGCGATATGCTCGTTCATCTTGTCGACGCGGATAAGAATATCTACCTCCGCTACGGCGCTAATGCATCGAACGGTAATGCCATTTCCGAGGTAATTCTCGTTCACGCAGACGGAACTATCGATCCCTCGACTCCTGTTCAGTGGGATTACACAAATCTTAACAACCAAGACAGTGACAAGGTAATGGCATACGCCGTTGATACAGAGGAGATCAAGATCTCCGGTCTTGATGCGAACGGTCAGATCAACGCGATCTTCGAGACCTACGTAAACAACGACGTTAAGCAGTACCTGTATCACTACGAGCAGAGCGCAAGAAATATTACCATCCGCCGCTCCAACGCAACTGTTGAGGGTCTTGATCGTATCTTCCTTGAGGAAGCAGCAGACAACGCCAACAATACGAACGACCGTATGGCTTATACCTTCATCAAGGTTGAGTATTGCTCTGATGTAACCATCAAGGATATGCTTGTTATGAACCATAACAGCCACGGCGGAGACACCGGCACGAGCCAGGGCTCTTACGAGTTCAGCGCCGGCTACGCTAACGATGTAAAGTGGATCAACTGCGATACCAAGAATATGTTCTCCGCCGGTAAAGACGGTTCACTTATCGCATACCCTGTTTACAGAGGTCTCTTCGGTACTAACCATATGCGTAATATGTATCTCGCCGATTGCACTCTTAACTCCTTCGACGCTCACACCGGCGCGTACAACGTAACTATCGAGAACTCCACCTTCGATCATATGAACTTCATCGGTGGCGGCTTGATCAAACTTACGAACGTGACTGTTTATCCCGATAAGGACTACGCCGCAGCTATCTATCTTCGTACCGATTACGGTTCGACCTGGAAGGGAGACCTCGAGATCGACGGTCTCACCATAATGTACGGCGAAGGTGATATGCCCAATAATAATGTGATCTCTCTCATTTACGGAATATATGTGAATCAGTATTGGGGCTTTGATACCTATATGCCTCAGAACGTAACTATCAACAACTTCCACGTTGAGAAATACAAGGCTGAAATTATCAACGGCGAAAGAATAGAGACGACCCTGGGACGTGACGGCAGTGACGTAGTGGTATATTACTACTACGGAGCAACAGCTGCTGCTTATAATAAAAAAGCAGGCCATATCAACAATCTCACCGCATCCGAGGTTCCCGCTACCAGCGCAGCCGGCAAGCACGGCCCGCAGGATAAGGGCGACTCCTCTATCACGTATGATTACGGTACAAACCATCTCGTATGCACCAAGAATCTTACCATCACAAACAGCGTTACCATGAATCTTCCCACAGGCGACTTCTGGAAGGACATGAACGTGAGTATGAACGGAAGCGAGTACGTTTGGACCGAAAAGAAGATAGGCAGCATTGTCCTTTCGGCTGGATTTGAGAAGCAGTAACTTACGTTTGTTGAAACCTAACAGCAAAATTCAGTAGCAAAAACCAAAAAGGGCAGGGGAGCTTCGGCACCCCTGCCTTTCATTTTTCCCCCTCAAGTTCCCACCCGTGTAACGTTATTTCGGGAAAATGACGGGAAATATCACTCGTTTGCACTGCGTTTTTTCATATAGGCGCACTCGCCGATGAAGCCGAAACCTCAATTTGTCCGCGACCTATTGACAAAAAACGATAAAAGTGTTATAATTTATGATGTGTGTAAAATATTTTAAAATAACACGTGCAATATTATTAGGAGCTCTTATGACTTCACTTAAAAATAAACGTCGATTAACACTGATAGGTATAGACTTCGCGATATTTGTGGGAGTATACCTTTTTGTTTGTGTACTGCTTTCATTCACGCAAAAACTCAGACTACCGTTATACGGCTTTGCATTCAACGCCTTGGCTATATACGTTTGCGTTTTTGCGGCACGCCTTATTATAGGTATTTATTCTAATATGTGGCGCTACGCCAATGCTATACTGTCGCTCGAATTGATCCTTGCGGACTTCGTCGGCGGTGGTATTTCCGTTGCCATAACCGCGTTTGTGCCCTTTGCAAACCTTGGCGGTTGGCGTACGTGCGCGCTGGTTAGTATGGCTTGTATAATGACGCTTGCTTCACGCTTCGTTTATCAGTATGCGCACCGCAGTCAGAATATCGCTCACAATAAGTCAGCAGGGGAGAAGATACCCGTCGCCATCATAGGTGCAGGACAGATAGGTAGCCTCCTTGCCGAAGAGCTTCTCTACGACAAAAACTCCAAGTACACCCCCATGTTCTTCATCGATAAGGACGCAAACAAGGTCGGCGTCAGCTTGCTCGGTCTTCGTGTTTATGCAAACGACGATAAGCTCGTTGAAAAGATAAGTGCAAGCGGAGTGCGCGAGGTGTTCATCGCCATCTCCGAGCTTAGCGAGGAAAAGATCAAACACTTCTACGAATTTTACACGGGTCTTGGCTGTAAGGTCAAAATCTACGATTTCCCGATCAAATCCGACGGAAATGAATCCGAAGAGAAAAAGCGCGCCATCCGTGATATACGCATCGAGGATCTCCTCTTCCGCGATGCAATAAAGGTGACTGACAGCACGGCTGCCGATTACTATCGTGACAAGGTCGTCCTTATAACCGGCGGCGGTGGTTCGATAGGCAGCGAGATCTGCCGTCAGGTCGCACAGTGCGCCCCCAAAAAGCTTATTATTCTCGATATTTACGAGAACAACGCGTACGACATTCAGCAGGAGCTTATCCGTAAATACAGAGATGCTCTCGACCTCTCTGTTGAGATCGCTTCCGTACGCGACCGTGCGCGCCTCGATGCAATATTCGCGCACTACCGTCCCCAGATAGTCTTCCATGCAGCAGCGCATAAGCACGTGCCTCTTATGGAGCATTCTAACGCCGAGCCCATCAAAAACAACGTCCTCGGCACGTACAATACCGCCGACATGGCAGAGAAGTACGGCGCAGAGAAATTTATACTCATCTCAACCGATAAAGCGGTTAACCCCACCAACGTTATGGGTGCATCAAAGCGCCTTTGCGAAATGGTAATACAGTGCCGCAAGGATAGCGCCACGGTGTTTGCTGCTGTCCGCTTTGGTAACGTGCTTGGCTCTAACGGCTCGGTCATTCCTCTGTTCAAAAGGCAAATCGCCGAGGGTGGACCCGTCACTATTACCCATCAGGATATTATCCGTTATTTCATGACAATTCCCGAGGCGGTCTCCCTTGTTTTGCAAGCGGGGGCGTATGCAAAGGGCGGACAAATTTTCGTGCTGGACATGGGGGAACCTGTCAAGATTTACGACCTTGCCTATAATCTTATCAAGCTTTCGGGCTTTGAGCCAGGGGTAGATATCGAAATTCAGTGTACGGGCTTGCGTCCTGGGGAAAAGCTTTACGAAGAACGCCTTATGGC
>JAZNGE010000016.1:0-56564 GCA_045576315.1 Eubacteriales bacterium | reverse complement strand
ATAAATCGGAGTGCATAATCGTCGGCGACAGTCTTTCCTCTGATATTCTCGGTGGAATAAATGCAGGAATTCTCACCTGTCACTACAATCCGCACGGTACTCTTTATACCGACATCGTACCCGACTGCGAGATAAAGCATCTTAACGAGCTTCAAGGCCTGCTCGAATCACTGTAAGGGAGAAAATTTATGTATTACGGATATAACATCAGCGACAAGGTTGCACAGCTTGCGGTACGTGCCGAGGCAGACTGCGCCGAGGTATTTAAAAGAATTGACGAGGTTGCCCTGACCTGCTCCGCAAAGGTTCTTCGCGCTTTCCAGGAGTGCTACGTTTCAACCGCGGATTTCATTGAGATAACCGGATACGGCTACACCGATTCCGGCAGAGATAAGCTTGAGCGCGTTTACGCAAAGGTATTCGGTGCGGAGGATGCACTCGTAAGACCCCAGCTTATGTCGGGCACTCACGCCCTTGCGGTAACTCTCGGCGGACTTTTGAAGCCGGGTGACACCCTGCTCTACATTTCCGGCGAGCCCTATGACACCTTAAGAAGCGTTATCGGCACGGCAGGCGACAGCCGCAATTCCCTTATAAAGTACGGTGTCAAGTACGAAGAGATCGACCTTATAAACAACGACTTTGATATTGATGCAATACGCGCAAGAGTGGCAAAGGGTGACATCCGTGTCGCCGCAATTCAAAGAAGCCGCGGATATTCGGCAAGAAAGAGCCTCACCATCGACAAGCTTGAAAAAGCTATTCGCGCGGTAAAAGAGGCGTGCCCCGATACGATAGTTATGGTAGACAACTGCTATGGCGAGTTCACAGAGGACAGAGAGCCGACCGACGTTGGCGCAGACGTATTCGTAGGCTCGATGATGAAAAATCTCGGTGCGGGATTTGCGGTAAGCGGTGCTTATTGCGTAGGAACGCACGCGTGCATTGAGGACATTGCGGAGCGCTTTACCGCGCCTTGTGTAGGCAAGTCGCTCGGCGCAAACTTCAACCAGCTTGCATCCTTCTACAAGGGCTTCTTTATGGCGCCTGCGGCTGTGGCATCCACCCTTAAATCAATGGCTTTTGCCGCAAGACTGCTCGAGCTTGCGGGCTACGGTGACGTTGATCCCAAATACGACGAGAAGCGAACCGACATAGTACAGACACTCAATCTCCACTCCGCTGAGAAGCTTATAAAATTCTGCAAGGGTATTCACATGGGCTCTCCCGCTGTGTCATACTGCGTTCCCGTCCCCGGCGATATGCCCGGCTATCCTCACCCCGAGATCATGGCTGCCGGCACTTTCGTTACCGGCGCGACAAACGAGCTGTCCTGCGACGGCCCTCTTTGCGAGCCGTTCACCGCGTTTATGCAGGGCGGTCTTACCTACGAATACGGCAAGCTCGGCGTTATGAAGGCGCTGGACACTATGCTTGATCTTGGTTAAAGCTATGGGAATTTGTTATATTGTGGGTGCGGGAGATTTCACAACTCCCTTTACCCCCGGTGCAAACGATCTTGTTATAGCGGCGGACGGCGGATACGATGCCATCAAAAAGCACGGCATAAGATGCGATCTGCTCATAGGAGATCTCGACTCGATAAGCGAAGTTCCTGTGGGTGTCGAGATCATTCGTCACCCGGTAAAGAAGGACGAAACCGACATGATGCTCGCATACCTTGAGGGCGCTGAGCGCGGATTTTGCGATTTTCAGATACACGGAGCTACCGGCGGACGTGAGGATCACACTTTTGCAAATTATAGTTTACTTTTATATATGGGCGAGCGTGGACACCGCGGATGTATTTTAAGCGACACGGGTACTACCTTGCTTATAAAAAACGGCTCTATTGAGGTTCGTGGTGAGTGCGGCAAGCATTTCTCTGCCTTTGCGTTTGGCGGCAAGGCTGAGGGCGTTACGATCGAGGGGCTTGAATACACTTGTGAAGATATAACCCTCACCCCCGAGTTCCCTCTCGCAGTATCCAACCGCTTTATCGGCGGCAGCGGCAGAGTCACCGTCAAGTGCGGCGCGCTGCTCATAATGATCGAAAAATAATTTTGAGATTAGGTATTGACAAACCGCAATCAGTGGTGCTATACTGAATTAAACCGCAAAACAGAATATACATCAGGGGTGCCCTATGGCTGAGATGGTTAACACCGAACCCTTTGACCTGATACGGATAATGCCGTCGTAGGAAGATCGTTTCTTTTGGAAATCATGCCGCACGGATGTCGTTCTGTGCGGTATTTTTTTCTAAAAGGAGGTTTCTTTTATGAGAAACACAAAGATCCGCGCACTATGCGAGTGCGCGATCATGGTAGCTCTGGCATTTGTTTTAAGTTGTGCCAGACTTTACAAAATGCCGCTTGGCGGCTCGGTTACGGTGGCAAGCATGCTGCCGATAATGCTGATATCCATCAAATACGGTGCGAAGATCGGCATCGGTACTTCGTTTGTCTACTCCTTGACCCAGCTTTTGCAGGCGTACGTCGAGGGTGACGTATTTCCCTACTGCGAAACGGCGGCGACACTCGTGATATGTATTCTTTTTGACTACATAGTTCCCTTCACCGTGCTCGGTCTTGCGGGTGTACTTAAGGACGTGAAGGTCTTTAAGAAGCAGGAGATCGGCGCTTACGTCGGAATGTTCGGCGTAGTTTTCGTGCGTTTTCTCTCTCACTTTATCACCGGTGTTGCTATATGGGGTCAATGGGCTCCCGAGGGAATGGGAAAGTATCTCTATTCCTTTCTCTACAACGGTAGCTTTCTCGGTGTTGATTTTGCTATCTGTCTTGTTTGCGCGGTGCTTATGCTTCGCGAAAGGGAGATACGCAAGCTTGTCAACGTAGAATAATTTTAAAGGCGCGCAGAAAACTGCGCGCCTTTTCTTGACTTTCTTTTTTGCTTGTTGTAAAATAAAGAAAAAACTGCTTTTGGGGGCTGATAAAATGAAACGAGCCTTTTTGCTTTTGATCATTTCCCTTTTTACTCTTGCTTGCCTGATCTCATGCGGCAAAGAGTGCGATCACACCGACGAAAATGCCGATAACATATGCGACGTGTGCGGTGAGTCTGTTTGCGCCGAGGAGTGCAAGCACGAGGACGGAAACAAGGACGAGATATGCGACGTGTGCGGACAAGAGCTTACCGCCGACCCTGTTATCACCTTGGTAAAGGACGGCAAGGCGACCTTCACGGTGCTTGTGGCATCCAACGCATCAAGCGAGCTTAAGGGCTACGCCGGCGACTTTATCCGCGAGCTTAACAAATATTACATAGAGGACGGCGACGTGTGCGAGTCCTATGACTCAAGTGATCTTGATCCCGGCACAGAGATAATTCTCGGCCCGGTCACGAGCCGCGGCTACAGGTTCAACGTTGACACGCATTATCTTGGCTACAAGGGATTTGCCATTGAGGCGATCAGGGGCAAGATATTTATCACGGCAGGCGGAAGCACGGGTTACCGCAAGGCTATCGATTACCTTAAGAACGATATTCTTATGCTTGAAGATTACGACGGCTTTGTCGACGAGCTTACGGTAAAGTCGGATATGACGTACAAGCAGCCGCAAACAGACTACGAAATTGAAAGCATAAATATCATGAATGGGCCCTCAATTTCCGAATACGTTATCGCTTTTGGAAGTACATTGCCGATAGAAAAAAACGCAGCCGCGGCACTTCAGGACGAGCTGTACAGAAAGTCGGGAATATGGCTTGGAACTCAAAAGATCTCCACGCTCGAGGACAAGCAGCACGCGATATACATAGAATACATCGGTGCTGATTCGGACAGAAGAACGGACAACGGCTTCACGGTGCGCCTTGACGATAATGGCGAGCTACACTTTGAGTGCGAGTTTGCAAGCGTGTTTGAGGACGTCGTGAAGGAAGCCACGAGCTTTCTTTTAAACAAGCCGAACGTTAATCTTTACAAGGGTACTCTCTACACCCGTGACGTAAGAAACATCTATTACGAGGATTTCGGCGCAAGGGGTGACGGCGTGTCGGATGATTTTGGCGCGATACTCGCCTGCCACGAATATGCAAACAAATACGGACACACCGTAAACGCGACCAACGGAAAGACCTACTACATCGGCAGAACGTTCGGTACGGTCATACAGGTGCGCACAAACGTCAACTGGAACGGCGCGTCCTTCATTATAGACGACCTTTCGTTTGACAAGAGCGATGCCGACAGAGGCGCGGCGATATTCAAGATCACCTCGGACGCGGCTACTACGTATAAGCCGAGCGACTCATCCGAGGCGGGAAAGATCATAGCTGCCATCAACGCCTCGGGAGGCATAGACGCCGAAACCTGCACCAAGCTCGATCTCGGGCTTGGATACCCTGCTCTTTTAACCGTATATAACGACAAGCATCAGAATTACATAAGATACGGCAGTCACTATGAGGGCGGCGGATCGCAGTGCGAGATCATCACCGTCGACGAGTACGGAAACATCGATCCAAATGCCAGATTTATGTTTGACTACGCGGAGATAACCTGCATAATCGCAAGGCGAATAGACGACGCGCCGATAAGGATAGACGGCGGCGGTGCTACCTTTACGACTATTGCAAACCAGGTGCCGCTCGAATTCAACGATGCGGGCAGCCCCGTTTATTATTACTACTCACGCAATATTGTGATCGAGCGCTCGAACACCGTATTAAACAGCGTGATACATCTTATCACGGGCGAGCTTGACTACGGCGCGCCGTACAACGGATTTATTTCCATAAGCAACACAAACAACGTGCTTGTAGAGGAATGCGTACTAACCGGCCACAGAAATTACAGCAATATGGGCAGCTACGATCTCGGCCCCGGGAACTCAAACAACCTCACGATAAGAAACGTGACACAGTCGAACTTCTTTTTAGATGACGGACGCGTTTCTACAAACGGCGGTTATTGGGGAATAATGGGTTCTAACTACTGTAAAAACATGACCTACGACGGCTGTACTCTCACCAGATTTGATGCGCACAAGGGAGTTTACAACGCGACCGTACGTAATTCCACCGTCGCCGCGATAACCTTGATCGGTGCGGGTACGTTTACCCTTGAAAATTCAACGGTATATACGGGAACGAGCAGCTCGATGCTCTCGCTCAGAAGTGACTACGGCTCGACCTGGAACGGTGACTTCATAATCAAGGACGTGACCGTGGAGTACACGGGATCATCAAGCACATTTAACCTTATAAGCGGCGTGTGGAGCAACCACTATTTCGGTTACGATTGCTCCGCTCCGACAAACGTAACGGTGGAAAATCTCGTTATAAGCTCACCGAGTGTTAAGACCATCTCGCTGGCAACGGGAACGATCACAAGCGCAAATATATTTGGCGGTGACGGAAACCTCAATCCGTACAAGGCAACGGAAAAGCTGACCGTAAAAAGAAACGAGAAAAAATACTCCTTCACCGTTCCCTCATCGTACAAAACCGAGATAATATACGATTGATGGGTCATTTTTTAAAAAAGGTATTGACAAAGTTGCGCGTATGCGATATAATATAGGTGCAATCGATCATGCGGTGCTTTGTTTTGTATGGAGGATTAAGATGAAATACGAAATGCCTACATGCGAAATAGTTAAATTGGATGTTACCGATGTTATTACCACCAGCGACGTTGTTAAGGACGTTGTAAACGGTGAAACACCTGCGGTACCCACGTTCTGATTTTCAGAAACGTTAACTAGCATGATAAAAAGGCGGGGCTTCAATCACCCCGCCTATTTTTTTGTCAAAAACAAAAGCGGAACACTTGTTCGGTGTTCCGCTTTTGTTTTATTCTGCCCCCTGGGTAACGGTCGGCTTTCTCTTTCTCGGATTTCTGCGCTTCGACTTCTTTCTTATCGCGCTCTTCTCAAGGCTGCTCTTGAATTCGGCTACCCTCTCCTCGCTCGCCTTGTCGACGGTGAGCTTGGCACGCCAGGTATCGTTGAAATTGCGGTAGAGCTTAAGGACGAGGAACATCTCGCCGTCCTTTTGACAGCCGTAGTGGAAGGTATATCTTTGTCCCTTTGAGTGCAGGGGCTTTGAGAGCAGAGTAAGCTTGCGGTCGCAGATAGGACAGTGCGGTGCTTTTACGATATCGTCGTCAAGCAGCTCACCTATGGTAACGTAGCCGTCATCCCCCGCGTCTGCATCACCGATAACGTCGGTAAAGAGAGCGTCTCCGTCAGCGCCCTTATAGGTCTTTATACCCTCTTCGACGTCAAGCTTTTGTGCGACGAGCGCGGTGAAGTAAGCGTCGTTGAGCGCATCGTGCGCCGGGAGATTCTGCGGTATCTGATAGTACTCCATAGCAAATTCGAGCGAGCGCTGCTTTTTGGAGTCCTCGGTCTGCTTGTTGAAGATCTTTTGAAGATCGTAAACGTTATCGAGCCAGGAGCTTTCTATATCGTGCACGTTAAAGTTTTCTTTAAGCATGGGGATATCGTCAGGGCCCCAGGTGAGAAAGGCAAAGTCCTTGCCGCACCAATTCTTAAAGCGCTCTGCCGCGTCGGGCAGCGGAGTGCCGAGATCCATCTGAGTCTGGGTTATGCCGGTAAGCTCGGAAACGTGCTTATGAAGCTTGGTAAAATACTTCGGCTTTACGATTATCTGATACGAGCCGCAGATACGCATATTCTTATCAAGCTTAACTGCGCCGATCTGTATTACCTCACCGCGAAGGCGGGAGCAAAGGCGGCGCTGTACGGCCAACGCCTTTTGCGCGTAGGCCTGATTCCATTCAAGGTCAAGAGTTATATAATACATTTTAAACTTCCTACTATTGTCATTTGTCCGTCATTTTCCATTATGAATTATACCACCGCGCGCCACAAAAGTCAATAAGAACTTGACAAGTTCAAAAATATGTTATATAATATTCATATTATTTTAGACATAAAGCTTTGGAGGTATTACCGTGAGCGGAACAAACGTACGCATATCCGAGATATACGCATCAAGAGTCTTCAGCGAAGACGTAATGCGCGAGCGTCTGCCCAAGGAAGTATACAAATCCCTGCTCAAGACTATGGAAACGGGCAAGGAGATCGACCCCGGAATCGCGGATATAGTCGCGAGCGCGATGAAGGACTGGGCAATAGAGCATGGCGCGACCCACTTTACGCATTGGTTCCAACCTCTCACGGGCGTTACCGCAGAGAAGCACGATGCCTTTCTCACCCCTGTTGGCGGCGGCAAGGCTATAATGGAATTCTCGGGCAAGGAGCTTATAAAGGGCGAGCCCGATGCTTCCTCCTTCCCCTCGGGTGGTCTGAGAGCGACCTTTGAGGCGCGCGGATACACCGCGTGGGACCCTGCGTCCTATGCTTTTATAAAGGACGGCTCACTCTATATCCCGACCGCGTTTTGCTCGTATACCGGCGATGCGCTTGACACCAAGACACCCCTGCTTCGCTCTATGGACGCGATCAGCACGGCAGGCCTCAGGATCGTACGCCTTTTCGGTGATACCGTGGCGCAGCGCGTGACCACCACCGTCGGCGCGGAGCAGGAATATTTCCTTATCGATGCTGACGATTTCAAGGCACGCAGAGATCTTTTCTACTGCGGAAGAACGCTTTTCGGTGCGCCTGCGGTAAAGGGTCAGGAGATGGATGACCACTACTTCGGCACGATTCCCCCGAGAGTAAGCGCGTTTATGCACGAGCTTGACGAGGAGCTGTGGCGACTTGGCATTCCCTCAAAGACCAAGCACAACGAGGCAGCACCCGCACAGCACGAGCTGGCACCTATCTTTACCACCACGAACATAGCGGTTGACCACAACCTGCTTATAATGGAATATATGCGCAAGCTTGCGCCCAAGCACGGTCTTGCCTGCCTGTTGGCTGAAAAGCCGTTTGCCGGCATTAACGGCTCGGGTAAGCACAACAACTGGTCGCTCGGCACTGATGCCGGAAAGAACCTGTTGAAGCCCGGAAAGAACCCTGCGGAGAACAAGCAGTTCCTGCTCATTCTTGCGGCAGTTATAAAGGCTGTTGACGAGTATCAGGATCTTTTGCGCATATCTGCCGCGACCGCCGGAAACGACTACCGTCTTGGCGGAAACGAAGCACCCCCTGCTATAATTTCCATCTTCCTTGGCGAAGAGCTTGAAGCGATAGTCAACTCCATAATCGACGGACAGAGCTATGCGAGCAACAGAGCGAAGTATATGTCGTTTGGCGTTGCGTCAGTACCTGCTATTCGCCGCGACAACACCGACAGAAACAGAACCTCGCCCTTTGCGTTTACGGGCAACAAGTTCGAGTTCAGAATGGTTGGCTCATCGCAAAACGTAGCGATGGCAAACATCGTGCTTAACACCGCGGTCGCAAATTCGCTGACCGTGTTTGCGGACAGGCTTGAGGCTGCACAGAGCTTTGAAGACGAGCTTAACGCGCTTCTTGCGGAAACCTTCCTCGCTCACAGACGCATACTCTTCTCCGGCAACTCCTACTCAAAGGAATGGGAGATAGAGGCGGCAGAGCGCGGACTTTCAAACTTCAAGACAGCGCCCGAGGCATACGAGCATTTCACCGATGAGAAGAACGTAGAGCTCTTTACGAAATTCGGTGTTATGAGCGAGACCGAGATGCGCTCAAGACGCGAGATATTCTTTGAGAATTACAGAAAGATCAAGAATATCGAGGCACGTACGATGCTTGAGATGACCATTCGCGATATAATCCCTGCGGTATCCGGATACATAAAAACGCTCTCCGATGCGGTCAACGCAAAGCGTTTGGTATCCAAAAATATCGACACGGGGTGCGAGGTCGACGTTATTGAGAAGCTTTCCGTCCTGCTTGTAAAGACCTATGAGGCGTATGGCGCACTCGACAAGGCAGAGCGCACCGCGATCTCTAAAAAGGACGAGGAAGCGGCGTTCTACTACAAGAACAACGTCGAGTCAAAGATGGTCGCACTGCGTAAGGTAGTTGACGAGATGGAAACCCTTACCGCGCGCGATGCGTGGCCGATGCCCACCTACGGCGATATTACGTTCAGACTTTAATACAAAAACGAAAATAACCCCGACGTACGTTAAAATCCGTCGGGGTTTGTTTTTTATATTGCGGTCGGACAGTCGAGTGTCTCGCTGCGACTCGGTCACACTCGCGTTCTGACATGCCACCGGCATGTCATTCATTGCGCTCGTGCCGCTTCGCTACGCCTGTCCCTGCAAATCAAGCATAAGAGTCCTCGAGCTTTTATACCGTTCTGAACTGGTAGTCATAGAGCTTGCGGTATTCACCGTCAATCGCAATAAGCTCATCGTGAGTACCCTTTTCGATTATGCCGCTATCGCCTATTACGACGATCTCGTCGGCGTTTTTGATAGTGGAAAGTCTGTGAGCTACCACGATGACCGTTCTGCCGCGTGAAAGCTCTTCAAGTGACGACTGGATCTGCATTTCGGTTGCGTTATCAAGCGCGCTCGTCGCCTCGTCAAGTATAAGCAGCTTCGGGTTTTTGAGGAACACGCGGGCGATTGCGATACGCTGGCGCTGACCGCCCGAGAGCTTTACGCCGCGCTCTCCGACCTCGGTGTCGTAGCCCTTGTCAAGCGTGGTGATGTAGTCATGGATATTCGCCTTCTTTGCGGCGGCGATGATCTGCTCGTCGGTAGCATCAAGGTTGCCGTAGGCGATATTCTCACGGACGGTGGCATCAAAGAGAAATACGCTTTGTGAAACGATGCCGATGCCCGAGCGGAGCGAATTAAGCTTTATATCCTGAGTGTCGATGCCGTCAAGCAGTATGCGACCCGATGTGACGTTATAAAATCTCGGAATGAGATTACAAAGTGTGCTCTTACCGCCGCCGGACGGACCGACAAGAGCAACGGTGCTGCCCGCCTTTACCGTAAGGGAAAGATCTTCGATAACGTAGTGCTCGCTGTCCTCTGCCCCGCTGTAACCAAAGGTTACGTTCTCAAACACTATATCACCCTTGATATCATCAAGAACGACCGTACCCGTGTCAATTTCTTCGCTCTCATTCATAATATCGTGGAAGCGAGCAAAGCCGCTCATACCCTCCTGCATCTGCTGATACAGAGCAACGAAACGGTGTATGGGAGTCAAGAACATATTGATGTAAAGAAGGAAGGCTGCGAACTCGCCGCCGTCTATCTCACCGTTATAAAGGAACACACCGCCGATGAAGATTATAACGAGATAGAGTAGATCGGTAAGCAGCTCCATTATAGAATGGAAGCCGCCAAAGGCGTGCATCGCGCGCTCACGCAGGCGACGGAAGATGCCGTTGGTTACCTTGAATTTACAGATCTCGTGATGCTCCGCGGCATAGGATTTTGTTTCTCTGATGCCGCCGATAGAATTCTCAACGCCCGAGTTTATCGCAGACATCTGCTTGCGCGATTCCTTCATAACCTTATTTATGGTGCGGCGCGAGAGAATGGTGAAGATTATGATGAGCGGAACGATGGAGAACATTATGAGCGTGAGCTTCATATTGATGCTGCCGAGCATTATGAACGAGCCGACAAACATCAATGAGCCGATAAGAAGATTCTCCGGGCCGTGATGCGCAAGCTCGGACACGTCAAAAAGGTCGTTTGCGATACGGGTGAGCAGGTCGCCAGTCTTATGCTCGTCAAAATACGAGAACGGCAGCTTCTGATACTTTGCGAAGAGATCCCGGCGCATATCAGCCTGCATACGCACACCGACAACGTGGCCGAAATAGCCCATTACGTAGTTACAGACCGCCTTTATGAGATAGATCTCAAAAAGTATGATCGCCCATATAACTATACGTCTGATAGTATCGTCGTATATATATTCGTTTATGATGTTTTTCGCTATGTTGGGATAGAAAAGATTGCACACCGAGATGAGTATCGCGGCGAACATATCAAATATAAAGAGCCCAAGATGCGGCTTATAGTATTTTACAAATCTCTTTATCATATATGGTATCCGTTTTTGTAAAGAAGTTGTTTGATTTCCTCGTCGGTAGCACCCCGTGTAAGCTTTTTTTCGATAAGAAGCTTGGCGGAGCGATCAAAATCGATCTCGCCCGACTCACAAAGGCGCTCGATCACGTCCTCTATATCAGAGCCCTTAAAGCCCTTTGCCGAGAGCTTGGCCTTGATCTTTCTTTGACCTGTGAGATTGCGGTTTGCCTCTGTTAAAACGAGTCTTTCAAGCTGGGATTGCTCGTTTATGTATCCACGGCTCACCATCTCGTGCGCTACCTCTTGCGCAAGGGGGGCACAGATGCCGCGAGATACGAGCTTGCGCACCAGGGTGCGCTCATTGTTGTCGGCGTAGGAGAGAATACGAAGGGCGTAAAGATGCGCGCGATACACCTCGTCGGAGTGAGCGAGGGCGGCAAGCATATCCGCATCGGCTGCGTCCCCCTGTCTTGGCGAGCCTGCTTCTTTATAATCAAGCTCCGACACGGTAAAGGAACGCTTCTCTGCCCCGTCGGAAATTCCGACGGCAAGATACCCACGGCTTCTGCCCGGGCGCACGTAAATTACCTTCATTATCTTCTCCTTTTGTCTAGTATGAGGCTGTTTCACCTGGAAACAGCCTCATCAAAATCAGTTGTTTTCGTCGAAATCCTCGATCTCGAAGTCGTCGGAGAGAGCCTCCTCGCCGAAGCTTGCCATGCCTGCAACCTTCTCGCGAATGAGAGCTTCGAGCTTGTCCATAAGCTCCTTGTCGGACTCAATAAGCTTTCTTACATTGTCCTTGCCCTGTCCGAGTCTTTCACCGTTGTAGTAGAACCAAGCACCGCTCTTTTCAACTATCTCAAGAGTGATAGCCATATCGATTATCTCGCTGGACTTGGAGATACCCGAGCCGTAGAGAATATCAAACTCCGCAGTCTTGAAGGGGGGAGCGACCTTGTTCTTAACGACCTTACACTTGGTGTGAGAGCCGTAAACCTCGCTGCCGTTTTTAAGCGACTCAACGCGGCGAACGTCGATACGTACGGATGCGTAGAACTTAAGCGCGCGGCCGCCGGTGGTAACCTCGGGGTTGCCGTACATTACGCCAACCTTCTCACGAAGCTGGTTGGTGAATATAACTATGCAGTTGGACTTTGCGATAGAGGCGGAGAGCTTTCTCATAGCCTGGGACATAAGACGCGCCTGCACGCCTACGTGAGATGCGCCCATATCGCCCTCTATTTCTTGTCTGGGCACGAGTGCCGCAACCGAGTCGATAACTATAATGTCGATCGCGCCGGAGTTAACGAGAGTTTCGGCGATTTCAAGTGCCTGCTCACCGCAGTCGGGCTGGGATACGAGAAGGTTGTTGATGTCGACACCGAGCTTCTTTGCGTATACGGGGTCGAGTGCGTGCTCTGCATCTATAAACGCAGCCTCACCGCCCTGCTTCTGTACCTCTGCGATAACGTGGAGGGCGATAGTGGTCTTACCTGAAGATTCAGGGCCGTAGATCTCGGTGATTCTGCCGCGGGGAATACCGCCGATACCGAGTGCGAAGTCGAGGGAGAGCGAGCCCGTGGAAACCGCGGAAACGTTCATATTGGAGTTCTCGCCAAGGCGCATGATAGAGCCCTTGCCGCATTCTCTTTCAATTCTGGCCATTACGGTTTCAACCGCGGCCTTCTTTTCACTTGCGCCTACCTTTTCTACGGTAGGAAGTGATGCTGCCTTTTTTGCCATTTTATATACTCCTTGATTTTAAAATACTTTTATTGCGCCGAGAGGACGGACGTTAAGACGCATTACCGCGCCCTCGCCGAATACCGAGTCCATAAGGGTGACGTACTCGTCGACGTGCTCTCGCTTTACGTAAGCCTGGATAGTGCCGGCAAAGCCGCCGCCGTGCACACGCGACGCACCGACCTTGTCGCCGTCAAGACCGTCGGTGAGGCAAAGTGCAAGAGAAAGTCCCTGCTCGCCTACGTTTTTAACGGTATATACGTTCTGAAGATACTTGAACGACGAGGTTCCGGATGCCTTAACTGTATCGAAGAATGCAGCCATATCACCGGAAACGAGTGCCGCCTTGCCCTTCTCTACTCTGTCGTTTTCTCTGACGAAGTGGAGAGCGCGCATAAAGGCTCTGTCACCAAGCTCGGATCTGATCTTGATAGAATGCTTGATTATATCGGACTCGGAAAGTCCGCGAAGCTGTGCCTTATCGAAGAGTGCCGCAACCGCCTTCATCTCTGCGGGGACGGATGCGTAATCCTCGTTAAGATCTGCGTGATTGCCGCCGGTATTTACGATACAAAGCTCGTATCCGGCATCGCGAAGTGAGAAGGATATAGGCTCGATAACGGGAGCCTTTGCGTTTTCAAAGTCGATATACACAAATCCGCCGACCGCGCACGCCATCTGATCCATAAGACCCGAGGGCTTGCCGAAAAAGACGTTCTCTGCGTACTGCGAGATCTTCGCGATCTCGGTGTTTTCGATCTTGCCGCCGTTGTAGAGGTGATTGAATATATTTCCGATCATGACCTCGTACGCCGCGGACGAGGAAATTCCGCTGCCTTTAAGCACGTCGGACGTGCAATATGCGTCAAAGCCGCCGATCTCATATCCGTTTTTGGAAAGACCGTTAGCAACGCCCGCGATAAGCGCGGCAGAGGTAAAATTCGCAAAGCTGTCGGGGTTATCGGCTACGGAAAGGTCTACCGTATCCGTAGGATAGCCCTCGGATTGCAGGGTTACCTTACCGTTGTCGCTGGGGGATGCAACGGCGATTATATCGCGATCGATAGCGCCTGCCAAAACCTTGCCTGCGTTATGATCGGTATGGTTGCCGAGAAGCTCGCTTCTGCCGGGGACGGAGAGAACGTATATATCCCTCTCGCCGCCAAAGAGCGAGGTGAACTTATCTATCGCGGCGATATATCTTTCCTTTTGCGCCTCGACGTTTGCGTAAATATCAGTGCGTGCGCAAAGCGCGCCGCTGTTTATATAGTTTTTAAGCTGCTGTGCGTTCATGTTTTTCTCCGGGTAGGTTAAGATCAAAATCCCTTAAGCGCTATAAATCTGCGCACCTCATCAGCGGTGGGAATGGAGCTGGATGCTCCGGGGCGTGAGATCGCAATTGCTGCGGCAGCCGCGCCGTAGCGAGCCGCCTCCTTTATATCGCCCGAGCGCATATACTCGAGTGTCATAGCGGCGGTAAAGGTGTCACCCGCGGTTGCGGTATCGACGATCCTTTCGGGGCGGCAGGCAGGAACCATATCGAACTTCTTGCCGTCGTAAATGCTTACGCCGCGAGAGCCCTGCTTGATCACTATATACTTGCACTTCATTCTGCGCCAGATAGCGAGTGCGGCACGCAGCGAGGAATCTGCGCCCGAGGGCATAATGCCCGTCATTTCGTGCACCTCGGTTTCGTTGGGAGAGAAGATCTCAACGTACGGGAGTGCTTCGAGGGGGAGCGATTTATCCGCGGGGGCGGCATCTATCACGATCGGCACACCGCGCTGCGCGGCTATCTTTGCTGCTGCGAGGGCGGTCTGGAAGGATATCTCAAAGTTGGTGTAGAGCACGTCGGGCTCGGTATCGAACGCCGATATGATGCTGTCCACGGTTATATGAGTATTTGCGCCGGGGTAAAAGATGGTTCTGTTCTGTCCGTCGCTCTCCTTGATAACGGCGGAAAAGCCGGTCGAGAAGTCGCGGTCTACCTTGATAGCCGAGGTATCAAGACCCTGCTCGCGATAGAATTTATATAACTGCTGACCGTGTACGTCAGCGCCGAGCTTGGCGCAGAAGGTTGTGTCAGCACCGAGCTTTGTAAACGCGATAGCCGCATTTGCGCCTCTGCCGCCGGGGATATAAGCTACGCCGCCGTCGTCTATGAGGGTTTCACCGGGCTCGGGAGTTCTGTATACGTTAAGCGAAAGATCCATATTGGCACTTCCGACAACGAGAATCTTTTTGTTCATTGTAAACGTCCTTCTTGTATGTATTACAGCCGTCCTATGACGTTTTAAGCTATATCGTCGTCACCGACGGTAAGCTTGAATATTCCTGCCTTTTTGCAGCATTCCTTTGCAAGTGTCGCTTCTCTTTCACGGCAGGTGAAGATAAAGCTCTGCTGACCGTCTGCGGCAAGCTTCTTTACAGCCTTCATCATAGACTTCGCGCGGGAGTTATCCTGATGCGCAAAGCTCTCGTCGAAGCATACGGGGGGCTTCTCGGTATAGAGCATATCTATAAGCGCCATGCGGAGAGCTATGTAGGTAAGGTCGCGTGTACCGCCGGAGAGGAAGTCAACCGACTTTTTCTCACCGTTGGGTGCGGCAAAGGACACCTTAAGTCCGTCGGAAACGTCGATATCCGAATACTTCTTATCGGTCATTACCTGCATAAGAGATGCGGAATACTCGCCAAGGCGGGGAGAGATTTCAAGACGGAGATTGTCGCTTGCGGACTCGATCGCGCGAAGCGCCATCTCACAAGCGGCGTGCTGGAGAGTAAGCTCCTCGATGCGAGCATCGTTCTCCTGCATTTTAGCGTAAAGCTCACCGGGGTCGGTGGCTCTGATCTTAAGCATTGCAAGCTCGTCCTCGACCTCCTCGGCAAGCTTGTCCTGTGCGGCTATCTTCAGCTTGCAATCGCTGATGCCTTCAAGGATGCTGTCGTGGTCGATCTCGGAGAGCACCTTTCTCTTAAGGGGGGATACCTGTGCGCGAATCTCGATCTCGCTCTTGTCGGCAAGCTGCTTTCTGATCTCACGCACGGCTATTTCTATCTCGGTCTTTTCTGCAAGAATTATCTTTTCATCATCAAGGAATGCCTTTACCTTGGTTTCGAGGTTGTTGAGGAATTCGTTAAGATTGGACGTCGGAGGCTCTTCACCCCAACGGAGAATTACGGAGAGAAGCTCGCCCTTTGCGCTCTCGTAATTTGCCTTTGCCGCTTCAAGAGCAGCGCGCGCGTCCTCGGTATCGTGAGCGAGCTTATCGCGCTTCTCACGCTCTTCACCGATAACGGTGAGCTTGGACACGAGGTCCTCAAGCGAGGTGGTGGAGAAGGCGGTCTGTATCTCGTCAAGCTGCTTTTTGTCACGAAGGAGAGAGTATGCCGCGTATCCGACACCGGCAAGTGCCGCGACACCGGGAATGGCGAGAAGTATACGGGGGAGAATGCCGGCAAGCGCGCCGGTAGCGACGAGCTGATATACAAGCTCGGCAATAAGGACGAGAACGGATGCCGCACCGAGAACGATGCTGCCTATCTGCTTTTTGCGAATGCTCTTTGCGTTCGAGATTATAGCGCTCTCGCCGCCAAGCTCGTCACAGCGCTCGATAGCCGCCTCGGAATCCTTGGTTATACCTGCTGCCTGCTTTTCCTTATCGTATCTGTCCTCGGCATCCATAAGGTTACGGTATGCATCGTCAACAGAGCGACGGGCTACGGCTATATCGGTAAGATAAGATTCAGTAGGTACGAAATCCGCACGGGTGTTTGCGGCGATGAAGGAATTGTATTCCTCTGCCTTTTTCTCGCACTGCTCCTCAAGCTTATGAAGCTCGTCGAAGGTCTGGATTATAAGGACGTTGCGGTAGCACTGATCAAGGTCGGTAAGCTTATCAAGGTTGCTCTGCGCTTCCTTACGTCTGGTTTTTATATCGTGAAGCTTTGCTTCCTTTGCGAGTATCTCGCGGTTATCCTCGTCCGCGCTCTTGAAGCGCTCCTCAAGCTGCTCGGTGCGGCGCTTGAGCTCGAATATCGCACCGCCGCCACCTGCCTTATGAAGCAGAGTTTCCTTAGTCACGGCGACCTTGGATGCGGCGCGCTGATTGTTTATCTTCTCGCTGCCGGAGAAAAGAATATTTTCAATAGACTGCTTTACAGAGCCCTCGTTGATAGCGGAATCGCCTATCTGTCCGACAAACGCGGTGTTCTCAAACAGATCCTTATCAACTCCGAAGAATACCTCGCCCGCGGGAACCTTGCCGAATGCGGGAGAGCCGGTTTCCATATCTATAATGGAAGCGTCCTCTTTGTACGATGCTCTGCCGCCGTTGTCAACTCTTTCGGTGACGCGGGTGATCATATAGCGCTTGTCGCCAACGCGCACGGTCATCGAGCCCTGCGCAGTACCGTTATCCCAGTTTATACAGCGGGTGCGCTCATCGGGCGCATCGGCGGTAGCATCGTTGCCGAAGCCGTAAAGCATATACTTGATAAACGCGGCAATAGTGCTCTTACCTGCCTCGTTGTGTCCGACGATAACGTTTATATCCTCGGAAAAGTTAAGCGTCATATCGGTTATCATACCGAAGCTTTTTATGTTAACGCTCTCAATAATCATACTGTCATCCCCCTATCAGTCATCCCAGCCGAAATCGCCGGAGAGAAATTTTTCTGTTCTCATTACAGAGTCCTTGGAGTTGTACCAGGGCTCTTCGTCATATCGGTAGTCGAATTTTTTACAGAACCAGCTGACGTCGTTTTGAAGTGAGGTCACCTGCTTTTTCTCGATCTCGTGCGCGACGTCGTAAAGTCCCTTGAACACCTTTTTGTTAAGCTTTTTACTCGCGTAGTCTATCATTCGCCTGTAATGCGGCAGACAGAAGTACGGGCTGTTCGCGAATTTCTTTTGAAATTCGGGATCGCTCTCCCAAAGGTAGACCGCCGTCGCGTTCATAGCCGATATATTGCGGTCGATGCGTGAGCAGACGTAGCAGTCACATTCAAGAGCGGTGAGCGCGTTAATGCTTGCCTGCGCCTTGTTGCCGAGAAGCGTCGGTCCGTCTATCTTTTTCTCAACCTCGGCAAGATGACTCTCCATCATCAATCCTATACCGAGCATTCTCTTGCGCCTTTGCATCATTGAATAATGATTGTGACAAAAGCCCTGCTCGTTGGTCTTGATCCTTATATCCGGCTCCATCATCGATGCGCCGAGAATTATATCAAGCTCGTCGTTCTGCAGCTTTTTATATAGGATGCAAAACGGGCAGCCGAGGGCGGGATTTTCATTAACCGCATCAAACGCCTCGTTGACCGGGATTGTGTAGATCTGCTCCAAAATCATTTCCTCCGAGAATTTACAATTAAAGACCGTTTTCGACTTGAAAAAATTGACGAAACGTGCTAAAATATATATACTTATAGCTTTACAGATATATTATACAACATAAAATCTTTTTTTGCAAGAGGATTAGGAATGTTTGAAGGAATTTTTTCTAAAGAAAAAAAGGTGGTTTGCGCCCGTCAGGCAATAGTTGTCAGCTTGAATTGGCCGTACAGCCTTAAAGACACGATGGAGTGCGGACAATGCTTTCGTTACGAGCTTGTGCGAGAGGACGACGGTATGACCGAATACGTAATACCGGTAGGCGACGTGCTTATCGACGTGGGACAGACGAAGCCGGGTGAGCTTATATTCTTTGAGATGTCGGATGAAGATTTCGATAAGGTCGCAACTGCCTACTTTACGCTTGACACCGACTACGATGCCATACGCCGTGACATTACCGCACGCACCGACTCGGAATGGCTTAAGGCCGCTGCCGAATGCGCCAAGGGTATAGCGATACTCAAGCAGGATCCGTGGGAAGCGCTTTTTTCCTTTATAATATCTCAAAACAACAACATCCCGAGGATAAGAAAAATCATCCGCGAGATGTCCTGTGCGTACGGTGTAAATATTAGTTTACAAAACAAGGCGCAAAAATGCCCTGCCGGAAAGATTGATGCCACCCCGTGTGAAGAAAA
The DNA here is from genome assembly GCA_045576315.1 of Eubacteriales bacterium. GTDB lineage: Bacteria > Bacillota > Clostridia > Oscillospirales > CAG-272 > UBA1740. Next base: position 37,831 of record JAZNGE010000016.1, on the reverse strand, counting down.
GTGCAAAAGCTGTGGAATATGTTACACGTTTCCGAAAGCTAAAGACGTTCTTGAAAATCCCGAAGCGTTGCTTCCCTCTCATCCCGGTTTCAGATACAGATATTTGCTTGATGCCGCAGAAAAAGTGCATACGTGTGCCGTAAATCTTGACCAAATAGCCGAAGCCGCCTCGTATGAAGTGACGGTAGAAAATCTGACGAAGATCGTAGGTGTCGGCGAGAAGGTTGCCGCCTGCTGCGCCCTTTTCGGCTTTGCTAATCTTGAAGCCTTTCCCATCGACGTATGGATGAAGCGCGCGATAAACGACTACTTTGACGGCAGGCTCGACCCAAAAACGCTCGGCCCTTACGCCGGTGTTGCGCAGCAATACATATTCCACTATATAAGAAATATAGAAAGCAAAAAATAAAAACAACAGCCGATGCGAGATCGCATCGGCTGTTTTATATTGGTTTTGATTTGAATTAACGCTTAACCTCTTCCATAACGAATGCCTCGAGAATATCGTTCTCCTTGATGTCGTTGAACTTGGAAAGACCTACGCCGCACTCGTATCCGGTTGCGACCTCCTTGACGTCGTCCTTGAAACGACGGAGCGAGGAGATAGAGTCCTCAAATATAACGATACCGTCACGTACGATACGGATCTGCGACTGACGGGTGATCTTACCGTCCTGGATATAGCATCCTGCGATAGTACCGACGTTGGGAACACGGATAGTCTGACGAACCTCGGCATGACCGAGAAGGACTTCCTTGAATGTAGGAGCAAGCATACCCTTCATCGCCGCCTCGATCTCCTCGATTATCTCGTAGATGATACGGTGAGTACGGATATCTACTCCGTTTCTCTCTGCGCTGTCAAGCGCGTTCTTATCGGGACGAACGTTAAATCCGACGATAATAGCGTTAGAAGCGGTAGCAAGCATAACGTCAGACTCGGTGATCCCGCCGACTGCGCTATGGATAACGTGTACCTTTACCTCTTCGTTGGAGAGCTTGACAAGCGATGCCTTTACTGCCTCAACGGAGCCGGCAACGTCTGCCTTTACGATAATGTTAAGAGTCTTTACACCGTCTGCGATCTGGCTGAAGAGATCGTCGAGGTTAACTCTTGCATTTGCGGCAAGGATATCCTGACGAAGCTTCTCACGGCGCTGATCCGCAAGGCTGCGTGCCATCTTCTCGTCCTCAACGGCATTAAGCTCGTCACCTGCCTGAGGAACGTCGTCAAGACCGATGATCTCAACGGGAACGGAAGGACCTGCCGTCTTGATGGTTCTGCCCTTATCGTCTACCATTGCACGTACACGGCCTACCGCGTTACCTACGATGACGTAGTCACCCTGGTGGAGAGTACCGTTCTGAACGAGGACGGTAGCAACAGGGCCGCGGCCCTTATCGAGCTTGGACTCGATAACAAGACCTCTTGCGCGCTTGGTGGGATTAGCCTTAAGCTCCTTGACCTCCGCAACGAGAAGCACGCTCTCAAGAAGGTCGGAGATACCCATGCCGGTATGTGCGGAAACGGGTACACATATTACGTCACCGCCCCACTGCTCAGGAACAAGCTCGTACTGGGTGAGCTGGTTAAGAACGTTGTCGGGGTTAGCGGTGGGCTTATCCATTTTGTTGATCGCTACTATAATATCAATGCCTGCGGCTTTGGCGTGGCTGATAGCCTCAACGGTCTGGGGCATTACGCCGTCGTCTGCGGCTACAACGAGGATCGCGATATCGGTGGACTTAGCACCTCTCATACGCATCGCGGTGAACGCCTCGTGTCCGGGGGTGTCAAGGAAGGTGATGTCCTGATCGTTTGCCTTAACGCGATAAGCACCGATAGCCTGAGTGATACCGCCGGCCTCGCCCTTGGTAACGCTGGTGTGTCTGATCGCGTCAAGTATAGAGGTCTTACCGTGGTCAACGTGACCCATAACGCATACGACGGGTGCTCTTACGATGAGGTCGTCATCGTTATCGTCTGCCTCGGTGAAGAGCTTTTCCTCAATGGTAACGACGACTTCCTTGGTTACCTTTGCGCCGAACTCATCTGCTATAAGCTCTGCGGTAGCGTAATCGATAACGTCGTTAAGTCCCTTCATCTCGCCCATAAGCATGAGCTTTTTGATTACCTCGGCGGACGTCTTCTTAAGACGGATAGCAAGCTCGGAAACGGTGATCTCATCGGGAACGGTGATCTCAAGCTGCTTGTTTCTTGCGCGCTCCATCTCCATCTTTCTCATCTTTTCCTGCGCTGCCTTTTCCTTATCCTTTGCGCTCTTGCTGTTCTGACCGCGGTTATCCTGCTTCTTAAGCTTCTGCTTCGATGCCTTGGTATCGGTGCCGTTGGCGATTGCGTAGTACTGATCGTTGTAGTGATCATCGTACTTGGAAAGGTTTACGTCCGACGTTCTCATATCGACAACGCGGGTCTTGGGCTGCTGGGAAGAATACTCGGTATTGATATTTACTCCGCCCTGAACGTCTCTCTGCTGAGTGGGAGTGATGGTGCGAAGCTCGCGCTTCTGCGCCTTTTTCTCTTCCTTCTTGGGCTGGGGCTTTACAGGTGCGGGGGCAGCCTGCTGTGCCTTTGCAAGACGCTGCTGCTTTTCAAGCTGTGCCTGCTGTGCGGGGCGAAGAGCGGATGCCTCTGCGGACTGAACCTTTACGGGTGCGGGCTGCTGTGCCACGGGCTGCTGAGGCTTTCTCTGATCCTGTGCGGGACGCTGAGGCTGACCGGGCTTGCCGAAGCCCTGTGCCGCACGGTTCATATCATTTCTTCTCTTTGCGAACGGATCGTCCTGGGGGCGATCGTTGTATCTCTGGAAGCCGCCCTTGTTACGATCGTTGTTCTGAGGGCGGTAAACGTCACCGCGCTGTCCCTGGGGCTGTGCGGGGCGCTGATTGTTGTTATTGAAGGTCTGATTGCCCTGCTGCTGAGGTCTTCTCTGCTGATCCTGCGAAGGACGCTGGGGCTGCTGGGGTGCAGCGGGTCTTTGCGGTGCGGGAGCAGGTCTTTCTGCCTTGGGAGCAGGTGCAGCCTTGGGTGCCTCTGCCTTTTGGGGCTCGGGCTTAACGGCAGGCTTAGGCTCTGCCTTTACCTCGGGCTTAGGCTCCGCCTTGGGTTCTTCTGCCTTCTTTTCGGTTACGACGGTTATCTTGGTCTTGCCATCGATATAATCGTCGATGTTTTTGATCTGATGGGATGCGGTTATTTTGTGAAGGAAGAGCTCATACTCCTCAATCTCAACCGACGCGCCTGTCTTTTTGTCAAGACCGACCTCTTTAAAAATGTCGGACACATCCTTGGTTTTTATATTAAAATCCTTTGAAATTTGCGTTACCTTGATCGATTTCTTTTCTGCCATAAAAGTCACCGGTTTCCGAGCGATCGGAAACTTCCTTTCATAAAGTTATTGAGCGCTCGCCTTAACTATCTCGTCAGCGAACATCTGATCGGTTATTGCGACTGCCGCAACGGCGCCGCCCTTGCCGACGAGAGCGCCAAGACGCTCCGTATCTATCTCTGCCATAACCCAAGAGATACCGTAAAATGCGCTTTTCACGGTGAGCTTTTTCTTCGTTGAGTCGGACGCGGTGGAAGATATAACGACGAGCTTTACCTCGCCCTTTGGCATTGCGCGGCATACAAGCTCGGTGCCTATGACCGTCTTGCCCGCTCTTCTTGCAAAGCCTATCATTCCGCTTACCCTTTGTACCTTATCAGTTGTCAACGCCAAGCTCCTCTTCGAGTTTTTTGTATACATCATCCGGTATAGAGCACTCAAGTGACGTTTCAAGGCGGCGCTGCTTTCTCGCCTTGCGAAGACATTCTATCTTCTTACAAATATACGCGCCGCGCCCCGACTTCTTTCCAAGCTCGTCGATGACTATCTCGCCCTCGGGAGTTCGGAGAACGCGGATGAGCTCCTTTTTCGGAAAATGCTCACCGCAGCCGGTGCAACGTCTTGTCGGTTGCTTCTTTACCGTGGTTACCTGTGTACCCATATTATGCCTTAATGTCTATCTTGCAGCCCGTAAGTCTTGCAACGAGCTTTGCGTTCTGACCCTCTTTACCGATTGCGAGGGAGAGCTGATCGGGGGATACGGTTACCTTGCAGGAGCGCTCGCCGTCCATCTCTACCGAAATTACCTTTGCGGGAGAGAGTGCCTCTGCGATGTACTCGGGAAGGTTGTCGCTGTACTTGATGATATCGATCTTCTCACCTGCGATCTCTGCGAGGATAGCGGAGGTACGCATACCGTTCTTACCGATACAAGAACCGATTGCATCTACGTTCTCATCTCTGGATTCAACGGAGATCTTCGTTCTCGAGCCTGCCTCACGGGAAACACCCTTGATCACAATGGTGCCGTCCTGGATCTCGGGGATCTCAAGCTCGAAAAGTCTCTTAATAAAGTTGGGGTGTACTCTGGAGAGAGTTACGATAGGACCGCGGGTCTCGCCGGACTTAACCTCGGAGATGAATACCTTAAGTCTGTCGCCAACCTCGTGTACCTCACCGGGAATCTGCTCGTCTTTAAGAAGAGTCGCATATCCTGTGCCGGTATCGAGAATGAGATTACCGCTGCTGGTGTCGACCTTATCAACGATTGCGGTGATGATCTCTTCTTTCTTCTCCTCGTACTCACGGGTCTGTCTTTCGCGCTCTGCATCGCGGATAGCCTGAATGATCATCTGCTTACCTGCGATCGCGGAAAGGCGGCGGAAGGTCTTGGTCTTAAGCTCAACCTCAACAACACCGCCAAGCTTGTGACGGCGGCTCATTGCCTTTGCGTCGGGAAGAGAGATCTGGGTCTTGGGATCCTCGACCTCACCCTCGGCAACAACGGTGCGCTGCCAGAAAACTCTGAAATCGTTCTTAACGGGATCGAGCTGAACTCTTACTACCGCAGTAGGACCTACTTCCTTTCTGCAAGCGTTTGCGAGCGCTGCCTCGATCTTTGCTATCATATACTCCTTGGGGATACCCTTTTCCTTCTCTATGACGTCAAGGGCATTAAAAAACTCTGCGTTCATTTGATAGTGTACTTCCTTTCTGATTAGATGATATGTTTAATTTTCAAAAAACAGGGTTGTAAGACGGGCGATCTCGCTCTTCGCAAGAGCTATGGGAGCTTCGCCCTCGGTCACGGTGACTACACCGTCCTCGTAAGCGCTAAGAGTACCTACTACCGATTTTCTGCCGTCCTTGGGGGCAAAGAGCTTTGCCTCAACGCGCTGTCCGATAGACGCGGTGATATGCTCGTCTGTACGAAGCTCGCGCTCAAGTCCCGGTGAGGATACGTCAAGGTAGTAAAAGCCCTCGATCGGATCGACCTCGTCAAGTATGGGGTCTATCGCTCTGTGAACCTTTTCACAGTCCTCAATGTTGATGCCGTCGGCGCTGTCTATCGTTATCTCCAGGTGATAGTCGGCTCCGATCTTGGAATAGGTGACGTCCCATATCTTGTAGCCAAGCTCTGTAACGGTAGGCTCGATCGCCTCGCGCACGGTTTCCTTAATACCTTTTTTCATACGTCCTCCTTAAATGTTGATGGTACTACTGTTGCTGTCGCCGACCGACAAAAGCGTACGGTGGCTAACATAAGAAGAAGAGTGGCCCGCGGGTCACTCTCCTTTTACACATATTGTACTGTAACAATTATAGCACATATTTCAAAAAAATCAATACTTTTTTAAAATATTTTTTAGCGAACGCGTTTTTTATGCCAAAAGCTGTATTCGTTTGGCTGCGTGCCGACGGGTCTTGCGCCCTTTACGGGCTCTTTTGAGCCTATCGCTTTGGAATAATCCTTGAGCAACGCCTCGATCTCCTTGGTGAGAGCCTCGCGCTCCTCTTCAAGCCGTCTTATTTCGTCCTCGCGCCTCATTTCAGGGCTTTTCTGCGTTTCGGCATTCTTCTTTTTTCTGCTGAACCACATATCAGAACCACCCCCAAACGTATTTCGCGACAAGATAAAATATACCGACAGCACCGAGTAGGATCACCGTGAGGACGAGCCAACCGATCTGCTTCACGCCGTTACCGTGCTCTGCATCGTATTTCTCTGCCTTTTTGATAAAATGGATAATATCGTCTTCCTTTTGGCGAGCGGCGCGCTTCATCTCTCTGTTTTGGCGCTTTACATCGCGTTTGTCTGCACCCGTGTAACGTTTTTTAGCTAAAAGGTAACGGTTTTTCTCTATTGCGGAGAGCATTGCGACATGCTCGTTCATGAGCGTGAATATCTTTTCCTTAAGCTCCTCGGGGGCGTGCATACGGGCAACTCGCTTGGCGGCCTTGATATGCGACTTATACGCATTTTTCGCGGCTCTTTCGGCGACCTTGTTTTCCTTTGAGGAAGAAGTGCTGCCGTCGCCGTTTGTGTACAAGCGCATCAGCTTTTCGTCTATCTGCTCGCGCTCTTTAAGCGCGCAATCAAGTCGGTCAATCAGCGACTCTATGCGTGATGCGTTAGCACTGCGCTTTTCCTCACTACCGGCGTATTTATCCATTACGGCGGTATAATATCGGGTACTGTCCGCGCGCTCCCTTTTAAGCGCACGGGAAAGCTTGCACATTCTGTCGTTGATATTGCGGCGAAGCTTGCGCTCGGTACGGTCTTTTTTGAGTACGTCTGCCGAAAAAGTGTACCGCATCATCTTGTGCTCTGCCTTCATAGTCTCGATCTCATAGCGCATTCTGGACTCTACGAGCTTGACACACTTGTCAACCGAATCGACCGCAAGATCGAAATTCTCAAGGTCGGTATCTTGAAGATCGGGCTTATTTTCGGGAGCTTGCGGCTCTTTCTGATCGTTTTCCGCAAGAAATCTTTTATACTCCTCTTCCTCTTGCGAGGAGTCGTAAGGTATTGCTATCGGATGCTGCTCGTCGGACACCGGCTCGTGATCGACGTATTCCATCGGAGCGGTATAGGTATCCGCCTCGCTCACGTTATACGTTACCTCAAACTCGGGGGCAGGCGATGAGGTATGTTCCTCGGGCAAGTCAACTGCGACGGGATACGATACGTCCGTCATGGCACTCTCGTACACATCGGTCGAAATGGCAGGCTCGGCAAACGGCACGGGTTGGGCGACAGGCTCAACCTCTGTCGTCGGAATGCGATAGACGGCACCGGGGATAGTCAACACGCGCGCATCACACTTTGCGTTTTCGACAGGGTCGCAATCGTTGATTTGCGCATCCTCGGGTGCGTTTTCTGTTACACGGGGGTGGGTATCGGCATTTTCTTCGACAGCGCAGTCCTCGTTTGTAACAGTTTGGTTGTATGTATTTTCGTCGGTGCGGACTTCGTCACGTGCCACATCACCGAGGGGCTTATACCAATCTTGCATTACCGCACCTCCATTCGTACGCGGAATCAGTCCTTTGCCTTTTCCGCTTCGTTTTTCTTGTAGTAATTAAATAAAAATCCCAGCACGTCGCGACGAAGTATTATGCCTATGAAACATCCGCGGTCGTCAACGACGGGCACAAAGTTATGCTCTTTTACGTACTCTATCATATCGTCTATCGGCGCGCTATGATAAAGCGGTCTTGAATAATTTGAATCGAGTATTTTCATAACGCCGTCGCGCTCGGCGGCCTTGTAGTCGAACTTTCCGTTTTCCTGAAAATATTTGTACACGTCGTCGTTACGGATCGATCCGAGATACCTACCCTCTTTATCGAGGATCGGCAATGCTACGTAATGATGAAATCGCATTTTCTCTATCGCTTGGCGCACGGTGGCGTCGGAGTAAAGATACACGACAGAGCTTTTAGGAACAAGGAAACGAACGATATTCATATTTTCTCCAATCAGGGTGTTATTCCCGCAAGGGCGGAGCCTATTACGGTTGCGAACTCTGAGTTCTCGGGAATTATAAAGTTTACGCCATAGCCAAATCCTGCAAGCTCCTTGAATTTTTGCTCGCAGAGGGGGAGGCGTGTAAGATTTCCTGTAAGAATTATGTCCTTTACGTTAGACTGTCTTGCTGCGAATACGGACACCATTGCGACGGTTTCAAACACCATATTCATAACTCCGCGCGCAATATCCTCCTTGCTTGCAAGGTCGGATACGTTGGCAAAGTTAGCAGCAGTAAGATCGCGTGAAAGGGCGGTCAGCATATTCGGTGCGGTTATGTCACCGATGCGCAGATCTATCTTGGAAAGGTCGCCGTGCTCGGCAAGCTCTGATATGTTCTCGACGTTCTCCGCGTGCAAAAGCAGCTTTGAGAGTCCGATGATCGTACCGCCGCCGACACCCGTACCGCCAAGGTAGGACATCTTGCCGCCCGAGGTGGCGTGGACGAGCGCAGTACCCGTACCCATGCTTACCGCGAGGACATTGTCAAGACGGGAAAGATATATAGCTCCAAGGCCGATGCTCTCAAACTCCGGCACGCCAAAGCACTCAACTCCGTATATGCCGTTCTTGACGTACGCAGAGCCAACGCCGGTCATCATTATCTTGTCTATCTCTTTAAGAGAGATCCCGTTCTCGTCGGTGAACTTACCAAACGCGCCGTAGGTAGCGGTGAGGGGATCGTTCGCGTGCACGCACTGGGGCGCGATGATCTCATTTTTTCCGTTTATGGTACGGAAGCCGACTATTTTGGTAGTGCTTCCGCCAACGTCTATGCCTATAACTACGCTCATTTTTCACTCTCCCTTGCTCTTTGCATAAGTCCCTCGAAAGAAAGACCGTACTTATCCGCTATATCCTTTGCGTAGGACTTGCCGTCGGGCTTTGCTCTGTATATCTTGAACGAGCGTCTGCCCTCCTCTATTCCCGCGACGAGAGTATCGATCTTGATACCTCCGCTTTCAAGCGAGCGCGCATTTATATCGGAAATGCCTGCGGCAAGGTCGTGAAGGTGAGTCGAGAATATACCGCGGCAACGGAGCGCGGCAAAGCCGGAGAGTATTTCGGAGGCGATATAGGTAGCCTCGTACGCACCGGTCGATGAAAGCGACTCGTCAAGCAGTATCATACTGTCGGGGGTGACGGCATCGAAGATCTCTTTAAGTCTTGCGCACTCCTCACCGAGTCTTCCCTTATCTATCGTATCGTCCGCACCCTCGGGGAAATGGGTGAAGATGCCGTCGGCGACAGAGATGCTGGCGCTCGATGCGGGCACGGGCAGACCGAGCTGGCAAAGCGCCTGCGATGCGCCGACCGCTACGGTGATTACGGATTTACCGCCGCGGTTAGGGCCGGTAAGGACGTATATACGCGCCTCGTCGTCAAAGGCGAAGTCGTTGGTGACTATCTCGTCGTCTATGGCAAGCGCAACGCGGGGGTTATAAAGCTCGGTGGCGGTAAAGACCTTCTCCTCCATCGGTCTGACGGTGGGCATACACACCTTGCAGCCGGGCTGGTCGGCAAGGCGATTCATAAGGTCGGTCGCGCGGCTTACGAATTCTATCTCGGGCAAAAGCTTAAGAAGAAAATCGGTATTGTCGAGCACATAGCCGCCTACGATATTACGCCAGCCCTTTACAGAGCCCTTGAAGACGTCCTCTATGGCGTTGTTGAACGCTGCCATAAGAGCCTCCTTACGATTCTCGCTCTGTCCCTTTTTAACGGGAGAAAGCTCCGAAATGCAGGTGAAGGCATCGTTTTTGAAGGACATACGAAGTATCTTGTCCAGCATTTTACCCGACTTGAACTGCTCGGAATTGATCGATATAACGCCTGCGGACTCCGGACGGAGCTGTCTGTCGAGGTTGACACCGATGGTCACGCTCTTTACTTCTCTTACTCGAGAGGAAAGATCCTCAAGCTTTTTATTAAGCTCGATATAGTATTCCGACTCGGAAAGCGCAACTATAAAGTCGCAAAGCTCACAGAATGCGCGGCTCTGTATCTTATCTCTGACGGGGGCAAATCCCTCTCGCAAGGTATCAATACATGATACGTAAAGCTCTATCTCGGTGATACTGTAAAGATAGGAGTCGCCCGTGTTTGCATCGTCGTTGTCGAGAATGCGAAGCTGACGGATATCGTCAAGTATCGGATGCACCTCGGCAAGCGTTTTCTTTATTTCGGGAATATTCATCATATCCCTGATAGTCTGCTGGCGGTATTCTATTACCTCGGTATCCAGCGTGAAGAAATCGGTCAAGGATGAGTTGCGCAGACCGAATATCTCGTTAAGGCCAAGCTCATCGCACACCGCCTCTGATATTTCGGGCAGGTTGCGCCTGTCCTGGTGATACTCCATTGATCTCTCGTCGGGATACAGCAGGCTGATAAATTTGTTTTCCATTCTATTACCTCAAGCGAGCCACGCGCGGGCTCGTTTTTATACTTCAACTTAATTATATCACACTAAAATATTTAGTGCAAGTGCTTTTGCCGATAAGATCGGAAAAAGGCTAAATTATCTCTATCTGGCATGCGCGCATAGCCGCAAGCGCGGTGCTGTGGCTCTCGGGGGTCACGCCGCGGCAAAGGTCGCCGTGTACGCGCACGGCTATCTCAGGGAGCGCCGCCTTTACGAGCATGGCGTTGGATATGACACATATATCGGTGCAAAGTCCGACGAGCTCGACCGAGGCTACGGGCTCTTTTTCATTGAGCTTTATGAGCATTGTCGCAAGATCGACAGAGCCAAAGGTGGGCTTGTCGATTATCCACGCGCCCTTGGGGATACCTATTTTGTCGGTTATCTGCCAGCCGTGCGTGCCCTTTATACAGTGCGGCACGGGAAGCTTTCTTCCCTCTTGGGTCTGCATATAGCTATCAGTATGGGTGTCGCGAGTGAATATCACCTTACCGTCAAAGCCCGCGACAAGCTTATTTATTCCTTCGACTATTTCGGGTGCTTCGGGGCTGCCGAGCGCGCCGTCGATAAAGTCGTTTTGCATATCTACAACTATGAGAATATCCATTTTCCATACCCCTCGTAAAAGTTTTATTTTTAATATTTTAACACAGCGCCGTTTTGTTGTCAAGATGCACAAGCAGCTTGTTACCTAACGGGTGATTTTTGGAAGGCAACTATACTTACAGTCACGAAAAAAGCTGATAGAATGGTATCAGCCGAGAAAAGCGGAGCGGTCCGGAACGCGCCGTGATCGGCAAAAGGAGTTGAAGGGATGAAAAAGACAAGGTACAAAAGGGACTACCCGAGAATGATGTATCTCTACTTTGCAGGCTACGACGAAGCCACAGGAGCGCCAAGCTTCTCAAAGTTTGCAAGACGGATAGGGGTTACGGTATCGGAGCTTGAAAGCTTCAGAAAGAGAAAGGAATTTGATGCGGCATGGCGCGAATGCAGTGAAATCAGAAGGGATTACCTCATAGACAGCGCACTTTGCAAGCGGTATGACGCGTCATTCACCAAATATCTTCTCTCCGAAGAGCTGCCGTCCGACTCCTCAACCGACTTCAAGCTTACATTACAGGTCGTAGAGGATCAAAGTGGAATATAGCATTTCGGTCACCGAGAAGCAAAAGAGATTTATCGACGCTACGGAGAGCGAGGTGCTTTTCGGCGGAGCGGCAGGCGGCGGAAAGTCGTACGGACAAATGGTTGATGCAATGCTGTTTGCCCTGCGGTATCCGAGGTCGCGCCAGCTCGTTTTGCGCCGCACATTCCCCGAGCTTGAAAAATCGCTTATACGAACCTCGCTTGCTCTTTTCCCTCGCGAAATTTACAGCTTCAACTCATCTTCCCATACGGGAAAATTCAAAAACGGCTCGATCATAGATTTTGGCTACTGCGCTACTGAAAATGACGTCTATCAGTACCAGAGCTCCGAGTATGACGTAATACGCTTTGACGAGCTGACACACTTCACCGAGGCGCAATACGTCTATCTTATATCCCGTGTAAGAGGCGCAAACTCCTACCCGAAGCAGATAAAGTCGTCGACTAACCCCGGGGGCATAGGTCACGGGTGGGTAAAGGAGCGCTTTGTCGACGGGGGTGTGCGCGGTGTGGCGTTTACCGGCGATGACGGAATGTCACGCATATTCATCCCCGCCCTGCTTGACGACAACCGCTTTTTGCGCGAGGGAGATCCCGACTACAAGAAAAGGCTGCTTGCGTTGCCGGAGCGGGAGCGCAAGGCGCTGCTTTGCGGAGATTGGGACATATTTGAGGGTCAGTACTTCACAGAATTTTCGCACGCCAAGCACGTGATCGAGCCATTCGAGATCCCCGGCTCGTGGCGCAGGTTTCGCACTATCGACTACGGTCTTGACCGCTTGGCGTGTCTTTGGATAGCGATAAGCCCCGAGGGGCGCTTCTTTGTCTACCGCGAATACTGCGCATCCGACCTTCCGATAAGCGAGGCGGCACGCGCAATTCTCGAAAGGACACCAAAAAACGAGGACGTATACGCAACTTTAGCGCCACCTGACCTCTGGAGCAGAAGCCAGGAAACCGGCAGGAGCAAGGCGGCGCTATTCTCCGAGTTCGGTCTGAACTTTACAAAAACGTCAAACGACCGCGAGGCAGGATGGCTTTCGATCAAGGAGCTTTTGCGTACGGACGAGCCGCGACTGCGCATATTTTCGGTATGCACGGAGATAATCAAGTGTCTGCCCGCGCTTCAAATAGACAAGATACGGACCAGCGACTGCGCAACAGAGCCGCACGAGATTACTCACGCCCCCGATGCGCTACGCGGATTTGCTATCTTTTACGCCACGCCGAAAAAGGAAGATACCGCGACCGTGAAAACGAGGTGGACAAGCGATATGTGGGAGGACTATTACGCCGCAGGTGAAGAGGAAAAGAAATATCTAAAACGCAAATACGGAGAACCATTGTGAAAACAGAAAAATCATCATTAGCACAAAGGCGCGCGTTTTTCCGTGATCTTTACGAGAATGCGAAAAACGCATACGCGCCTACACTTGACGCATTCGAACGGCAGATGAGCCAATACAAGGGCTCCGACGAGCTTGACGGCAGCGCGACAAGAGCAAGCACGGTGCGTAATATAACCTACGAAATAATAGAAAGCCAGGTGTCCTCCGAAATACCGCAGCCCAAGGTTGACTCTGCCTGTTACAGCGAGAGGCGAGAGCGCAACGCGACAAATATAGAAAGACTTCTTTCATCGATACGCGACAAGCTCTCGTATGAGGAGATGAACGATATTGACGAGCGATACACCTATATTTTCGGCGGCAGCGTATGGTATGCGGAATGGGATAACAGCATCAAAATCGGCAAAGAGGTGGGGGGCGTGCGACTTTATTGCCTTCCCCCGAGGGATTTTATACCCCAGCCGAACGTATGCTCGATCGACGATATGGAGTACTGCTTTCTCCGCTTTACGACGACCAAGGGCGAGCTTGCGAGAAGGTACGGAGTGAGTGCTGAAAAGCTCTCGCTTGTTGACTCCGACCCCGAGTGCGCGGGAGTATGCGACGAGGGTGAAACCGTCCCGGTCATTGTGGCATTTTACAAGGATGAGAGCGGAGAGATCGGAAAGTACATCTTTTCGGGCGATCTGACGCTTTGCGATCTGCCAAACGCGTACAGACGAAAAAGAACTCAGTGCCGCACGTGCGGCGAAAGCAAAGAAAATTGCCGCTGCGAGAAAAAGCATTTTGAAACGGTGGACGAGCTGTACGAAAGGCTTGAGTCACACGTAGTCAGAAGTGACGGCGGCGTGATAAGCGAGGTCATGCCCGCGCAAAGCACCGACCCTTTTATCATGAAAAGGACGGAGATACCCTACTATACCCCCAAAAGCTTTCCTATCGTTATTCGTAAGAACACCTCGGCTGACGCGCAGCTGTTCGGACAGTCCGACTGCGACTACATACGCCCCGAGCAGCAGGCGATAAACAAGATCGAGTCACGCATACTTCAAAAGCTTTTGCGCTCTGCGGTGACACCCATCGTGCCCGAGGATGCGACCATATCGGTCAACAACTCTGTGTTCGGTCAGGTGATACGAATTAAGCCGGGCGAAAGCATCTCACAGTACGGAAAAGTTGACACGACGCCCGACGTATCGCAGGATATTGCCGAAGCGGAAAGACTTTACCAGCACTCAAAAAGAATACTCGGAATCTCGGATGCGCTCCAGGGACTTGACTCCGCTTCGGGCGAATCGGGATACTCCCGTCAGCTTAAAATTTCTCAGGCTACCGGCCGTCTTGAATCAAAGAGAAAGATGAAGTACACCGCCTATGCGGATATGGACAGAATAATCTTCGAGCTTTATCTCGCCTTTGCCGACGAGCCGCGCGCACTTGTTTACCGCGATGCGTACGGCAGGATCCACAACGCCGAGTTCAACCGCTACGATTTTATAGAGTACGACATCTCTGACGGCGCGTTCTACTACGACGACGGATATCTGTTCTCGGTCGATCTTAACGGTGGCGCGGAATATCAGCGCGAGGCACTTTGGGAGAGAAATCTCGAAAACCTCAAGGCCGGCACGCTCGGCGACCCGAACAGCGCCATTACCCTGCTCCGCTACTGGCAATGCCAGGAAAGAGCGCACTATCCGCACGCGAGGGAAAACGTGGAGTACTTTGCCATGGCGGTAAAGGAAGAAAACGGCATGGGAGGTGCAGAATATGGCGAAGACGCTTGAAGATTTCATTAAAGATTATCTTGCCGACAGATCGGCGGCGCTCGGCGCAAAGGGATACGCCAAATGGATATCCGAATACGCCAAAGACCCAAGTATAGAGCGCGCAGAGGCGATCGCACGGGCAGATACGTCCTACAAGACTGCCCTTTCGGGCTACGGCAAAAGTGCCGAAAGACTTGCCGAGAGAGGACTCGCAAACAGCGGATACGCGGAATATCTGAACGCGCTCGCGAAGCAAAGACAGAACAACGCGATAACCGATGCGACCCTTGCAAAAGAAAAGAATAAAGCAAAGGTAACGAAGGAATACGAAAGCTACCTTGACGGCATCGAGGACGACAGACTCAAGCGCTACGAAAAGGCGGTCAGATCTATCCAATCCGATAATCTTGCCGCCTACGGTGCGGCATATGAGCGCGCCTTAAGCTTCGGTCTTGACGAAGAGAGCGCAAGCCGTGCCGCGACGGAAGCGAGCAAGGTCGTAAAAGCAACTCTCAAGCAAAAGCTGCTCAGCGAGATCGCTACGAAACGCCTCACCTCTGCGGCGACTCGCGCATACGCGCTGACACTCGGTCTTGACCAAGAGGCCGCCGACGAGCTTGCCGAATACGCGCACAGGCTTAACGAATCGGTAAAGTCGGACGAAACGACAGAGAGCTATCTTGAATATCTCAAAAATCTACTTAACAAGAAAGGATAAGAAAATGAAGAAGGAACACACCGCAAACAACTATGCAACTCTCGGCTTTGTGGCCACCGCCCCCAAGAGTGCCGACAAGAACGGCGCACGCGCCGGCGTCACCAAGTCCACAAAGGATATGCGCGGAGGCAAGAAGTGATGGAGGAAAAGGACACCGCGACAAGCGAAGCCAACGTGACAGTCGAGGCGGACGAAGCACCCGTCGCAGCAGATCAGTCCGAAGAGGTAAACAGACCCGACGAGGCGAATAAGCCCGACGAGGTAGACTACGCCTCCGTACTCACCGCGGACATCGAGGAGCTTAAGGCAACGTTCCCCGAGCTTCGCTCGATGGACAATATATCCGAGCTTGCCGATCCCATCCGCTTCGGTGCTTTACGCGACCTTGGTCTCAGCGCAAAGGAGGCGTATCTTGCAAGCGGCGGTAGAAAACGCTCATACGACAATCGCACGCATCTTGTATCAAGCGTACCGGGCGGCGCAAGAAGTGCCACAGACGGCATTTCCAGACAGGAGCTCGATATAGCGCGCGACCTTTTCGAAGGAATGAGCGAAAACGAAATTCAAAGGTTGTATCGCAAGGTAACCAAATAAAAAAAGAAAGGACTATATCAATGTATAAGTACATAAGAAACATAGGCGCGCATTGTGGCGCACCCGAAATTGAGTATATGCCGGTTAAAAACAGCACTACTATCCGAGAGGGCTGTGTGTGCCAAATGAGCCACGGATATCTCGAAAACGGCGTAGACTACACAAAGGCAAAGTTCATCACTATCGAGAGTAAGAAAGCAAACGACGGTAAGACCGCAATCGCTTGCATCCGCACATCCCCGACAATGATGTTCGAGGTCAAATTCATCGGAGATGACGAGAACGCAACGGCCGGCTGTATCGCCGGCCCCATAATGTCCAGCGATGGCTGCTATGACTCCTGCGACGACAGCGAAGGTGCGCTTGAGATCGTCGACGGCTCGAAATACAGCAAGACCGGAAAAATCATCGTACACTTCATGATCTAAAAGGAGATAAAAATGATAATTTACACCAAAAATTTCACTAACAACAATTCTGCTATCGGAAAGCTCGAAACGCCTATCAAGATGATCATCGAGCACGAGAGCGACCTTCTTTCAAAGAAGGGTGGTGTATGCTCTACCCTTTTTAATATTGAAAAGAGCAACCACTTCGGTGAAACTATAATCACCAGAAAGGATTTCGACGTATTCCAGGCGGCAGCCGAGGGCGCAAGCGCAGAGCTTGACACCGTGTACGATACCGGCAAGAAGTTTATCGAGCACGTACAGTACATGAAGGAGTTTATAGTTACCGCAGAAATGTACGAGGACGCACAGAACGGTGTGGCAGCTGAGGCAAAGCGCAGAGCCGAGAATTTCACTCGCGCATACTACAAGACCATAAACAACCTCTGTACTCTCGCGCTTGCATCGGGCACCAACCCCAGCCTTTCGTATGCAAAAACCACCATCGACCTCACCACCGCTGACGGAAAAGCCCTTTTTCACAAAGATCACCAATGGGGCACCGGCTCACAGAGCGGCACGCAGTGCAACTACTTCTACGGCGATATCTTCTCATCCGGTACATCCGAAGCGCGTAAGGCGAGCACCGAGGTCTTTGAGGAGTCACTCACCGAGCTTGCGTTCAAGATACGCAATATGAAGGGCGAGAACGGCGAGATCCTCGGCTATACTGCCGACACCATTATCCTGCCCGGCAACCGTCCCACCGCCGAGATCATCGCGAAGAAGGTCTGCGGCTCTAACGGCTCGCTTGGCGGCGGCAACAACGACATCAACATCAACTACGGCAACTGGAACATCGTGGTTATGCCCGGCTGGGTAGCCGACAAGGATATGTGCCTTATCATGTCCTCCGAGGCAAACAGAAACCTCTCGGGTAATATGTTCTTCAACCGCGTTCCTCTTACGGTTACCAACTGGGTGGATAATCACACCGGCAACTACATCTGGAACGGCAGATGCCGCTTCGGCGTAGGATTTGGCAGCTACAAGCATATTCTTCTTGCTGTAGATTCCACATCCGACATCTCGACTGCGGAGAAGCTCTAATAAACAAGGGCTTTCCGCAAAAATGCGGAAAGCCCACTTCTGAAAGGAGTTCACAATGACACTCAACGACATTAAAAAAGAAGTGGCGCACCTTGGCTTTGAGAGCGAATCGGCAATCGATGAAAGCATAGAAAGCGCGTTAAGGCGCGCTCTGGCGACTGTATATACGGAGCACGGACCTATGGGCATAGGACGCATATACCAAACTTCGCCCGTGCCCCAAAAGCATATCCCCGTCATAGTTCATAACGGTCGCGACGGTGAGGTAATAGAGGTTGAGGGCGGCTCTTACGCCTTTGTCATTTGCGGCAACGGTTACTTTGAGGTAAGTGATAAAGACGGTGTGCGCACCGAGGAATTCAACACGCAGCAATCTTACGTATACGGCAACGTAAACGGAAGCGCAAAGATCTGCTTTAAGGGCGAATTTCGTTACACGGTATACGACCTTTGCGTATACGAGCAGATTTTTGCCCCGGGAGACGTGCCCCCAAGATATGCCGATATGCGAGAGTACGATCTTCAAAAATACATACCCGATTTTCTCTCTACTCTCTCGGTTGCCCACGATGCAAACGGCAAGACTATCGAGGGCTCGTCGGTTTGTTCGGGAGTTTTGCGCGTGCCTTACGGGTATACGGGTGAGATACGGCTCGAATACCGCAAAAAAGCGCCCGAGGTATCCATCAACTCACCCGATGAAGAGTTGGGTATACCCAAGGAGCTTGAGCATCTTGTCGCGCTTGTCACCGCTGCGTACGTATGGCTTGACGACGATGCGGAAAAGGCACAGTACTATATGTCCCTTTACCGCGACGGAATGTCCGGCGTAAGGCTGTATACAAGAAAAAGCGTTGATACAAAATTCAACGACGTGACGAGGTGGGCCTGATGAGCATAAGAAAAGGCGGCTTCAACAGCGAATACACCGCAACGTACTCCGGAATGCGAGGAGTTGATTTTGACGCGTCTGCGGAAAAGGGGCGCACCCGATTTGCCTACCTTGAAAATATGTACCGCGACTACGAGGGCAAGCAAGGCCGCATAGAGAGCATACCGGGCTTTAGAAAGCTCGCGACGCTCAACGGAAAAATAAACGCGATCTTTATGCAAAAGACCTCCTATGGAGATCGCGACCTTATCGTACATGCCGCGACCACCCTTTACCGTATCATGCTTGATAACAAAAATGACATTGTTGACGCGGAAAAAATAGGTACGGTCAACAATTTTGAGAGCCATGCCTTCTCTTACGGATACGATCTGTACTTGCTCGACGGAGAGAAAATGTGGAAGATACCCGAGCGAATGTCAGCTATTCCCGTCGGGTCGGAGGGAGCGATGCCCTACGTTCCCACAACGTTTTACAACGGTGTGGAATACGAGCAGCGAAATCTTCTGACAGACCAGTTCAAAGAACGCACGCTTATATCCTCGACCGACATTTTCACCTCGGGATCGCACGAGATCTATTACAGAATAACCGATGCGCAAAAGGGATTTTGCGCGGCTGTCGGCATCAGCGAAAGCTTTGAATTAGGACCGCTGCACATACCGTCATACGTTGATATAGGCGGCGAGAAATTTCGCGTTACGGAGATCGCGGACGGCGCGTTTATAAACAACGTCAACATCAATTCGGTAAAGCTGAACGACGGAATTCTGAGGGTCGGGCGCGATGCCTTTTCGGGCTGCACATCCCTTTTCAGATTTTTCGGATGCGAGAGCCTAACAAGCATAGAAGACGGCGCGTTTGCCGGCTGTGCCGTTCTTGAGGAAATATACCTCGGACGGTACTTTGAGAGGTTTGGAAAGGACGTCTTTGAAGGTTCTTCAAGACTGATAAGAGTTTACTACTCCGGAAACACAGATGACTTTACTTCGATCGAAAACAGCACGGCAGTCGGAAGCGCAAGGATCACCAAGGGTGAGATACCCAAGGATACCGTGCTTGACATTCCGGTCAAGACACCCGCGACACGCATAGAGTCGGTAAGCGCGGGCGGCGTGCCCATTTCGTTCACCTCGGTCACGGATGACGGCAAGATAACGTCCGTTATCATAGCCGCGCACGACAAGAGAGAGCTTGAGGGCAAGGAGATCGTGGTAAACGGCATTGCCAAGCCAAACGCATACGCGCGAACGGACGGAGTGCAGGACCTGTTCTCTACCCCCGGATATACCGGCACGGGCGCAGATGCGGTTGAAAAATGCAGAATATGCGAATGCTTTGACGGGCGTATTTTCCTATCCGGAAACCCCGATCTGCCGAACACGGTTATATATTCCGCGCGCAACGAAAGCGGAAACAACGACCCGCTTTACTTCGGCACTCTCAATTACTTTAACGACGGCACGGGCACATTTCCCGTTGTGTCCATGCTTGCCGCGGGCGACTCGCTCGCGATATTCAAATCGGAGGATGACGGCGGCGGAAGCATATTCTACCACACGCCGCAAAGCACCGAGCAAAACCTACTACCGCGCGTATATCCCGTATCCTACGTTCACGGTGGCATTGGCGCATTCGGGCAGAGCATCTCGTTTTTTGACGACCCCGTTTTCATTTCGAGAAGCGGACTGTGCGCCCTTGATAAAAAGGCGATAAACCTTGAGCGCAGCGTCAGCTGCCGATCGCACAACGTGAACTCACGCCTTTTGGCAGAGGATCTCTCAAAGGTAAAGCTCGGAAAATGGTGCGGATACCTCGTTTTGTCGGTCGGCGGTCATATTTACCTTGCCGACTCGCGTGCCACGTTCATGCACGAAAGCGGTGCATACGAGTATGAATGGTACTATCTTTCGGGCATAGGAAGCTACGAAAACGCGACACGGGTATATAGATACGCGAGTATCGCGCCCGAGGGCTACGCGATCCACCCCACCCCCGAAGCAAAGGCAAGATCCACCGTAATGAGCGTAAGCGATGCTGCGGGCGGAATGATCTACTATACCGAAGAGGCGGGCGAAAGGTACGCCGTTTATCCGACCGAGGAGCATGAGGGCGGTGTTTTTTCACCGGCTACAATGCTGCTGACAACCGAGGATGACCTGCTCTTTTTCGGCACGGACGACGGCTCTGTATGCATGTTCAACAACGACATGCGCGGTGTTGCGCCCCCGTATATCGCCGAGGATGCAGACTTTGACGAAGAGGAGTACAAGCTCAAATATTCAAGGCGAATACACCCATACTTTTACAGCTTTGACACTCACGCTCCGACCTATGCTTTGCGCACGGTACTGGACAACTGCGGCATACCGCATCTTACAAAAAGCACGGTGAAGCACTCGCTGGCGATCAAGATGGCGGCGAGCGGCAACGGCAGCGTTGTGTGCGAGGTCGGCACGGACAAGTCGGGTTACAGCGAAAGTGCGCGAATACCGAATGCCGAGATCGATTTCTCCTGCTTGGATTTTGCCCACCTTGCATTCGAAACGGCAGAGCACTTCACAATACCGATTTCGGAAAAAGAAAAGGATTGGATAGAAAAGGAGATCGCTATCTCATCAACCGAGGGTGCGCCTATTGCAATATACTCTATGAGCTACCGCTTCACCGTTAAGGGAAGGATCAAAAGGAAAGGATAAACTATGAAAGCAACAATAATTACAAGGGACGAAACCAACCCCTATCTTATCGAATCGCTCCCCACAAGACCTACCGCGCCGAGTGCATTCGGCGGCAAGGGCTATACTGCCCACGAGATGAAAAAGGCGTTTGACAAGCTGCCTACGCTGATAATCATGCACTTTAATGATCTTATCCGCGACATTGAGGACGGCGGCATATGCGACGCTATACCGACCGACATCAGCGGCGCACCGACACTTGCATCGGTTTTGGGGGCATTCACCGACGGCACGCTCGCGTCTGTCATAGCATATCGCGACACCACACTCGCCGCCTATCTTGAAGCCTTGCGAGCTGACGTCGACAGACTGCTCGCGGCAAAAGAAAGCGAGGCGAACGGCTGATAATGACAACGTATATTTACACTATACGCGACAGAGACCCCTATCTTACTTCCGTCAAGGATGAAGGCTATGACATGCTGACAATACGGATCGCTGATGTAAAAGAAGCCGTGATGCGCATCGGAAATGCACGCATAGATATGGTAGACGGTGTGGGGCGTGTCAAATTATCCACACTCGGCGAGGGTGTTTTCACCCCTGAGATCATATTCAAGGATAAGACCGTAAGGCTTTATCCCATACATCACAAAATGGGCAAAGTATCTCTTGCTTGCCCCGAAGAGATATATGCCGCACTCGGTGCGCGCGTCCTTGATGCAGAGGTGCGCGTATGCGAAATGGAAAAGGAGCTCCAAACGCTCAAGGATGCCGTTTGGGGTAAAGCTATATTTTGAAAGGAGAAACAATGAAAAAACTCTTAATCGTACTTATTGCACTGATGCTCTTCATCTCGTGCGGTATCGCGGCATCGGCAGCAGAGGCGGAAAACGTGACCGATGTGACCGAAAATACGGACAACGTATATGAAAATGAAGAGCCCGCGAATGAAAGCAAGAACCCGTTTGCCGAGGTATACGCATACGTGTGCAACCATGCTGACAACATATTTTCCTCACTTGCGTTCATCGGCTCGCTCGCTATTGCTTTTGTATACAAGAAAGGCTTGATGCCTGCTCTTTCCTCGGCGCTCGGCAATCTGCGCGCATCCGTAAAAACCATAAGCGACACCGCAGAAAAAA
Source organism: Eubacteriales bacterium (assembly GCA_045576315.1). GTDB lineage: Bacteria > Bacillota > Clostridia > Oscillospirales > CAG-272 > UBA1740. The sequence goes on along the minus strand of JAZNGE010000016.1, from coordinate 15,726 downwards.
CTCTTGCCGGCAGCGAAAACGCGTATGCCGATTTCAAGTCCAATATGGAGCTTATCGGCAAGGGGCTTGACACTCTGTGCATCTCGGTGGCAGAGCTTGATCAGAGGCTTGCGGCAAGCGAGAAGCAGGCTGACGAGGCAAAGGCAATGAAGACAATTATGTCCGCGCAGGTGGATATGCTTTACAGCATCTTTATGTCCAGCTCTCTGCCCCAGTATTCAAAGGATGCGGTGGGCGAGAGGATATCCGAGATGAAGGCGGCCTTGCAGGAGCCGGTAATCAACGATGACTAACGCTTCTCTCAAAAGGGCCGTATTCAACCTTATCGGCCTCGTGATATCCGTCGTGCCCGTCGCGGTATGCATACTTCTGTATTTCCCCGTATGGCGTGAGCGCGGAATAGTTGCAACGCTTTCCGGCTTTACGCTCTTGCTGCTCGCTTTGGCATCGGTACCGCTGTGGAAGGTGATCAAAAGAGCATTAAGAAGTCCGTCAGCTCCGCTTATGTGGTTCACGGTTTTTATAGTCTTTCTCGCGCTATCGTCCATAGCAGAGGAGATGACGGTGGTGGCGTTTGTCGGATTTGTATCAAATCTTATCGGTGCGGTATTCTTCCGTGCGGCAAGAGGCAAGACGAATGAACACGCTTGAATCCGGTTTTATAAGCTCGGACGAGCTTATCCGCAGGACAGGCAGCGGACTTATCCGTAACGCAGGCAAGGTAGTTGCCACAATAACCGCGCTGGCGGCGATTCTACTCACCTTTACAGACGTCCGACTCGGCTCGTTAAGCGGCAACGATCTGACGGGTGACCTCGTTATGATGCTGGTGGCGGCGTATCTTATGTATTTTTCGCTCGAGGATGCCGGCGAAAAGCTCGGCAAGGAAACGAAGGAATACAAGGCCGCCACGGATGAATACGAAGCGATGCGTCTTCTGGTAAAGGCGGACGACACCGAGGCGCTTCGCGATTTTTGCATAAAATACTCCGAGGGGGAGCTTGAATACCGCAAGAAAGCGGCACTTGTATCGGCAGGGCTTTGCGAAAGGCAGATGCAGGAGTGGCAAAACGGAGGGCATACGGACGGCAAGGCGAAGCGCGTATTCAAAAGAGTCGCGAAAATGAAGGCGGTGGCTCTGACACCGCAGATACTTCTCTCTAAGGGTGCAAGAGCCGAGAGGAGCGAGCTATCCGACCCGGAAAGATTCAAGCTTTTCCGAATGGTGCTGGCACTCGTGCCGACGACGGTCGGAATGTGCATAACCGTATCGGTGATGCTGACGATGAAGGACGGGCTGACACCCGAGGGAGTGATCGAGGGTGTGATCAAGCTCGCGGCGCTGCCGATAGTCGGATTCCGCGGTTACTCGTGCGGTTATGCGCACGTACGCGAGCACGGCATTGCGTGGCTCGAAACAAAGACACGCATACTTCGCATATTTAAAAAAGTCTGAAAGACACGCGGCACGCAGAGAGTGAGGGCAAGCTCTGCGTGCTTTTTTATTGCCGTGCGGACTGTTTATTCTTGACTTTACAGGCGCGATATGATAGAATATAGAGTAATAAAAGAGAGGAGAAGCGTATGAGGTACGATGCCGAAAAAAATCGAATAATCGTAAGCTGCCGAGAGCTTGTGCGAGGGGCGCGCAGAGGCATTTGCGCTATGCTCCCCCGAGATGAAGACGAGCCGACAACAGAGGGCGGAATTTCCACCGAAACGCCGCTATACTATGAGTTCCAAATAGACGATTACGCCTTTATTTTGACAATAGATAACTGTGCGGTATCGGACGAGGGAATACGCCTTAACGTACCCACAGACTCATCTCCGAAAAGACCGAGAAAGGAGGTCGTGGCGCAGGCAAGAGGCGAGGGGTATATAGCCGCATTTGTTCTGTCTGAAAACGTGGGAAAAGAGTCCGTGGAGATACGTTACCTTTATACCAACCGTCAGACCGGAGAGGAAAACGAGATCTACGAGCGCGTAAGCGCAAAAAAGCTCCGTTCATTCTTCGAAAAATGCAAAATGTCAACAAAAGTTTACGCACGCCCGGAGATAGAGCGCGTGACCGAGCGCTTACCGTCGATGAGATCGATAAAGTTCCCTTACGAAAACGTGCGTGAGGGACAGCACGAAATCATACGCGCCGTATACAAAAACGTCGCACGGGGTGGCACATTGTTCACTGCCGCGCCCACCGGAACAGGCAAAACCGTATCAATGCTCTTCCCTGCTGTGCGTGCGCTCGGCGACGGAAGATGCGACAAGATATTCTACTTCACCCCAAAAACCACTACCGCAAAGGCTGCTTGCGACTGCATCTTAAGGCTTACCGAGGCCGGAGCAAAAATTCGCGGTGTGGTCATTCCTTCTAAAGAACGTGCGTGCAAAAGCAGGACCATTTGCAAAAACTCGCGCACGTTGTGCAAGAACTCGACCTGCAACAGACTTGCCGATGCGGTGCTTGCCCTTTACGACTCCGGGGCGAGTGTTGTATCCCTCGACGAGCTGTGGCGTATATCAAATGAGTACACCGTGTGTCCGCATGAGCTTGCGCTTTCATACGCAGAGCTGTGCGACGTGGTGATATGCGATATAAATTATCTGTTTGATCCGGTAGTTTATATAAGGCGTTTTTTTGACACGGGTGGCAACTTCGCCTTTCTTATAGACGAAGCACACAACCTGCCCGACAGGGCGAGAGAGATGTACTCCGCCGAGATAAGCGAGGGTGCGCTCGCAACGCTTCCGGGCGGTGAGCTATTCCCCGATGAGTCGGCAGTAAAAGAATTTACACGGGTAGCCGCTAACGCCTTTCGCGAGGTCCTTATGCCAACCATTGGCGACGAATTGTATCACGATGAGGACGGTGGGGAAATCGGTGCTGTACACCTATCCGAAATACCCGTCGAGCTATACGAAATCTTCGACACTCTTATAGCGCAATTCGAGGATGCGATATTCAAGAGCTTTGGCGCAAAGGATGAGGAAGCCGAGGCAAGAACGCACGCCCTGCGAGAATACTATTACGGCATTAAAAAGTTCAGAGGTGCGATGGAGTCCTTTGACACCGCATACGAGTTTTTTGTGTTTATGGAAGGCGGAGAGCTCCGCGCAAAATGCTTCTGCATCGACCCGTCGAAGAACATAGCAAAAAGGCTCGAAAAGGGATCAAGCGCGACATTCTTCTCGGGCACGCTCTCCCCTATGTATTACTACCGCGCAGTTCTCGGAAACGACAGGACCTCGGATATGCTGGAGGTAGCATCGCCGTTTGACCCATCGCAGATCTCCGTGTCCATAATGGACAAGATAAGCACGCGCCTATCCGAGCGTGACGACACTCTCGGTGCGGTGTGCAGAGTCATTGCGGCGACCGTATCTGCCAAGAGGGGCAACTATATGATATTCTCCCCCTCGTTTGCCTACTCCGAGGCGCTCGCGCGCATGTTCAAGGCCAAGTACCCGAAGATCAGAGTGCTTGAGCAAAGAAAAAATATGACGGCTGCCGAGAAGCGCGAATTTCTTGAGGAGTTCGAGCGAGAGAGTGAGAGCTATCTTATCGGATTTTGCGTAATGGGCGGAATATACTCCGAGGGCGTAGACCTTGCCGGCGACAGCCTTATCGGCGCGATAATCGTCGGAATAGGTATTCCTGCCCTTTCGTACGAGCGAGAGGCAATTTCGGCATACTACAACGAGAAATACGAGGAAGGAAAGCAGTTTGCTTACATCTACCCCGGAATGAACCGAGTGTTGCAGGCAGCCGGACGAGTGATACGCCGCGAGGACGACAAGGGTGTCGTCGTGCTGATCGACGACCGATTTGACGACCCGATATACCGCTCGGTTATTCCTAAGCTGTGGGATGGAATGAAATTCATTGCCGACCCCAAGGAGCTGCGAGCCGAGCTTGACGAGTTCTGGAAAGAATAAAAATGAAGCCCTGTGCGGATCAATGCACAGGGCTTTTTGTTATATTTTTACCGTTCCTTGATGGAATATTTCTTTGTTTTATCACATTTTATCTTAAACTTATCTACAAACGTTCTCTCCTTTATCACGCTGCCGTTATGGGATACCGTATAAGTCCGTGCGAGTGTAAGCCTGTTCTTTTTCAGCTTATCGCAGTACTTTACCGTAAGTGTCACGAGCCTTTCGTCAGGTGGCGAAAGGCGTGCCGCGTAATCCTTGGCAAGCGAGTACGTCGCGCTGTATATTTGGGAATAGTACTTCGCAACAGTGGCGTTGATCTTTTCGTCATCTGCGCCGACCGGCAGCGTGATCTTACATAAGAGAACGCTTTTATCTCCGTTTTTAAACACTGCCGTACGTGTTGAATACAAAAGCATAGCCGCCCTCCGTCGTCCTTTTTTTACATTCTATGAATGAAAAACGGGATCAATGCACGAGGGCGGCTATTTTATTAAAGAAGATATATCGGCAGATCACCGCCGAGATTTACGTATCCGTCACCGGAGCGATCGGCCGCCTTCTCGGTCTTCGGCTCTTCCTTCTTCACCGTGGGCTTTTTAGGCGTCGTGGGAGTCTTTTTCTTTGCGGGTGCCTTTTTGGGCGCTATCTTTTCGGACGAGGGGACCATAACCTCGATCACCTCGGGCGAGGGGTTGGCTATAACGATGCTGTTCTCCATATCGGGCGCTTTGCTCGCCACCTTGGAGTAACCGTTGTTAGTAACTCTTTTTATCGAATTCTTACCTACCGGCATGCTCTACTATCTCCTTTGCAAGCTTTTTATATTCAAGCGCGGAACGGCTGTACTTCTTGTAAGCGACGACGGGCTGGCTGTTGTCCTGCGACCACTCTATTGCGCTGTCCACGCGAATAACCGTTTCAAAAAGATGGGCAATATCGCCCTCGCGGAGTGTTTCAAGCGTCTGCTTGAAGTAATTTTTGCGCTCGTCGACCTTGGTGATAGCTATGCCGAGAACCTCAAGCCTCGGTGCGACGGTTCTGACCTGATTAACGAAATCGAACATATTCGCAAGGCCGAACAGACCCCAGGGGCTAGCCTCGACGGGAATTACAAGATAATCCGCGGTGCACATAATGTTCATCACCCAGCCTCCAAGAGTGGGCGGCGAGTCGATCAGCACGTAATCGTAATATCCGCGTGCGATTATTGGCGAGAGGCACTTTTTGAGTATAAACTCCCTTTGCCATTTGGTAAAGAGATCGAACTCGATAGACGACATCAGGGACGACGAGGGGATCATATCAAGTCCGTCGTAACCCGTGGGGGTAACGTAATCCGAGAGATCCTTCTCCTCTTTGATGGCGGTGTATATGTTCTTGCCGTTTTCGGCAAAGGAAAGAGCGCGCTCCTCGTCAAAGTACGAGAGTGTAAGATTAAGCTGCATATCACCGTCAATAAGAAGCACGCGCTTGCCCATTTTGGCCATAGCGAGTCCAACGTTGGAAACGGTGGTGGTCTTGCCGCTGCCGCCCTTATTGTTGGCAAAAGCAATAACTATCGTTCTGCTCATTTTTCACCTTTCTCCTTCTCCCGCTTTTCTCTGTCGCTCGGCTCTTCGAGAAAGGCGATAATATCCGAAAGCCCCTCTCCCGTAACCGCGCTCACGGGGAATATTTTTTTACAGCCTGCAAGACGGAGCCAGCGCTCAACGCGCTCGACGTTTGCGTCCGGCTTGTCTATACCCGAAATTATGCCGATCACCTCACGGTTAACAAGGCTGGTAATGCCGGGCGAGAATATCGAATACGGCTCGTTTGCGCTAAGGACGAGTCCGACGACGTCAGCCTCGTAGGAATAAAGAGCCAACGCGCCGCTGGTCTGTCTTAGCTCGGTATATTCACCGGGGGTGTCGATGACCGTATCCATATAGTTGATGTATTGCGTTTTATAGTAATGTATCTCCTCACCGCGAAGAGCCTGGGTGAGAGTCGTCTTGCCGGCTGCTACACGACCGATAAGAATTATCTTTCTCATAATTAAGTGCGAGTGATCTCGCAGCAGTGGTAGCCAAGACGGTTGATGACGTACTCGCGGATCGCGGTAAACGCCGACTCAACGCTTGAAACGCTGCCGGAAATGATAAGCGTACCGGTAAAGCGGTCAACAAATCCGATGTCAGCGCCCGAGGACTTTATAGCTATATCAGCGGCGATAACCGCGCTCTCCGCAGGGCTTATGGTAAGCACGCCGATAGCACTCCTCGAGTAATCGGTCTTGGGGTCAAGTCCAAGCTTGGTGTAAAGAACGTCGTCGGGGTTTGCGATTATGTGACAGAGTGTCACCTGCTTACCGGGAACGAGCTCTTGGACTATTCTCATATTTTCTCTGAGTTCCATAATTACCTCCATAGGTAAACTATATTTTACATTGATACTGTTTTAATTTAACACGCATACGGACTAGCCGCCTATCTGACACTTAAGTCCCGACTCTTCGGCGACAGAAAGCAGATACTGCATGCGCTCGTTTGTGGGGGGCTCTGTTTCAAGGAGTGAATAGTGTCTGCCGAGTCCTGCGTATTTATCGCTGCCGAGGCGGTGATATGGGAGCAGGTGATGCTCGCGCACACCGGGGAGCTGTGCGGCATAGCGGGATATGGCGCGTATTTCCTCTGCCGTGTCGTTAAATCCGGGGATAACGGGGGTGCGAATTATGAGTTCGGTACCGCTTTTTGCAATACGTAGTGCATTTTCGAGTATCAAGGCGTTGTCGACACCCGTGTATTCCTTATGCTTTTTGGCATCCATATGCTTGATGTCCATAAGGTAAAGATCGAGGTGCGGAAGCAGCTTTTCGATCTTGTCAAAGGATGCCGAGGCGGCTGACTCTATTGCGGTATGAAGGCCGTGTGAGTGGCATCTCGCGAGCAGCTCTGCCGCAAAATCCGCTTGGCATAGCACCTCACCGCCCGAGAGAGTAACACCGCCGCCGCTTCTGCGGTAATACGGTATATCCGCAAGTATCTCAGGCATTATATCGTCAACGGTAACGTCGCGTCCGACCGTCTTTTGCTTGCCGTTTTCGACGAGTGTTTCTATCTCCCATCTTTGCGATTCAGGATTGCAGCACCACGCGCATCTCATATAACAGCCCTTAAAGAAGACGATGGTACGGATACCGGGGCCGTCGTGTATGGAAAAGCGCTGTATATTGAATATTCTGCCCTGCATCGTACCACCTACCTTTCTTTATTAGTCTGTACCCGTGTAGCTTATTTTCTTACCAGCCCTGCTCTGTTCTTGCGATTATATCGTTCTGAAGCGAGCGGGAAAGTGTGGTAAAGAGTGCCGAATAGCCGGCTACGCGGACAACGAGAGTCTTATATTTTTCAGGATTGTTCTGCGCGTCTATAAGTGTTTCGCGCGTTACTACGTTGAACTGAACGTGCATTCCCTTCTGATCGAAGTAGGAACGAATGAGCGCTACGAACTTCGTAAGACCTGCCATACCGGCAAGAGCTGAGGGATGGAATTTCTGGTTAAGGAGCGTGCCGTTGGATGCAACAGCCTGCTCAAGCTTGGCAACCGAGTTTGCGGTTGCGGTGGGGCCCTTTACGTCCCTGCCCGATGCAGGACCGATTCCGTCTGCAAGTGGGGTGTATGCAAGTCTGCCGTCGGGCGTTGCGCCCGTCTGTGCGCCGAGCGGAACGTTAGCGGAAACGGGATAAAGACCCGCCTGGAATATGCCGCCGCGAACGTTCTTGTACTTCTCGACCTCTTTGGTATAGGTGTTCGCAACGTCACGCGCGAACATATCTATCTCGTATATATCGTTACCGTACTTGGGGCAATCCTCGTCGATCATGCGCTTGATCTCGCGGTATCTTGCCTTGGTCGCAGGATCGAGAGAAGCAAGTGTGGTTACCTCCTCGTATACCGTGCGCACCGCCTTGTCGCTCATTTCAAGGCCTTCCTTGACGAGCTGTGCGACGATCTCAACGGTTGCCTTTTCGGCAGCCGCGCCCGAAAGTCCGTAACCGAAGTTTGCATTAATAGCATCGCGCATCTCTGCCATCGTGACTTTCTTTTCATCAAAGACGAGCTTCTTTACGGCTATGAGACCGTCGGTGTTGTTGGCGATACCGAAGCCCTGAGGACCGGTGAAGTTGTAGATCGCGCCGCCCTGCTGAAGCGGCTTGCCTCTGCCGATGCAGTCGTCAACCATACAGGACTGGAACGGAAGGGGGCATCTCTCTGCGTGGGCGCGGTCGATCGCGTTGAGCGAGTTGACCATGAGCTTTATCATATACGCCTGCTGTGCTTTGTAGGCGTTATAAAACTCCTCGAAGGTCTGCATCTTTGCGACGTCGCCGGTATCGGGGCCGATCTTCTTGCCCTTGTCGTATCCGTTGGAGAAAGCGAGCTCCATCGGGCGACACATATTGAAGAATGCGGCATCGTGCCAGCCGTCAGTCTTTGCCGCCTTTTGCGGCTCAACGCAGCCTATGATGCAGTAGTCGCGAGCATCCTCGAGAGATACGCCGCGCGACATCATTGAGGGAATGATTATTTCGTCGTTGTAGTAAGCGGGCAGACCCGTACCGAGTCTTGTGAGCGCCGCCGCCTTGATAAGAAGATCCTCGGGCGAGCCGTTCCACACTCTTATTGAGATAGAGGGCTGAGGAAGGGGCACGTGCATTGATGCTTCAAGGCACATATAGGAAAGGTCGTTTGTGGCATCCATGCCGTGAATGTCCTGACCGCCGACAATGAGGTTCTGGAACATTCCGTAGCCTGCAAAGCCGTCCGCGGACGCGGCATCTCTTACCTTGTTTATATCATTGAGCTTTACCCAGATGCAATCGATAAGCTCCTGTGCCGCCTCAACGGTGATCTTGCCGTTATCTCTATCCTTCTTATAGAAGGGGTAAAGGTACTGGTCTATACGTCCGGGAGAGATCGAGTGACCGCTGGACTCCATTTGAAGAAGAAGCTGTATAAACCACACCGTCTGACAAGCCTCGTAGAAGCTTGTGGCACCAAATTCGGGCACACGTGAGCAATTTTTAGCGATCAATTCAAGCTCTGCCTTGCGCTCGGGGTCACTCTCACGCATAGCCATTTCCTTGGCGAGTCTTGCATATCTGCGCGCGTAATCGATAACCGCCTTGCAGCTCTCTATAACAGACTCGAGGAAGTTACGTCTGTCTATATATTCGGGGTCGGATACGTCGAGCTTTGCAAGTGCCGCAGTGGTTTCGGCGATTATGCCGCGATAACCGAATTTAAGCACCTTTGCGTAATCGACGCATACGTGACCGATACCGTTGTAGAAGTAGTTGCCGGGGGTGTATATACCGTGCTCGGCAAATGCCGCGTAAGCCTCGGGTGCCATATTCGATCTTGCAAGATCGGAGCAGGTCTTGCCATGCCACCAGGGGTATATCTCGCGAAGCTCGGCCTTGGTCTTCTCGCTTACGTAGAAGGGGTCAGCCGCACGGGTCGCCACGGTATCAAGCTCACTTTCAAGCCACTCGTAAGAATACTCAGGGAATACCTGACAGCCGCGAGGTGATACGGTTGCGCTGCCGACTATCAGCTCGTTATCTCTTATTACGATCGGAATATTTTCAAGAATATGCGCGAAGGCGGCACTGCGGCGCTTTACAAGCGGCAACTCCTCGGTTGCTTTATAGCTCTCGGTAACGAGAATTCCGCGCGCCGACTCTATCTCGGGCATCTTCTCGTAAAGAGCATCTATAAGCTTCTGTATTCTCGCACTTTTTTCAATTACGAACTTTATGTTTTCCATATTAACCTCACATAAAAACGGTTAAATTACATCTGACGCCAAAGATCCTCGTGGGGTGCGGCTATAACAGACGAGGAGGAGAGGGTGGCAACACCCATCGCGTACTTCGCTCCCGCCTCTATTGCGGCGGTCACGTCACCTATATCACCGGTGATCATAACAACGCCCTTACCGCCCATTCCGCGCGATACGCGAAGGTCGTATATAGCCACCCGTGCGGTTTTAACGGCAATATCAGCCGCCTTTATGGCACTCGCGGCAGAGAAGGTTTCGATAAGACCGAGCGATCCTTTTCTCTCTCCCTGATTGGTACTGAAGAGCGCCTGTATCACCTGCTCGTCAATACGTCCCATTACCGAGGAGTCGATAACGTAGGCATCGAATTTTGCCTTGACGTGCGCTACCGCGGCATCAACGTCGGAGATCGAGCCGGTGAGTATTATTTCATATTTTCCGGGGCACGCCGGATGAGCAGAAACCATATCGATGCCAGCGCTTTTAAGTGCGGCATCAGCTGCTTCAACTCCCTTCGGTATGCTTTTGAGTTCTATTACACCTATGGACTTATACATCATTAATACCTATCAATAATTATTTTTCTGCTTTCAACCGTTACTCTGCCATCGATCGATGCGTGCTGCGGAACGGAAAGCCCGTCTGCCGCCGCGGCGATAAGATCACCGCGCTTTACCGTATCACCGTCACGGACGGTGGGGATGCTCGGCGCACCGATATGCTTTACAAGAGGTACTGCCACGCGCTCTACGTCAGAAAGCTCGCCGATATAGCCCGGAAGCTTGTCAAAATACGTCACGCCGAGTGCCGACATCCATCTTTCAGAGGGGATCTTGCGGTATTCGCGCTCCTCTGTAACCTCTCTTGACTGTGTGCTGAAAAAGCGCATACCGTTCTTTGCAAGGACGGATTTGTAGTTGCTTATAACTGCTTTGGGGGATATGCCCTGGCTGCACGCGATTGTTTCGCAAATACCGCAGCCGCAGCAGAGGGTTGCGCTGATTATCATCTGCGGCATCGCCTCGGCTACCTGCATTGCCGTTCTTACCATTTTATGCGGCTCGAGGGGATAACCGAGCAATGCTCGGGGGCAAAGATCGGTGCAGCGCGTGCATTGACAGCACGCCGTTTCAGCCCTTGCGACCGCCATTCTTTCATTTATGAGCTTTGATGCGACTGCCTGTGTTGAATTAGGAAGGACGAGTATGCCCTTGGTGGTCTTGCTGACCGAGGCGCGCACGTGGTTGATGACCTTGCCCATTGAAGGGCCGCCGTCGATAACCGTGTGATCCTCATCGACCTCTATACCGAGTCTGTCAAAAAGCTCCTCAACCGGAGTACCGATAGGCACTCTTACAACTACCGGCTTTTGAATATCGCCGCCCACCGTCAGCCATTTCATAGTAACGGGCTCGGAATAACGCACCGCGCGCCCGAGATTATACATAGTCTCGACGTTGTAGACTATAACTCCGACGGTTATAGGCAAGCTTGCCGGCTTTACAAGGCGACCGAGCACCTCGTATATAAGTGAAACCTCGTCGCCGAGGGGATAAACGTCGGCAAGTACCTTTACGGTGATACCCGTGTCAAGTTTTTCGCCATCCTTGAAGCCGAGTCGCTTGGCGGTGTGCGCCTTTATTGCAAGGATAGCACGGGATATGCCTGTGCCGTCAAGCACCGCTTTTATTCCCGAGAGAACCATAGGAAGCTCTCTTTTGAGTATTATGTAGTCTGTATACAGAAGCGGCTCGCATTCCGCTCCGTTTATGAGGAGGGTGTCTGCCCCCTCCGCCAGTTTTGCGTAAGAGGGGAACCCTGCTCCTCCGGCGCCGATAATTCCGGCGTCCTTCATCAGCCTTTTAAGTTCCATCTCAAATACCTATTTTTTAGTCTACGATACCTACGATAACCGCATCAGCAGGTGCGGCCGTGTTGTGAAGCGCAAGACGCGCGGAAGAGCCGGTGGTGATAAGCACGGTCTCGCCGATACCTGCGCCAACAGAGTCGATAGCCACGATATACTTATCGGTGAGCTGACCGTTCTCCATTATCTGCACTTCCATAAATTTGCTGCCTACGAGGGCATCCTGCTTTCTTGTAGAAACGATGTTGCCTCTGATAATTCCTCTTAACATTTCCTTTACTCCTTTACGATCTTGACCTTTGAGCCGTTGCCTATTCCCGCGGCGTTCGCATCGTCGGTGTCAACGTGCATCTCAAGTCTGAAATCCTTGTGTACTCTTACCTGTACGTCGTACCATCTGGTACGGCGCGCGCCCTCGACGTCGACGGTTACGAAATCGTAATCACGAAGTCCGAACACAGCTGCCTCGTCGGGTGACATGTGGATATGTCTGTTTGCGATTATGCAGCCCTCGGTGAGCGTTACGACGCCCTTAGGGCCGATAACGGTGATGGGGGCTGAGCCCTCAAGCTTGCCCGACTCGCGCACGGGCGGCTTCACCTTAAGGGTATACGAATCGGTCTTGGATATCTCGACCTGGCTCTTCTTTCTGATAGGGCCGAGCACGCGCACGTTCTCGATCGGACGAAGGGACGGGCCGATTATCGTTACAAGCTCCTTTGCGGCATACTGACCGGGCTGGGAAAGCTCCTTTATGGGAGTAAGCTCGTATCCCTTGCCGAAAAGAGTGTCAAGATCCTCACGCGAGAGGTGAATGTGTCTGTTTGATACTCCTATCGGAATATCGCCTTTTTCGTTACACGGGGTGCCGGATACGGTGCTTTGCTCAATTCCTGCGATCACCGCCTTTACCATGTCGGCTATCTGCTGTGTCGTGTATTCCATAGTGGTTTCCTTTCGATAAATAGCTCATTTTTTATACTGCAAAAACGCCCGAAACACTTCCCTTCTCCGACGCTTTTGCAGTATCCAAAGGGTGTTGCCACCCTTTGGATACCGGCGCTTCTTTGATCTATTATTACTTAATAGAGGGGAGAAGCTTCTCAACGTCTGCGTGAGGTCTGGGAATTACGTGAGTAGCGATAACCTCACCGAGAGAGGTTGCAGCAGCGCAACCTGCCTCAACTGCAGCCTTAACTGCTCCTACGTCGCCGCGTACCATAACGCTTACAAGACCGGAACCGATCTTCTCGGAGCCGATAAGTACTACGTTAGCAGCCTTTACCATAGCATCTGCAGCCTCGATAGCAGCTACAAGACCTCTGGTTTCAACCATTCCAAGTGCTTCCATTGTTTTTCCTCCTGTTAAAAATATTTTATTAGCTTAATTTTTATATTTCAAAGCTTTGTTCGCTTTAAAATCGATCTGTCAGCCCGTCGTTAAAAATCTCATAACGTCGGGGTGCGGGCGTGCAATTACCTCTTTGCACTTAACATTGCCCACCTCGGCCGCAGCAGCAGCGCCCGCCTCAACGGCGGCGCTAACTGCAGAAACCTCACCCTCAACGACCACCGTTACAAGACGGCCGCCGAGGCGCTTTTCCACGTGGATGAGCTTCACATCCGCTGCCTTGACCATAGCGTCGAGCCCTGTTATTGCGGCAACCATTGCCTGCACTTCAAGTAACGCTATTGCCTTCATATTATCAGAGCCTTAATTACTTGATAATAGGAAGAAGCTTCTCAACGTCTGCGTGGGGTCTGGGGATTACGTGAGTAGCGATAACCTCGCCAAGAGAGGTAGCTGCGGCAGTACCTGCCTCAACTGCAGCCTTAACTGCTCCTACGTCACCGCGTACCATAACGCTTACAAGACCGGAACCGATCTTCTCGGAGCCGATAAGTACTACGTTAGCAGCCTTTACCATAGCATCAGCTGCCTCGATTGCAGCTACGAGACCTCTGGTCTCAACCATTCCAAGTGCTTCCATCATTGTTTGTGTTTCTCCTTTAAAAAATTTATTTATTTTTATCTTAATTTATCTTTACCGAGTGCTGACAGACGGGCGAACCATTCTATATCCTCACTCTGCCTTGCGATCACCTTATGGGTGATGTAAAGCTCTCTTTTTTCGGCCTCTGCCTTGCCTGCCGCGATAGCAGCCTCGACCGCCGCAGCCGAGCCCTCAACCTTAATAGCCATAACGAGCGGAACTCTTGCCGAGTCGCCGGCTGCCGGCTTGTTCTTGTCGATAGCAACGACCTCAACATCAGCGGCCTTTGCCATAGCGTCTGCGACGACTATCGCCGTTGCAAAGCCGAAGACCTCTATCATTCCAAGTGCCATATTAAGCTCCCCCGGAATTATTCAGCTACGTAGCAGATCTTGATACCCTGCTGGGATACGTTGGTTTCCATAGCCTCGTTAAGCTCGTTCAGCGAGTAGGTGTGAGTGATGAGCTCCTTGATGGGAATGTTCATCTCTCTTGCCTGGCGAAGAAATGCAACGGTAGTGGGATAATCGTCAGCGCTGTAATCCCAAGAGCCAACGAGGTTGATCTCCTTGTTGCACATTGCGAAGTGGGGATTAACGGTGTACTCACCGTTGTTAACGAAGAAGCCCATCTCGCACATTCCGCCGCCGCGGCGAATATACTCGTAGATATCCTTTGCTGCCATGGGTGCGCCGGTGCACTGGAACGCGAAGTCCGCGCCGCAGCCTGCGGTAACGCCCTTAACGATCTTAACTCTCTCTTCAAGCGAGGTGATCTCCTTGAAGCTGATAACGGTCTTTGCACCAAGCTTCTTTGCCATTTCAAGACGGCGGGGAGTGCCATCGATAGCAATGATGTGGTTGATACCTGCGGCACGAAGCACGCTGATCATAACAAGACCGACAGGGCCAAGTCCCTGTACGAGAACCTTGGTGTTGAAGTTCATAAGGCCGGTGGTGCTTGCGCGCTTGAGTGCGTGAACACAAACACAAGCAAGCTCGAGGAGCATTCTCTCCTTGAGGTCAAGGTCGTTTACTACGAAGTAGGTTGCGCCCTTGCCGCTTATGAGAAGGTGGGTTGCGAACCAACCGGTAAGGGGGTTCTTATCGCTGTGAGGGATAAGTCCGAAAACGCCCTGGTTGTCGCAAAGATTGGTGTTTGCGGGGTGGTTACGGCAGATCTGGCACTCGCCGCAGCTGATAACGCTGGTAACGAGCTTGTCGCCTACCTTGATGGGATTGCCCGCGGTATCGGTCTTTACGTTCTTACCGAGCGCGATGACCTCGCCTGTACCCTCGTGACCGAGAGTTACGGGAATGATGCCGAAGGGGTCGCCCTTCCACTCGTGAACGTCGGTGCCGCAAACGCCGCAGCCCTCAACACGAACGAGAATGTCGTTGTCGCCGACCTCGGGAATGGGGTATTCCTTGACCTCTATCTTTTTAGGCGCGGTAAGCATAGCGACCTTCGCGGTCTTGGGAATGCCTGCTGACGCCTTGGGCGCACCGGACATTTCGCCGATTATCTTACGAACTATGCTCTCGACCTGAGATGAAGAAATGTTCATTGTCATTTTCCTTTCTTAAATTATACGGAAGCTTTCGCTCATAACGCAACGGCGGTATCTGGTAAAGCTTCTTGCGCTGGTAAGTCCCTCGCCGGTAGGTCCTGCGATGGTGAAGGTGGTGTGACCCTCGCCACCAAAGCCGATACCTGCATAGGAGGGAGCGTTCTTTACAAAGATGGTGGTTTCCACAGCCTTTGCGAATGCGGAGAGGTGATCGATGTTCTTGGAGTGCATGTGGGCGGTGTGGCGGTTGCCATGCTCTGCCTTGCAAGCCAACTCGATGGCTTCCTCGATGTTGTCCACGCGAACGATGGGCAGAATAGGCATCATCAGCTCATGCTGTACGAAATCGTGCATAAAGTCGGTTTCGCAAATGATGCAACGAATGTTCTTGCCAACGTTAACGCCGATCTTAGCCAGCAGCACGTCTGCGTCACGTCCAACGCAGTCACGGCTAACGGTCTTAATCTTCTTGCCTGCCTTGTTGGTCTTTTCCTCCAGAACGATGGGAGCCAGACGGTCGGGAGGCGGA
>JAZNGE010000015.1:0-29129 GCA_045576315.1 Eubacteriales bacterium | reverse complement strand
CCACACCGCGACGAGCGGTGTGGCGCCTTATCTTTTCTTGGTTTTTAACATATAAACACTTGCAAATCGGGCGTATATATGGTAAAATAAATATCGTAAAAAAGATATTCGGAAAGGAATACATATATGAGAAAGATACTTTTACTTATTTTGTGCCTCTCTCTTGCGGCATCCTGCCTTGTATTGACCTCTTGCGGCGGCGATACAGATTGCACCGAGCACGTTGATACAGACAAGAACGGCAAGTGTGATAATTGCGGTGCAGAAGTTGAGAAAGAGCCCTGTGACGAGCATATCGATGCGGACGGCGACTTCCTTTGTGACGAGTGCGGCGCGGCAGTCCTTCCTAAGGGACCTGAGCAGGTTGACGTTGTTATCACCGTAAAGGACGACGAGGGCGATGTGCTTGCAGGCGTTAGCGTTATCCTTGCACACGGCGAGGACGATAAGTACAACACCACCACCGCGGCTTCCGATGTGAATGGAAAAATTACCGCAAAAATTTACACGGGTACCTACGGAGTGTACTATGACTACGATACCGACACCCTTGGATACTATCTTAGCGACACTACCTCGGTTACCGTAAGCGGCGACACTACCTCGATCGAGCTTTTCCTTATTGACAACAATCCTAACGGAACTCCCGAGAAGCCCTACATCATCTCCGCAGGCGAAAATACATTCACCATTCCTGCGGGCACCTCCTATAGCTACATCATCTACCGCGCGGTCAATCTCTACTTCGGCGCTACCGGCGCGACAGGCATAAAGGTAAATTACGGCGAGAACGAGTACACCGCAGATACCGATGGCGGCATCAGCTTTGCGCTCCTCGGCTCCGATACCAACTCTGCCGAGACTCTTACGATGGCAAACACCACCGATGCCGATATCACCTTCTCGGTTGAGATCAACTCGGCTCCCGGCACTTACGGCAACCCGATCGTTGTTGAGAACGTCGGTGCGGCTATCACTACCGCTCCTATCGCAAGCGGCAGCACCGTTTATTACACTTATACCGCGACCGCATCCGGTGTGTTCAGCATCACGCTTGGCACCGATGGCGCTTACGTCTCTATGGCTAACGGCACCACCTACGAAAGCGTTAATTCCACCGAAGATGCCGTGGACGGCACTATCACGCTCGAGGTCAACGAGGGCGACGTTATAATGATCGACCTCTCGATCAAGACGGGCGATGCGCGCGAGATCACCTTCACTCCTGCGCTCTTAATACCTCAGGCTTGGTAAATTTAATTTAAAAACGAACACCCCTTGACGACTTGCTCGCCAAGGGGTGCTTTTTATCAGTTGTCCTTGCCCTTTACAGAGCCGATAACGTATACGGAAGCCATGATAATGCCGACGATAAGAAATACGCCGAGCATTCCGATGCCCATATATTTAAGGTTTTCTACAAACTTTATAGGTTCAAAATATAACATCTTTTATACCTCCTTACGAGAAGAAGCCAAGCACGAGTGCGCCTGCAATTACGGATGCGATCTGACCGGATACGTTTACGCCGATGGAGTGCATAAGGATAAAGTTTTCGGGGTCTTCCTTGAGAGCCATCTTGTGAACTATTCTGCCTGACATGGGGAATGCGGATATACCCGCCGCGCCGATCATGGGGTTGATAAGGTCGAACTTGAAGATCTTTGCAAACACGTTGTAAAGCTTTGCAAAAAGAACACCGCCCGCGGTGTCAACAATAAATGCGATAAGACCAAGTCCCATAATGAGAAGAGTGTTTACGTTAAGGAACTGCGATGCGGTCATATTGAACGCGATAGTGATACCGAGGAAGAGGGTGACGAGGTTTGCAAGCACCTTTTGTGCGGTTTCGGACAGAGAGTCAAGCACGCCGCACTCGCGGATAAGGTTGCCGAACATAAGGAAGCCGATAAGCGAGCCCGCGCCGGGTACGAAAACGCATGCTACGACCGAGATCACGATAGGGAAGAGGATACGGGTAAGCTTGGATACGCTTTTTGCCTTGTAAGCCATGCGGATCTTGCGCTCCTTTTTGGTGGTGAGCATTTTGATAACGGGAGGCTGAATGATGGGCACGAGCGCCATATAGGAGTATGCTGCAACGGTTATCGCACCTATGTAATTAGAGCCGAGCGCGTTTGCAACGACGATGGAGGTAGGACCGTCCGCCGCACCGATAATTGCAATAGATGCAAAGTCCTTCGCCTCGGGGAAGAAGATCGATGCCATACAAAGAGTGAAGAAGATGCCGAACTGTGCCGCCGCACCGAAGATCATAAGCTTGGGGTTTGAGAGCAGGGGGCCGAAGTCGATCATCGCGCCGATGCCTATGAAGAGGATAAGGGGGAAGAGCTCGTTTGCGATACCTGCGTCATACAGGGTGTGCAGGGGCTCTGCGATTCCCGCGTTCGGGAAGTTCATAAGGATCGCACCGAATCCGATGGGCAGAAGAAGCGTGGGCTCCATTTCCTTTTTAATAGCAAGGTAAATAAGCACGCCGCCGATGATCCACATTATGATCATCTTCCAGTTGTCGCCTTCTGCAAATGCGGATACGCCTTGGAATAGTGTGTTGAATACTTCCATGTCTTGTACACCTTTCTTTTTTTATATATTTTTTATTTGAAAGCAAAAAAATAAAAGACCTTTTGCACGAGTGCAAAAAGTCTTGTTAAAGCATATGTTCCGACGGCACACGGTATGCCGCGGGGTAAAGCCTTTGACAGACCGAGTGGAGATAACTCCGCTGTTTTGACGATCCGTCAAGCGTGCATGACACGCCAACTACTCCCTTTTCGACCATTATTATACATTTTGCCCGTCGGGTTGTCAACCCTTTTTTTCAAAAAACAAAATACTTTTTCACAAGTCACGATGGCTAAAAAGTGAAAAAAACGCCTCTCGAAATTTGAGAGGCGCATGGTTATTTTTTGGTTGAGCGTCCGTATTTTTTGGTAACGTATGCGATTTTTTCTGCCAAAGCGGACGAATTATAGCGATTTGAAAGGCGATAACACCAGTTTCCGTCAGCGACAGAGGGGATATTTATTCTGCCCTCGCCGTTCGTCTGTTCGAGATAGTCTTGTATCGGTATCACCGCCAGGGCGGCGCGGCTCGACATCGCAAGCTCGATAAGCTCATAGGTGCGGCTCTGCCCCTTTTTGTGCGGACACTCACGGTTGAAGCGCGCACGCACCTCACCTTTAAGCGATGCGCACCAAGAGCGCGCGCAGTCGGAATCGTGCGACGAGGTGTATACGACACAGTTGTCCGTGGTGTATTTGCGCGGCAGATACTCGCTCTCATCATCAAAGAACGCGAACTGAAGCATTTTCATTCCGGGGAAACCGGTATCCGAGAGCAGTGCGCGCACGTCGTCGGTGATAAATCCGAGATCCTCGGCTATGATCTTCACCCTCGGGTGATCTTCCTTGATCTTTTTGAACAACTCGATACCCGGTGCTGAATTCCACTTGCCCTCGCGAGCGGTGGTGTGACCGTAGGGGATACTGTAAAAGCCCGCAAATCCGCGGAAATGATCTATTCTGATTATATCGTACAGGCGCATAGCTGCCTTTACGCGACCCGACCACCAGGCAAAGCCGTCCTCTTTCATTTTATCCCAGTTGTAGATGGGGTTGCCCCATAGCTGACCGTCGGGCGCAAAGTCGTCGGGCGGACAACCCGCGACCACTGTGGGATTGTATTCACCGTCAAGCAAAAACTGCTCGGGAGACTGCCACACGTCCATGCTGTCGTGAGCTACGTATATGGGCATATCACCTATGATCAGTATCCCTTTTTCCTTTGCGTAGGTATGTACAGCCTGCCACTCGGAGTCGAACTCAAACTGCACCCATTTCCAGAAAGAGCAGCCCCGTGTAAAGTTTTTGCGCATTTTTCGGGCGCTTTCAACGCATTTTTGCTCATCGGGCCAGGTGTACCACGCACCGTATCCGTTTGCTTCCTTAAGCGACATAAAGAGCGCGTAATCTTCAAGCCAGTCTTTGTTCTTGCGCACGAAGGCAAGATATTGCTTTGACTCCTCACCGCCGCCCTTGACAAACCTTTCGTGCGCTTTACGCAAGATGTCGTAACGGGTAGAGAATATCCGTCCGTAGTCTATGCGCTTGCCGCTTGTTTTCGCATCGCGCAGCTCCTCTTTGGTGAGCAGCTTCTTTTTGCCTAGAATATCAAGGTCGATAAAATAGGGGTTGCCCGCAACTGACGAGGGGGACTGATACGGGCTGTCACCAAGCGAGGTCGGGTTCATCGGCAGTACCTGCCAGCATTTCGTGCCGCTTTCTTTAAGCAGGTCGATAAAATCGTATGCCGCCTTGCCAAACGAGCCGATGCCGTAGGGTGAGGGCAGGGCGCTCACGGGCAGAAGAATACCGCTTTTATGAGAAAAACCGAAATTTTTAAGTGTTACGCTCATTGTACGTGTTCCTTACGGTGTCTTTGAAAAATATACATATATTTTATCACTTTACGGGGGAAAATGTCAATATCAAATAACGCCAAATCGCAGGGGCGAAAATTGGTTATTTTGAGCTTTCGAGGCGTGAAAATGTTACACGGATGCCACCCTTTTGCCATGTTTAGCATAAAAACAGCCGAAAAGAGCGCCCGATCGGCGCAAAACGCGCCGCCTCTGCCATTGACAAGGCGTGATGTGGGTGGTATAATGAATTAAACTGCGAGTGCGCGCTAAAATAAATACGGGCAGCACTTGAAAGGAGATAGATAATGTCATCTGTTTACACATCGGTTGATCAGCTCATAGGAAAGACCCCTCTTTTAGAGCTTACCAATATTGAAAAGGAGCTTGGTCTTAAAGCAAGACTGCTTGCCAAGCTCGAATATCTTAATCCCGCCGGATCGGTAAAGGACAGAGTAGCCAAGGCGATGATAGACGATGCCGAGGCATCGGGCAAGCTTGCGCCCGGCTCGGTAATAATCGAGCCCACCTCGGGCAATACGGGCATCGGACTTGCATCGGTTGCCGCCGCGAGAGGATACAAGGTCATCATAGTTATGCCCGATACTATGTCGGTCGAGCGCAGGCAGATAATGGCGGCATACGGTGCTGAACTTGTGCTTACCGATGGCGCGTTCGGAATGAAGGGCGCGATTTCAAAGGCTGAAGAGCTTGCGAAAAGCATTCCATCAAGCTTCGTTGCAGGTCAGTTTACAAATCCCGCAAATTCCGCCGCGCACCTTGCCACAACCGGCCCGGAGATCTACTCCGATACCGACGGCGAGGTCGACGTTTTTGTCGCGGGAGTTGGCACGGGTGGCACCATAACGGGTGTTGGAGAGTATCTTAAGTCCAAAAAGCCCGAGGTCAAGATAGTAGCCGTCGAGCCCTCGTCAAGCCCCTATCTTTCCACCGGAGTCGGTGGCGCGCACGGCATACAGGGCATCGGTGCTGGCTTTATTCCCGAGGTGCTTAACACCGAGGTTTACGATGAGATAGTCACAGTCACAGAGGCACAGTCCTACGAAGCCGCAAGACTTATCGGCAAGCGCTGCGGAGTGCTCGTCGGCATTTCGTCGGGTGCGGCGCTTCACGCGGCGATCGAGCTTGCTAAAAGAGCCGAAAACGAGGGCAAAACGATAGTCGTTCTCCTGCCCGATACGGGTGACAGATACCTTTCTACACCCCTTTTTGCACAGTAACGCAGTGAGGTGCATTTATGCCGCTTATAATCATAAGACACGATATAACCAAGCTTTCGGTCGACGCTATCGTCAATGCCGCAAACAAGTCACTCCTCGGTGGCGGCGGTGTTGGCGGCGCGATACACCATATCGGCAACATACACAAGTATGCGCGTGCCGAGGACGTGCCGGCACACACGATGTTCATTATCACCACCGACGGCTATGAAAACGCGAGCCGCACGTATACGTCCGACAGAGTTAAAAAGATGATCGAAAGGCAGAAAGAAAAATACGGCTGGGAGTTCCTTTTCGTCGGTGCGAATATCGATGCGGTCGAAACTGCGGCGCGCTACGGAATAAGCGAGGACCGCGCGGTAAACTACCATGCGGACGAAAAGGGCACAAGGACGGTGTACGGCGCACTTTCAAAGGCTGTAAGCGACGTAAGAGCCTGTGAATGCCTTGGCTCAGATTGGAGCGAGGAGATAAACAGAGATTACCGCAGCCGCAAAAGCACCCGATAAAAGATTTAAAAAAGGCGACATTTAGTCGCCTTTTTTCACATATGTAGGCAAAAAACGGGTGACAAGGGTTGAAAAACGCCACTTTTTTGGGATTTGCGGCATTTTTTGACCCCGAAAACTTTTTTTCGAGATTTTTATTTATTTTAATAAATACTATTGAAATTAATAATTATTTATGCTATAATGTGCGTAGTTAAATTTTTATCAATCTTTTTGTGTGGCCATTTAGACTTCGGAATATTGTTGTTTAAATGGCATTTGTTAGGTCAATTTCAATCGATTACCAATATATCGATTACTATTGTATCGATTGTTTTCTACCTTTAATTATATGAGCCGTGTTCGTCTCTTTTCGGCTAAAAAAGAGTCAAATTTTATGAAAGTGTGAGGTGGCAAATGAACGCAAGCTCTCTTCCGAAGTCTACGCTCGGGCGTATTCCCGTTTACATACAGTATCTCAAGGAACTTGCCGATGACGGCGTAAGCACGATCTCCGCCACCAAAATAGCGCGCGGTCTGTCGCTCGGCGAGGTGCAGGTGCGCAAGGACCTGGCGCTGATAAGCGGTCGCGGTAAGCCGAAAATAGGGTATGAGAAGATCAAGCTGATGCAGGATCTGGAAAGCCATCTCGGCTATGAGAATTCGACCAACGCTGTTCTGATAGGAGCGGGAAAGCTCGGCAGGGCGCTTCTCGATTTCGGCGGCTTTGAGGAATTCGGCGTAAGGATACTTGCAGGATTTGATTGCAACGATACCGCGCTCCAAATTTCGAAAAACAAATCGGTACTGCCGATCAAGGATATTGAAAAATACTGTGCCGAGAACAACGTGATGATCGGTATAATAACGGTCGGTCAGGGCTCTGCACAAGAGGTCTGCGACAGACTTGTCGGGTGCGGCATTAAGGCGATATGGAACTTTGCTCCCTGCGCGTTGACAGTACCCGAAGGCGTGATACTAAAGCAGGAAAATCTTGCTCTTTCGCTCGCGCATCTCAACTCCCAAATTAAAACAAAAAAATAAATACATATATGTGAGGAATGATTATGAAAGTTGTAGTTTGTATTGGAAGCTCTTGTCACATCAAGGGATCTCGTCAGGTAGTTGAACAGTTTCAGAACCTGATAGCAGAGAACAATCTTGCTGATAAGGTCGATCTTGGCGGCACGTTCTGCCTCGGCAACTGCCAGGCAGGCGTATCGGTTATGGTTGACGACGTTATCCACTCGGTAACTCCCGATACCGCAGGCGAGTTTTTCGCAAAAGAGATCATGGCAAAGGTGTAATAGGGATATGCTGATAGTTCAGGTTTGCGTTGGGTCGTCCTGTCATCTCAAAGGCTCGCCCGAAATAGTCGAGCTGCTTGAGAATGCGGTTGCCCAGCATCATATTGAGGACGAGGTAGTGCTTACCGGCAGCTTCTGTATCGGCAAGTGTAATCGCGTGGGTGTTACCGTGCAGGTAAACGACGACGTTCACGTTGGTGTTACGACCGAGAATTTCAGAGATTTCTTTAAGAAAAATATACTTGACGTTATCGAAAACGAAAGGAAGTGAGCATTATGGCAAATTGTTTGACCCTTAAAAAATCAAACTGCAAGTCCTGCTTCCGTTGTGTAAGAAAGTGTCCTGTAAAGGCTATTCGTTTTTCGGGTAACCAGGCACACATCATCGGCAACGAGTGTATCCTTTGCGGTAACTGCGTAGTTCAGTGCCCCCAGAATGCAAAGGAGATCGCGGACGGTATCGAGAAGACCAGAGTGCTTATACAGTCGGGCGACCCCGTAGTCGTCAGCCTCGCCCCCTCCTTTGCCGCTAATTACGACGGTGTGGGCATCGAGTCCATGCGCCGCGCGCTCAAAAAGCTCGGCTTCTATGATGTCGAGGAGACCGCAGTCGGTGCTACGATAGTTAAAAACGAATACGAGAGAATGATCAACGAAGAGGAGAGGGACGTTGTCATCACATCCTGCTGCCACTCGATCAATCTTCTTATACAGAAAAAATTCCCCGAGTGTCTTGAGTATCTTGCTGACGTTATGTCGCCCATGCAGGCGCATTGCAGCGATATAAAGAAGAGAATACCCAACGCCAAGACGGTATTTATCGGCCCTTGCGTTGCAAAGAAGGACGAGGCGGAATATTACGAGAATATAGTTGATGCGGTGCTCACCTTTGAGGAGCTTGACAGAATGCTCGCGGACGCCCGTATCGATCTTGAGATAGAGTCCGACTCTAACGAAAACAGCCGTGCGCGCTTCTTCCCGACGACGGGCGGCGTGCTTAAGACCATGGCGCAGAACGCGCCCGGATACGCCTACCTCGCTATTGACGGTGTAGAGAACTGTATGACAGCGCTTGCGGATATAGCAAACGGAAAGATACATAAGTGCTTCATCGAGATGTCCGCTTGTATCGGCAGCTGCATCGGCGGCCCTGTTATGAACAGAACCAAGAAGCCTCTTGTAGGTGATTATCTCAAGATAGCAAGCTATGCCGGCGAGCGCGACTTCGAGGTCGATCAGCCCACTCCCGCAGAGCTTAAAAAGAACTTTACCGCAATAGAGCATAAGCTTGCCGTTCCCAGCGAGACCGAAATAATGACGGTGCTTCGCCAGATGGGCAAGTTCAAGCCCTCTGACGAGCTTAACTGCGGCACCTGCGGCTACAACTCCTGCCGTGATAAAGCGATCGCTATTATTCAGGGCAAGGCGGAGATATCCATGTGCCTTCCTTTCCTTAAGGACAAGGCGGAGAGCTTCTCCGACACGATAGTAAAGAATACTCCCAACGGTCTTATCGTTCTTAACGAGAACCTTGAGGTGCAGCAGATAAACAACGCTGCACGCAAGATAATGAATATCCGTGCGGCTTCGGACGTGCTTGGCGAGCCGGTTATCCGTATTCTTGACCCCACCCCCTTCTCCCAGGTAAAGACCAGCGGCAGAAGCATTCGCAACAGACGTACCTATCTTGCCGAGTACAAGAAGTACGTTGAGCAAACGGTCGTTTACGACACCGACTCCCGTATGCTTATCGGAATTATGCGTGACGTAACCGATGAGGTCGAAACGGAGGAGAGAAAGGAAAGCATCAGCCGCCAGACTGTCGAGGTCGCGGACAAGGTCGTTGAGAAGCAGATGAGGATCGTTCAGGAGATCGCATCACTTCTTGGCGAGACCGCTGCCGAAACCAAGATCGCTCTTACAAAGCTGAAGGAGTCTATCGTCGATGAATGATTTGTGTGCAGATATAGGTTATAAAAGCATCAATCACGTCGGCGAGGAGTTGTGCGGCGACCACGTGGACGTCGTAGAGAATGGCGAAAACTCGACTGTCATCGTTCTTGCGGACGGTCTTGGCTCGGGCGTTAAGGCCAGCATCCTTTCCACCCTGACCTCAAAGATCATCTCCACGATGATGTCGGCGGGTCTGCCGATCGAGGAGTGCGTAGCTACCATTGCGGCAACGCTCCCTGTATGCTCTCTTCGCGGCGTGGCATACTCCACCTTCACCATAATACATCTTCTCAATAACGATATCGCCGAGATCATTCAGTACGATAATCCCCACGTAATACTCATCAGAAATTACGCGAATTACGATTATCCCAAGACCGAAATGAACATCGACGGCAAGAAGATATACAAGTCCACCATAAAGCTGCAGGAGGACGACGTGTTCGTCGCTATGAGTGACGGATGTCCCCACGCGGGTCTTGGCGGCAAGTATAACTTCGGCTGGAAGAGAGAGGAGATCGCCGCTTTTATGGAGGCGCTCGTTGCAGGTGGATACACCGCAAAGAATCTCTCGACCATGCTCGTTGACGAATGTGATAAGCTTTACGGACACAAGCCGGGTGACGATACCACCGCTTGCGTCGTTAAAATAAGAAAGAGAGTACCGATGAACATTCTCTTCGGTCCTCCCTCAAACAGAGATGATGCCAACCGTATGATGTCGCTCTTCTTCTCGAAGGAGGGAAAGCATATCGTATGCGGCGGTACTACCTCGTCCATTGCCGCTAAATTCCTCGGCAAGCCGGTAGTCGCAAGCATCAAGTTTGAGCGCAGCGACGTTCCCCCCATCGCTTATATCGAGGGCGTTGACCTCGTTACCGAGGGAGTTATCACCATGAACAAGGTAATTCAGTTTGCAAAGGATTACCTCGGTGAGAACGAGCTTTACGAGGAGTGGAACTTCAAGAAGGACGGCGCATCCCTTATAAGCCGACTTCTCTTTGAGGAGGCTACGGACATCAATTTCTACGTTGGACGCGCGATAAACCCCGCCCACCAGAATCCCGACCTTCCCATAAACTTTAACATCAAAATGAATCTTGTTGAGGAGCTTTCGAGCTGCCTTAAAAAGATGGGCAAACGTATAAAAGTCAGTTATTTTTAACATTCACCATAGGAGAATTATAATGCAGAAGAAAGTTACAATTATAGGTGCAGGAGCAGTTGGCGCAACCACCGCGTTTGCTCTTCTTACTCGCGGTGCGGCAACCGAGGTCGTTCTTATCGACGTTAACAACTCCAAGGCGCTCGGTGAGGCACTTGATATAAAGCAGGCTACCCCCTTTATCGACAACTGCGATATTTACGCAGGAAACTATGAGGATGCGGTAGGCTCTGACGTAGTTATCATCACCTCGGGCATCGGCAGAAAGCCCGGTCAGTCAAGACTTGAGCTTGTCCAGACTAACGTGGGAATCATCAAGCAGATCTCCGGCGAGATCGTAAAGGCGGCTCCCAACGCTATCTATATTATCGTTGCTAACCCCGTTGATATTCTTACCTACGCATTCCTTAAATACACCGGTCTTCCCAAGAACCAGGTATTCGGTACGGGAACAGTGCTTGACACCATCCGTCTTCGTACCCGTCTTGCAGAGATATACAACGTAAACAAGCAGCAGGTACACGCAAACGTGCTCGGTGAGCATGGCGACACATCCTTCGTTGCTTGGTCGTCCGCGACTATCGCAGGTGTTCCTCTTTCTGATTTCAACGGTTCTATCGCATCCGCATACAATCTTCAGAACGAGTATACCAAGGAAGACGTTGAGACCTACGTAAGAAAGTCCGGCGGTAAGATCATATCCAGAAAGGGCTGCACCGTTTACGGTATCGGTATGACCTCAACTCATATCGTTAAGTCCCTCAGCGGCAGCGCGGATACCGCAATGACCGTTTCCTCTCTTCACGAGGGTGAGTACGGCATCAGCGACGTGTGCCTCAGCTCTCTTTCGCTCGTGGATCACACCGGCGTGCGCTCCATCATAACACAGAAGCTTACCGACGAGGAGCTTGCAAAGCTTCATAAGTCGGCAGAGGCACTTAAGGAAGTAATAAAGAACGTTACTTGGTAAGGTGGAAAAATGAGAAAGTTTGATACAAAAGTACAGCACTTGAAATATAAGGTTTTGCGCGAGGTCGCAAGACTTGCGTGGGAGGGAAAGCTCCTTGAAAACGTCATGGACATTCCCACAAAGCTTGCTCCCGGTAAGGAAGCTACCATGCGTTGCTGTGTATACAAGGAAAGAGCTATTCTCGGCGAGAGAGTTAAAATAGCTATGGGTGGCGACAAGTCCAACCCCAACATAATAGAGGTTATCGATATCGCCTGTGACGAGTGTCCCGTAGGCGGCTTTGAGGTAACCAACGCCTGCCGCGGCTGTCTTGCGCATCGCTGTGAGGACGTTTGTAAGTTCGGTGCGATCTCGTTTGATCAGAACCACGTCGCTCACATCGACAAGTCCAAGTGTAAGGAGTGCGGCGCGTGCGCTAAGGTTTGCCCCTATACCGCTATCGTGAGCCGTAAGCGTCCTTGCCAGAACGCCTGCAAGGTAAAGGCGATCAATATGAACGACGAGAAGGCGGCGACGATCGATAACTCCAAGTGCATCCAGTGCGGTGCGTGCGTTTATCAGTGTCCCTTCGGTGCAATATCCGACAAGTCCTTCATCATCGACGCAATAGAAATTCTTAAGAACAGTAAGGCTAACAACAGCGAGAGCGATTACAAGGCATACGCCATCGTCGCGCCCTCTATTTCCAGCCAGTTCTCCTACGCAAAGCTCGGTCAGGTTATCACCGGACTTAAAAAGCTCGGCTTCCACGACGTTATCGAGGCTGCTCTCGGTGCGGATATGGTAGCTATGGAGGAGGCTAAGGAGCTTTCCGAAAAGGGACTTCTTACCAGCTCCTGCTGTCCTGCATTCGTGCAATACATCAAGTCGGCATTCCCCAACCTTGTAGAGCATATTTCTCACAATATGTCCCCCATGGCAGTGCTTGCAAAGTATATAAAGGAGCACACCCCCGGCGCGAAGGTAGTATTCATCGGCCCGTGTACCGCAAAGAAGGCAGAGGCACAGCTTGAAGCCGTTAAGCCCTACGTGGATACCGTTCTTACCTTTGAGGAGCTTCAGGCGCTCTTCGACAGCCGTGACTTCGACCTTTCCACCTTTGAAGAGGGCGTGCTTGACAACGCATCCTACTTCGGCCGTATCTTCGCAAGAAGCGGCGGTCTTACCGATGCGGCTGCACAGGCAATGAAGGAGCAGAATATCGACTTCGAGATCAAGCCCGTTGTCTGCGACGGTATCGAGGCATGCCGCGTAGCTCTTTTGAAGCTCAGCAAGAGTCAGGCGCTTCTCGGCGGCAACTTCATCGAGGGTATGGCTTGTATCGGCGGTTGTATCAACGGCGCGGGCTGTCTTACTCACGGTGAGAAGAACAAGGCAGAGGTCGACAAGTACGGCAGAGAGGCTCTCGAGAAGACTATTACCGACGCTATTTCGATCCTGTAATGGAGGTAATTTAATGAAAGTCAGTTATTTTCCCGGTTGCACGCTGAAGAACAAGGCGAAGGATCTTGATACCTATGCGTACAGATCTGCCGAGGCTCTTGGCGTGACTCTGGAGGAGATTGAAAATTGGCAGTGCTGCGGCGGCGTATTTACCACCGCGAACAACGAGATCGCAACAAAGCTTTCTTCCGTTCGTGCGCTTAAGTACGCAAGCGAGAGAAATCAGCCTCTCGTTACCGTTTGCTCTGCCTGCCATAACGTTATAAAGCAGACCAACAACGCCATCAAGACTAACAAGGAATTCGGTGACAAGGTAAATCGCTATATGGCCGAGGACACCGAGTACCGCGGCGAAGCAGAGGTATATCACTACCTTGAAATGCTCCGCGACCTCGTTGGCTTTGACAAGGTGAAGGAAAAGGTCACAAATTCGCTTAAGGGAAAGAAGATCGCGGCTTATTACGGCTGTCTTCTTCTCCGTCCCGGTAAGGTCATGCGCATGGACGACCCCGAGAACCCCACCATTATGGAGGATTTCATTCGCGCCCTCGGTGCAGAGGCGGTAGTATACGCCAGAAGAAACGAGTGCTGCGGCGGATACATCTCGGTCGAGAGTCCCGATGCGGCAAAGAAGAACTCGCTCGCCATTATCGAAAACGCGAAGGCGGCGGGTGCTGAAATGATAATAACCGCTTGCCCCCTTTGCAAGTACAATCTCGTAAAGAGCGGCGCGGATATTCCCGTGGTTTACTTCACCGAGCTTCTTGCGGAGGCTCTCGGTGTTAAGGAGGATGCAAATGGAAAATAACAAGTATCTCCGTGAAGAAATCATAAGAATGAGCGGCGTAAACACCTCAAAGTGTATGAAGTGCGGCAAATGCTCGGCAACCTGTCCCGCTTACGACGAGATGGAGTATCATCCCCATCAGTTCGTAGGCATGGTAGAGGTCGGTGACATCGAGCCCCTTCTTAATTCGGATTCGCTCTACAAGTGTCTGTCCTGCTTTGCTTGCATTGACAGATGCCCAAGAGGTGTCGAGCCCGCAAAGGTAGTTGAGGCAGTGCGTCTTGTTGCTACCAGAAGACAGGGTGCTAACCGCATGACTGCAAACGACGTTCCCGCTATGATAGAAGAGGATACGCCCCAGCAGCTTCTGGTAAGCGCATTCAGAAAATACACGAAGTAAAGGAGGAAAGGACAGATGCAGAGAGTTGGTGTATTTGTATGTTGGTGCGGAAGCAATATCGCAGGCACGGTCGACGTGCAGGCTGTATCTGAGGCCCTCAAAAATGAGCCCGGCGTAGTCTTTTCCGCCAATTATCAGTATATGTGCTCGCAGGCAGGTCAGGAAATGATCAAGGCCGCCGTTAAGGAGCACAACCTCACGGGCATAGTAGTATGCTCCTGCTCACCCAGAATGCACGAGGCTACCTTCCGCAAGACCGCGACGGCAGCCGGCATCAATCCCTATATGGTCGAGATCGCAAACATTCGTGAGCAGTGCTCGTGGGTACATAAGGATATGATGACGGGTACCGAAAAGGCGATCATTCTCGGTAAGGCGGCGATCGCAAAGGTAAACCTTAACGCCCCTCTTACTCCCGGTGAGTCACCCGTTACCAAGCGTGCGCTCGTTATAGGCGGCGGTATCGCGGGTATTCAGACCGCGCTCGATATTGCCGATGCGGGCTTCCCCGTAGACATTGTAGAGAAGCTGCCTACCATCGGCGGTAAGATGGCACAGCTTGACAAGACCTTCCCCACGCTTGACTGTGCGGCTTGTATCCTTACTCCCAAGATGGTTGACGTTGCACAGAACGAAAAGATACGCATATTCTCATACAGTGAGGTAGTAGGCGTTCACGGCTTCGTCGGCAACTTCGACGTTCAGATCAAGAAAAAGGCAAGATACGTTAAGGAAGATATTTGTACCGGTTGCGGCGCTTGCGTTGAAAAGTGCCCGATGAAGAAGGTTCCCAACGAGTTCAATCTCGGTATGGACAACCGCCACGCAATTTATATTCCTTTCGCACAGGCAGTTCCGAAGGTAGCTACTATCGACCCGAACGCTTGTAATATGCTTAAAAACGGCAAGTGCGGTCTTTGCGCAAAGGTATGCGCCGCAGGTGCTATCGACTATACCCAGAAGGATGAGATCATAGAGGAGAAGTACGGCGCTATCGTCGTTGCTACCGGATTTAATCCCATCAGTATGGAGAAGTTCGACGAGTTTGCATACAATCAGTCAAAGGACGTTATCACTTCGCTTGAGTTTGAGCGTCTTACAAATGCGGCAGGCCCTTCTGCCGGCAAGCTCATTCGTCCCTCTGACGGAAAGCACCCCCACACTATCGTTTTCGTTCAGTGCGTTGGCTCACGCTGCGAGTCCTGTGCTGAAAAGGGTAAGGAGTATTGCTCAAAGATCTGCTGTATGTATACCGCAAAGCACGCAATGCTCACCCGTGATAAATATCCCGATACCGAGGTCTACGTATTCTATATCGACGTAAGAACCCCCGGTAAGAACTTTGACGAATTCTATCGCCGCGCGGTAGAGGAATACGGCGTTAAGTACGTAAAGGGCATGGTCGGCAAGATCGTTCCCGAGGGCGATAAGCTCAAGGTCCAGGCGTCCGACCTCATCGGCGGAAAGCAGCTTCATATCGATGCCGATCTCGTCGTTCTCGCGGCAGCGATCGAGCCCGATAAGTCCGCACGCCCCCTTGCTACTATGCTTACCGCAAGCATGGATACCAACGACTTCTTCACCGAGGCGCATCCCAAGCTCCGTCCCGTAGAGAGCCCCACAGCAGGTGTGTTCCTCTCCGGTGCTTGCCAGGGCCCGAAGGATATTCCCGAGACCGTATCTCAGGCAGGTGCGGCGGCATCGAAGGTAATCGGCCTTCTTGCCAAGGATAAATTGACGGGTAACCCCTGTGTCGCAAGCTCGAACGAGCTTATGTGTAACGGTTGCTCAAGCTGTGAGAGAGTATGTCCTTACGGCGCGATAACCTACATCGACAAGGAATTCCGTATGCCCGACAGAACCACCAAGGTTCGCAGAGTAGCTTCCGTAAATCCCGCAGTCTGCCAGGGATGCGGTGCTTGTACCGTTGCTTGCCCCTCGGGCGCAATGGATCTCAACGGCTTCAAAAACAATCAGATCATGGCGGAGGTTGACGCAATATGCAGGTAAATGAATATAAGCCCTTGATAGTTGCATTTTGCTGCAACTGGTGCTCCTACGCAGGCGCAGACCTTGCGGGCAACAACCGTCTTGCATACCCTGCAGACGTAAAGATCATAAGAGTACCTTGCTCCTGCCGTGTTAACCCTATGTTTATTCTTCGTGCCTTCCAAAGAGGCGCGGACGGCGTTATTATATGCGGCTGTCACCCCGGTGACTGCCACTACACCTCCGGCAACTGCTTTACCCGTCGCCGTATGGCTGCACTCTTCTCGATGCTCGATTACCTCGGCATAGAGAGGGAGCGCACCCGTGTTGAATGGGTATCCGCCGCAGAGGGTGCAAAGTTTGCCGCAACCATGAACGACTTTGCCGAGAAGGTAGCGGCACTTGGTAAGTACAAGAGATTGGAGGATCTGAGATGCAAAAAATAACTCGTGAGCAGTTAATAGCAAAGGCATCCGAGCTTCTCTCGAACGGCACCGTCAGCTGTGTACTCGGCTGGGGCAAGGGCGAGTTTGGCTACGACGTGACTCCTACCGTTTTTAAGACCGTAGAGGAGCTTAACGACGGATTCGTGTTCAACGATTTCTGCGGTGCTAATTTCTCAAAATATCTCGTTGCAAAGACACAGAAGCTTGACGGAAAGATCCTCGTATTCCTCAAGCCCTGCGATACTTACAGCTTCAATCAGCTTCTCACCGAGCATAGATTTGATCGTGAGAAGGTTTACGCGGTCGGCATTCCCTGCGAGGGTATGGCTGACATCGCAAAGGTCAAGGCAATAGCAGGGGAGGGTATCTCGGGCGTTGAGTCGGACGGTGACAAGATAGTAGTCACTACTCTTTACTCCGACGAGCCTGCGTGTGTTGATGCCTGCGACGTTCTTGCAGAGCGCTGCATAAACTGCAAGAGCAAAAAGCACGTTGCCTACGACGAGCTTATGGGTGAAAGTGGCGACGTTATCGAGTCCGGAAGATTCGACGAGGTTGCACGCCTTGAGGCTATGACTCCCGATGAGAGATTCGAGTTCTGGCAAAACGAGCTTTCAAAGTGCATTCGCTGCAACGCCTGCCGCGATGCTTGTCCTGCTTGTACCTGCGAGAAGTGCGTATTCGACAACCCGAGCTCCGGCGTTGAAAACAAATCCCCCGCAAACAGCTTTGAAGAAAAGATGTTCCACATCATAAGAGCATTCCACGTTGCAGGTCGTTGCACCGACTGCGGCGAGTGCTCAAGAGTATGTCCCCAGAATATTCCTCTTCACCTTCTTAACCGTAAGTTTATCAAGGATATAAACGAGTTCTACGGTGATTATCAGGCGGGTGCTGAGGTCGGCTCGAGAGCTCCCCTTGTGGACTACACCACCGAGGATATTGAGCCCGGCGAGGTTTTTGACAGGAGGGATGAAAATGCTTAAATGCTCTCTTGATAAAATCCAGCTGCTTTTCGCCAAGATCGCGAAAGATGCAAAGCTTTATTTACCTATCGACAACGCTGACGGCACGGCTTCATTCGGTGAGTGGAGCGAGGGTGTAGAGTGGTCAAACGCTCTTAACACCACCAAGAGCCCCAAGGATTTCTTCTTCCCTCAGACCGAGGATCTTATGAGATTTAAGACCGAGGGCAAGAGCATCGAGGTCATCGACGTGAGAAGCGAAATGGAAGATTTCGTTATCTTCGGTGTGCGTGCGTGTGACGTAAAAAGCTTTGATATACTCGACAGAGTATTTCTTACCGAGCCTCGCGACAGCTTCTACGCTATGAAGCGTGAGCACGGTATTATAGTTTCGGTAGCCTGCACAAGACCTGCCGAGACCTGCTTCTGCACCACGTTCGGTATCGATGCGGCATCTCCCGCAGGCGACGTTACCGCTTGGAAGACGGCTGATGCGCTTTACCTTAAGGCTAACACCGAGAAGGGAAGTGCGCTTCTTGAGTCTGTAAAGGGACTTCTTGAAGAGACGGGCGACGATGCGGTAAACGAGCAGAAGAAAAATATTGCAAAGGTGATGGCAAAGCTTCCTCTTAAGGATCTCACCACCGATGCTTTCGGAGGCGGCAAGACCCAAGAGCTCTTTAACGATCCCGCATGGGATGAGCTGTCCGCAACCTGTCTTGGCTGCGGCACTTGCACCTTCGTTTGCCCTACTTGTCAGTGCTATGACATTAAAGATTTTAACACGGGTAACGGGGTAATCCGTTACAGATGCTGGGATTCGTGTATGTATTCCGAGTTTACCAAGATGGCACACGGAAACAACAGACTCACCCAGAAGGAGCGTTTCCGCCAGAGATTTATGCACAAGCTTGTGTACTATCCCGAGAACAACGACGGCCTTTTCAGCTGCGTTGGCTGCGGCAGATGTCTTGCAAAGTGCCCCATCTCTATGAATATTGTTAAGGTTATGAAAAAGATTGGAGGAAAAAAAGGTGAATAATATAAACGATACTTTGATTCCGACCGTCGGCGTCATAACCGACGTCCGTATTGACACCCCCGATATCAAGACCTTCCGTGTCGTCACCCCCGACGGCAAAAAGGCGTCTGATCACAGACCCGGTCAGTGCGCGATGCTCTCTATCCCCGGTGTCGGTGAGGCGATGTTCTCTATAACGTCCTCTCCCACAAACACCGAGTATATGGAGTTCTCGATCAAGAAGTGCGGCTGCGTTACCGAATGGCTTCATCAGGCCGAGGTAGGTCAGCAGATCACTATCAGAGGTCCTTACGGCAATCCTTTCCCCGTAGACGACGTCTTCGCGGGTAAGAACCTTCTTTTCATCGCGGGCGGTGTCGGACTCGCTCCTCTTCGCTCGGTAATCAACTACTGCCGTCACTACCGTGACCGTTACGGCGACATCGATATCGTATATGGCTCACGCAGCAAGGCAGACCTTCTTGACTACAAGGAGATAATCGAGGAGTGGTCGAACGATGCAGGCGTTAAGGTGCATCTCACAATCGACAATCCTCAGCCCGATTGGGACGGCCACGTAGGCTTCGTTCCCAACTACGTCAAGGAGCTTGGCTTTGATACCAACAAGACCGCCGTGCTTTGCGGTCCTCCCATTATGATCAAGTTCACCCTTGAGGGACTTATTGCTCTCGGCTTTGACAAAACGCAGGTTTACACCACTCTTGAGCTTCGTATGAAGTGCGGTGTCGGCAAGTGCGGCAGATGCAACGTGGGCGCAAAATACGTCTGCAAGGACGGCCCTGTGTTCAGATGCGACGAGCTAGAAGAGCTTCCGAGCGAATATTAAAGGAGAAAACAGATGGAAAAGACAGTTAGTATATTTCTTTTCGGTAAGAAGTACGACGTACCCGAAAATCTGACTATCATGACCGCTATGGAATATGCGGGCTACCAGCTCGTGCGCGGTTGCGGTTGCAGAAACGGATTTTGCGGCGCGTGCGCTACAATTTACCGTATAAAAGGCGACAAGGAACTGCATGCCTGCCTCGCTTGTCAGACCAAGGTCGAGGACAATATGTACATTGCGACCCTGCCGTTCTTCCCCCTCGTAAAAGAGGTTTACGACATCAACAAGATCCCTGTAAACGAAACCGTTATGATGCAGCTTTACCCCGAGATATATGCCTGCATTGGTTGTAACGCCTGCACCAAGGCTTGCACCCAGGGACTTAACGTTATGCAGTATATAGCATACGCACAGCGCGGCGACTTTGAGAAGTGCGCCGAGGAGTCCTTTGACTGCGTTATGTGCGGCGTATGCTCCTCCAGATGCCCCGCCGGCATCTCTCACCCCCAGGTTGCAATGCTCGCAAGAAGAATCAACGGTAAATACCTTGCTCCCGGCTGCGGTCACCTTGAGGATCGCGTAAAGGAGATTAAGGACGGCGATTTCAACGAGCTTATCGAGGCTCTTATGCAGAAGCCCATCGAGGAGCTTAAAGAGCTTTACAACAACCGTGATATTGAGAAATAAGGAGGTAAGTGAGAATGTATTCCGAACAGTTTAAAGAGTCCCTTGCGCTCGTTGAAGCGGCAAGAGAAAAGAATATAGCTCTCGAGCCCACCCGTATGACCGCACAACAGAAGGAAAAGGTGCTTGCATCCTTCCACCCCGACTACAAGCAGGATGAGTTTGAAACTCTTACCGTAGGTCCTAACAAGGGCGATAAGGTTCCCAAGGAGCTTGCTGAGATCCTTCAGGCTCACAGCCGTATCAACAAAAACAGCGTACGTCTTGATTCTCCCGACTACGATTGCGACGTTCTCGTTATCGGCGGTGGCGGTGCCGGTGCATCTGCCGCTATCGAGGCACACGAGGCGGGTGCTGACGTTATGGTAGTAACCAAGCTCCGTATGGGCGACGCCAACACCATGATGGCAGAGGGCGGTATCCAGGCGGCAGATAAGCCTAACGACTCTCCCGCTATCCACTTTGTAGACGCATTCGGCGGCGGTCACTTTGCAGCAAAGAGAGAGCTTCTTCAGAAGCTCGTTTGCGACGCTCCCGAGGCTATTATGTGGCTCTCCGAGCTTGGTGTTGAGTTCGATAAAGAGGCTGACGGCACTATGGTGACCACCCACGGCGGCGGTACTTCCCGTAAGCGTATGCACGCGGCAAAGGACTACTCCGGCGCTGAAATTATGAGAACTCTTCGTGACGAGGTAATGAACCGTCAGATCCCCGTTATCGATTTCACCGCGGCTATCGAGCTTATCCTCGACGATAAGGGCAATGCCGCAGGCGCAGTCCTTATGAATATGGAAACCAAGGAGCTTCTCGTCGCAAAGGCAAAGACGGTCATTATCGCAACCGGCGGTGCGGGCAGAATGCACTACCAGGGCTTCCCGACCTCTAACCACTACGGCGCGACCGCTGCCGGACTTGTTCTCGGCTACCGCGCAGGCGCAAAGCTTCTTTACGCAGAAACTCTTCAGTATCACCCCACCGGCGTTGCATTCCCCGAGCAGATCTTCGGTGCGCTCGTAACCGAGAAGGTTCGTTCCCTCGGCGCGAAGCTCGTAAACAAGAACGGCGAGGTATTTATGCATCCCCTTGAGACCCGTGACGTAACCGCGGCATCTATTATCCGTGAGTGCTCCGAGCGCGATAACGGCGTTGACTGCGGCAACGGCAAGGGCATCTGGCTCGACACTCCCATGATCGAAAGAATAGGCGGAGAGGGAACTATCATGAGGAGAATTCCTGCAATGTGGCGTATGTTCGAGAAGTACGGCATCGACATCAGATACGAGCCTATTCTCATCTATCCCACTCTTCACTATCAGAACGGCGGTCTTGATATCACCGCTGACTGTATGACTACCAACGTCGAGAACCTCTTCGTTGCAGGTGAGGCTGTCGGCGGTATCCACGGCAAGAACAGACTTATGGGTAATTCTCTGCTTGACATCATCGTCTTTGGTAGAAGCGCAGGTAAGAATGCTGCCGCAAGGGCAAAGGACGTCAATGTCGGCAAGCTTACCCTTAGCCACGTTGAGAAGTTTGAAAAGGAAATAAAGAAGGCCGGCATCAAGACCGATGCGGTATCTCCCAAGCTTCTTCCCAACTATACAAATCAGAAGAGCATTTAAGGAGGCGGCGCGACAATGAATCTTTTTGGCGGCGTTGTATCGATCTCCGGTATAACCTTTCTGATGTTCTCTATCTTCGCTATAATCGCCGTAGGCTTTGCGCTCGGTCGTATCACGATCAAGGGCATCTCCCTTGGTGATGCAGGCGTGTTTATCATCGCGCTTGTGTTCGGGTGCCTTTTCTACAGCCAGCTTGAGGCGCAGCTCCCCGGCTTTACCGACAAGGCGCTTAAGATCGTTGAAAACCTTGGTCTTATCCTTTTCGTTACCTCGGTCGGCTTTATCGCAGGCCCTAAGTTCTTCGGTAACTTCAAGAAGAATTTTAAGTCCTACGTAGTTCTCGCTCTGGTCGTTATCCTTGCAGGCGGTCTTGCGGCTGTTGGCTGCATCTATTTCGGCAGAGGCGTTATGGGCGAAGAAAACCACGAGGAGTTCACCGCTATGATCGTCGGACTTCTCTCCGGCTCTCTCACCTCCACCCCCGCATTCTCTGCGGCAAAGGCTACCGTTTCCGAGGCTTATGAGGGCGCGGTTTCCGTAGGTCACGGTATTGCGTACATCTTCGGCGTTATCGGCGTAGTTCTCTTCGTTCAGATAATCCCCAAGCTCACTCGCGCGGATATGGATTCCGAGCGCGCAAAGCTCACAGACGCTTCCGCAGCAAAGGGCGGGGAAGAGAAGAAGGAAAAGAAGAAGTTTAAGCTTCTCGATCTCGACGGTCACGGCTTTGCGGCATTCGCTCTTGCGGCGATCGTCGGTACGTTTGTGGGTATGATAAAGATACCCCTTTCCGCAGAGGGACTTTCCGGCACCTGCTTCTCGCTTACCACCACCGGCGGCTGCCTTCTCACCTCGCTTGTGTTCGGTCACTTCGCACACATCGGCCCTGTAAACGTTACCCCCAAGGATTCCACCCTTAAGATCTTTAAGGAGCTTGGACTTATCCTTTTCCTTGTGGGTGCGGGTATCGCAGGCGGCGCAAAGTTCATCGAGCTTTTCAAGTTCAGCTACTTCATCTACGGCGTCGTTATGACCGTCGTTCCCATGATCATCGGTTACATCTTTGCCAAGTACGTTCTTAAGCTTTCGCTTCTTAACAACCTTGGTTCTCTTACCGGTGCTATGACATCTACCCCCGCGCTCGGAACTCTTATCGGCGTTGCCAAGACTGATGACGTTGCGGCGGCTTACGCTGCAACCTATCCTATCGCTCTTATCGCGGTAGTGCTTGTATCGCAGTTCCTTGTTATTCTGTTTTAAATAATTTTAAAAATAAAAAATAAAATTAAAGGAGAAACTTTAAAATGAGCAAACTTGATCTTACAAAGTATGGCATCACCGGTACTACCGAGGTTGTCTACAACCCCTCTTACGAGGAGCTGTTCGCAGCTGAGACCGACCCCACCCTTGAGGGCTACGAGAAGGGCCAGCTTACTGAGCTTGGCGCAGTTAACGTTATGACCGGTATCTACACCGGCCGTTCCCCTAAGGATAAGTTCATCGTTATGGACGACACCTCTAAGGACACTGTTTGGTGGACCTCCGACGAGTTTAAGAACGACAACAAGCCCGCATCCATTGAGGCTTGGAACGCGTGCAAGAAGCTCGCTATGGATCAGCTCTCCGGCAAGAAGCTTTACGTTATGGACCTCTTCTGCGGTACTAACAAGGACTCCAGAATGGCTATCCGTTTCGTAATGGAGGTTGCTTGGCAGGCACACTTCGTAAAGAACATGTTCATCACTCCCTCTGCTGAGGAGCTTGAGAACTTCGAGCCTGATTTCGTTGTTTACAACGCATCCAAGGCAAAGGTTGAGAACTACAAGGAGCTTGGCCTTAACTCCGAGACTGCTGTTCTCTTCAACCTCACCTCTCGCGAGCAGGTTATTCTTAACACCTGGTACGGCGGCGAGATGAAGAAGGGTATGTTCTCTATGATGAACTACTACCTTCCCCTGGGCGGCATGGCATCCATGCACTGCTCCTCTAACACCGATATGAACGGTGAGAACACCGCACTCTTCTTCGGCCTTTCCGGTACCGGTAAGACCACTCTTTCCACCGACCCCAAGCGTCTTCTTATAGGCGACGACGAGCACGGCTGGGACGACGAGGGCGTATTCAACTTCGAGGGCGGCTGCTACGCAAAGGTTATCAATCTTGATAAGGATTCCGAGCCCGACATCTACAACGCGATCAAGAGAAACGCTCTTCTTGAGAACGTTACCGTTGACGAGAACGGCGTATGCGATTTCGCTGACGGCTCCGTAACCGAGAACACCCGTGTTTCTTACCCCATCAACCACATCGAGAAGATCGTTCGCCCCGTTTCCAAGGGTCCCGATGCAAAGAACGTAATCTTCCTTTCCGCTGATGCTTTCGGCGTACTTCCTCCTGTTTCTATCCTTACTCCCGAGCAGGCTAAGTACTACTTCCTCTCCGGCTTCACCTCCAAGCTCGCAGGTACTGAGCGCGGCATTACCGAGCCCACTCCTACTTTCTCTGCTTGCTTCGGTGCAGCATTCCTTGAGCTTCACCCCACCAAGTACGGAGAAGAGCTTGTTAAGAAGATGGAAAAGTCCGGCGCAAAGGCTTACCTTGTAAACACCGGTTGGAACGGCACCGGCAAGCGTATCTCCATTAAGGATACCCGTGGTATCATCGACGCTATCCTTGACGGCTCTATCCTTAAGGCAGAGACCAAGGAGATCCCCTACTTCAACCTTTCCGTACCTACCGCACTTCCCGGCGTTGACAGCGGTATTCTTGATCCTCGTGACACCTACGCAGATGCTGCTGAGTGGGAGAAGAAGGCACAGGATCTTGCAGCTCGTTTCATAAAGAACTTTGCTAAGTACACCGGCAACGATGCAGGCAAGGCTCTCGTTGAGGCAGGCCCCAAGGTATAATTAAAAACCTTAAATAAAGCTATGACCGTCGCGATTTTTTCGCGACGGTCATTAATTTTTGCGACCAAATATTGAAAAAAAGCAAAAGTGTGATATAATAGAATATATACCTTTACATATCAACAAAAGGAAGAATATGACTATGATCTTTGCATTGTTTTTATCAATGCTTAAAATAGGCTGCTTCGCCTTTGGCGGCGGATATGCCATTATAGCATTGCTTGAAAACGAGTTTGTATCCAAGCGCGGCTGGATCGATCACGAGGAGTTTATGGACGTGGTCGCAATAGCGGAAAGCACCCCCGGCCCTATCGCAATAAACGTGGCGACCTACGTAGGATATAAGATAAAAGGCGTTTTCGGCTCGGTGGCGGCAACTGTCGGCGTGTGCGTGCCGTCCTTCGTCATTATGTATGCCGTGTCGCTGTTTTACGAGCGATTTATGGCGATCACGCTCGTCGCAGCGGCATTCAAGGGTATTCAGATATGCGTAGTGTATCTAATCGTGTCTGCGGGCCTTAAAATGCTCAAGAAAATGAAAAAAACGCCTGTCAGTATAATCGTATTTTCCGTCACATTTGTCGGTATGGTTCTTCTGACGGTTTTCGATCTGCACATCTCGTCGGTGTGGTTTATTCTCACCGCCGGCGCACTCTCTCTTTTGGTATTCTTCATTAAGAAAAGCCGTGCGAAAGGAGAGAATAAATGATCTATTTGCAGTTGTTTTTCACCTTTTTAAAGGTTGGCGCGTTCACCTTTGGCGGCGGTTACGCCATGCTTTCGCTCATCAGCGAGTCGGTTGTCAAATACGGCTGGATGACAGAGGAAGAAATACTCAATTTCGTAGGCGTTGAAACCGTCATTCCCGGCCCGATCGCCGTAAACATGGCGACGTATATAGGCTACGAGCAGGGCGGATTTCTCGGTGCGCTTCTGGCAACGCTCGGAGTAGTGTTGCCGTCGTTTATAATAATACTCATAGTTGCGGCGCTGATCAAAAATCTGCTCAAATATCCGCCCGTAAAGGCGTTCATCAGCGGCATGCGCCCGGCTATCGGCGGCCTTATCCTGTCGGTAGGCGTGACGATGGCACTCACCGTTTTCTTCGGCATCAATACCGTCAACAATATCGATCTTTCGTTCGATTGGCGCACGCTCGTCGTGCTTGCGGTAGTGATCGCCTTGCCTCTTGTATGGAAGCTCGTGCGCAAAAAGGAGCTTTCCTCAATCCTGCTCGTCGTAGTTTCCGGCGCGCTTGGAATGCTTTTGTTTGGAATTTAATAAAAAATCCGGTACGGGCTTTTTAAGCCAAAGCGGCTAGCAGATGAGCGCGGAGAATGCGAACTCGCATCTTGCTACGCAAGACAAGTTCGAGCCGAAGCACCACAAGCAAAAAAATAACGGATAACCGCAAGGGCTATCCGTTATTTTTTTGGTCGAAAGTGGCTAAGCAACGGAGCGACGCTCCTTATGCAAAAGAAACGCGCGACGGCGTTTCTTTATCCAGCCGGCTTCGGAGACCGAAATAAAAGAGCAGACGGCAAAAGCCGTCTGCTCTTTTGTTGGTCGAAGTGGCGGGTAAGCGAGGCAAAAACAGTTGGTAACTGTTTTTGGTGAAGCGCCCGAAGGAAATAAGGAGTTGAAGGAGCGAGGAACGACCGACGCGCAACGACTATATTTTCGAGCCGTCGGAGAACCGCGGAGCGAGTTCGTGTCCCGAGAAATAAAAATAAGGCTACCTCTTATATACGTAACGGCGGGATTTTCGCCAAAGGCGAATATTCTCACGCTTGCCGCTTACAAGCGAGCTTGCAGCGCTCTGCGCGGAGAATGCGAACTCGCATCTTGCTACGCAAGACAAGTTCGAGCCGAAGCACCACAAGCAAAAAACAACGGATAACCGCAAGGGCTATCCGTTATTTTTTGGTCGAAAGTGGCTAAGCAACGGAGCGACGCTCCTTATGCAAAAGAAACGCGCGACGGCGTTTCTTTATCCAGCCGGCTTCGGAGACCGAAATAAAAGAGCAGACGGCAAAAGCCGTTTGCTCTTTTATTGGTCGAAGTGGCGGGACTCGAACTCGCGGCCTCCAGTACCCGAAACTGGCGCGCTACCAACTGCGCTACACCTCGAA
Organism: Eubacteriales bacterium; assembly: GCA_045576315.1. Lineage (GTDB taxonomy): Bacteria > Bacillota > Clostridia > Oscillospirales > CAG-272 > UBA1740. The sequence continues at coordinate 2,319 of JAZNGE010000015.1, read as the reverse complement.
ATATGCACTTTTTGGTGGGCGGGACAAACAACGAAATCGGGGCGGGCGGTTGCGGCGCGCGAGCGCGCTCGCTTTTGGCGCGGGGCGCATGCTCTTGGGATTTCGAGTCGGTCTTGTAAACTTGCCGTTATAGTATATCAAATTAATCGGGATTTGTCAAGTGTTTTCGGGGAATTTGTTTGCTGCTACTGAAAATACAAGGGCGGCGGAAAGGGGCGCGCGAGCCGGGAAAAGCAAATGAATTCCATTCACTTGACAAAACGCGAAAAAAGATGTAAAATATGGTCGGCGGCGGTCGTAAAAAGCCGCATACGTATTACGAATACGGAGGATTTTATGGAAAAGCTTTATAAAATTGCGATAGACGTAATGGGCAGCGATAACGGCCCGAAAACAATGGTAGAGGGCGCGGTCAAGGCTCTCTATGCAAACAAGGAAATGGGAGCTGTGCTCGTTGGTGACGGCGAGGCTATCAGGGGCGCGCTTGCTGCGCTTGAATACGATAAGGACAGAGTAGAGATAATCGAGGCAGCGGACGTTATCACCAATTACGATAACCCTGCCGAAGCAATAATGAGAAAGCGCGACTCGTCGCTTGTTATGGCGCTCGATGCGCTCAAAAGGCGCGATGATATAGTCGGACTTGTAAACGCCGGCTCTACCGGCGCGCTGCTCGTAGGCTCGGCAATATACCTGCCGACACCCGACAGACAGCGTCCTGCGCTTGCTGCCGTTTTGCCCGCGGAGCGCGGCGGATACGTGTGTTTAGTTGACACGGGTGCCAACATTGACTGCTCGGCGGCGCAATTACACGCCTTTGCAAAGATGGGCGAGCAGTTTATGCGCGACCTTTACGCTATTGAAAAGCCGAGAATCGGCTTGCTCTCCAACGGTGCGGAAGAAACCAAGGGCAACAAGCTCGTCAAGGAAACACACCAGCTTCTCAAAGCTGATACGGAGCTTAACTTCGTTGGAAATATCGAGGGCACTAACGCCTTGACGGGTGATTGCGACGTGCTTGTCGCAGACGGCTTTGCAAGCAATCAGATCCTCAAAACCACAGAGGGCATCGCAAAGAGAATAATTAAGGATATAGTGAAATATTCAAAGAAGACCGACAACCCCGAAATAATGAAGCTGGTCGGTCATCTTATGGCCATGTACGACTTTAACTCGCTTGGCGGCGGCATCGTTCTCGGTGTCAGCAAGCCTGTAATAAAGGCTCACGGCGCGGCAAACGCCGACTCGATCGTAAGCACCTCGACGATGATACTTAATATAGCGAAAAATAAGGCCGTTTTTTAAGAATGGCTTTCACAAAATCGGGCGATTCGTGAATCGCCCCTACGAAACTGCGCAAAATCGGGCGATTCGTGAATCGCCCCTACAAAATAATTTTCCCCCGAAGCCTTTGAGGTCTCGGGGGAGTTTTTTATTAAACGTTGCTTTTGTTGTAATATCCAAGATAGGTTACAATAACGTACTCGCAAGCCACCGCGGCAGTGCGCGCAGAGAAGGACTTGCGCACTACGGGAACGTAGGGGGTGGGGTTACCGGTGCCACCGCCGGTGTAGTTGCCGAATATCTCGCCCCAACCGCCGTAGTAGTTGAGGTATTCCTGGAAGTCGTTGTAGTGGTTGTAGGTGTAGAAGAGGTAGATCTCGCCAACGTCGTACGTGCCGTTTCTGTTCAGATCTTGTCTGCCGTAGACTATGCGTAAAGCACCGCGAGAGATGCTTGATCCGTTGTTATAGCCCTGTGCTCCGATGTCGACCTCCTTGTACTGAAGCTTTCCGCCGCAGCCGCTGATGTTGGGAAGCTCGGGCTCGTAGGGATATTTTGCAGTATCACCGCTGAAGTTCGAGTGATTGAGGCGCAGATACTTGCCCCAGGCGGACCACATATCCGAGGAAACCTGGTTGCCTTTCTTCAGAGCGCTGTAATTTGCGGGGATCTCGCCAAAGGCGTAAAGATACGCCGCGACCTCCTCGAGAGTTATGTATCCGCCGCCGTAGTAGATGCGCATAGCCTCATTACCGTCCTTGTCAACAACGACGTATGTCTTGCCGACGTTGAGGTATATCATGTCGGTGTTGAGCATGAATTTTCCGTCGGACGTCGGGCGGCCCGTGGCTATCGTCGGTGCCTGATCGGGAACTGTGATCGAGCCGGACATAAGTCCGTGTTTTGTACGGAAGGTGGCATCCGTGTAACTTTTTGCGGGGGTATAGTTGGCGTAAAACTCGGTTTTGTTTACGTTTTCGTAGGGATCTTTGTCGGGATCAACGTCATCGTCCGGTGGAAGTCGGATCGTAGCCA
>JAZNGE010000014.1:0-40198 GCA_045576315.1 Eubacteriales bacterium | reverse complement strand
AAGAAGTACGTTCGTCTCGGTGCATCTCCCCGTGCAGGTCAGGCACTTATCTCTGCCGCAAAGGTAAAGGCACTTATGAACGGCAGATACAACGTATCCTACAACGACGTAAACGAGCTTGCCTATCCCGTACTCCGTCACAGAATGAAGCTCACCTTCGAGGCTGTGGCAGAGAGAATCTCGGCTGACGAGATCGTTAAGATGATCATTGACGAGCTTAACGGCAACACAAAAGCTCCCGAGACAGCTGATATAGCAGAGGACAAGAAGCGCAAGGGCTTTGGGAGAAAGTAATTAAATGAAATGCAGGTACTTGAACGACGGATTTTTCAGTCAGCTTGAAACCCTGGCGATCGAGCTTCGTGCCAATCTCGCGGGCTTCTTTGGCGGAAAGCATCTGGTAAAGACCTACGGACAGACGGTTGAATTTGCCGACTATCGTGAGTATATGCTCGGCGACGATATCCGTCGAATCGACTGGAATCTGTACAGCCGCTTTGAAAAGTATTTCTTAAAGCTTTTCACCGACGAGCGTCAGATGCACACGCAGATCTTTCTTGACTGCTCTGCCTCTATCGGTAAAAACGATCCGCAGAAGGCAGAATACGCCATTGCCGTTGCGGCAGCGCTTGGCTATCTTTCCGTTCATAATATGGACAAGGTATCCTTCAAGCTTATGAAGGGCGACAAGTCCGATGACAAAAGAGGCGTTATAGTCGGCAAGCGCGCGTTCTTTGACGCGGTTACCGAGCTTGAAGCCATAGATTTTGACGGTGATTCGGATATCGAGTCAGCCGTTATCAGTTGCCAGGATCTCGGAGGCAACGACGGTCTTGCCGTTATCATCTCCGACTTCTTCACCGAAAGCAACTGGAAAAAAGCAGTAGACTTCCTTTCCTTTAAGAAGAAGCAGGTTCTGCTTATTCAGGTCATGACACCTGACGAGATAGATCCCGCTTATACCGGACGTGTGCATCTTATCGACTCTGAAGCACCCACTCTTGAGGACGAGAAGAATATGAAAATCAAGATCGATCGATCTAATCTTACCGCATACCAGCAGGCTCTTAAGGCACAGCAGGACGAGCTTCGCACCTTCTGTCACTCAAGAGGCGCGGATTTTATCACCGTATGCACCGATAAGCCGATCGAAAAGGTGCTGTTCAAAGAACTTTTAAAGGTAGGAATCATAGAATGAGTTTATTGACTCCTCTTGGTCTTTTGGGCCTTGTGGGATTGATTGTTCTCATAATCATCTACATAATAAAGCCCAATTACCAAAGTAAATTTATTTCCAGTACGTATATCTGGAAATTAAGCTTAAAATACAGAAAGAAAAAGATACCGATAAGCAAGCTGAGGAACATTATCCTCTTTATCTGCCAGGTTCTTATCCTTACTGCTGCGGCGTTTGTCCTTGCACGTCCGTTTATCGATGACGGAGTTGAGGCAAAGGACGGCGAGGTCGTTCTTATCCTAGACGCGTCTGCATCTATGGAAAGCACGATGGGTGAGGTTACCCGTTTTGAGCGTGCGACAAGCGCGGCTCTGGCAGATGCACAGGTAGCTATCGAAAACGGACACAAGGTCAGCCTTATTCTCGCCGGAGATAAAGCATCCTTCCTGCTGCAACAGGCAGAAAGCGATGACACTGCTCAGATATATGCGGCGTTTGAAAAGCTGGGCGAAGATCCTGCAAAGATGATCTCCAACTCCACCCCCGATATTGAGGGTGCTATGAAGCTCGCTGAGCAGATCACCTCCGCCTCACCCAACGTAAGCGTTACTCTTTACACCGATACGAGCTATCTTAACGCAGACAAGGTCAAGATACACGACGTTAAAGATCCTGCGGAATACAACAATGCTATTCTTGACGTACGAGCGACGATAATCGAAAACTACTATCGTGTAGAGATCGACGTTGCCTGCTACGGTGCGGATATGCAGTTGACGGTAGGCTGTGATATTTACGACTATAACGAGTCCGGAACTACATTGCAGCTTGAAAGCGACGTATTCTGCAGCGGCGACAACGTGCAGACCGTAGTATTCGCGTTTATTTCCGACGAGATGCCCGAAATTGAGAAGGAGCTTATATCCGAGAGCATCGAGGTATTTGCTTACGATCACATCTACGTACACGTAAATGGCGAGGACGCGCTTCAGTCGGACAACGAGTTTTATCTTTACGGCGGTATCAAGCCCACTCTTAAGATACAGTATTTCAGCAATCTTCCCAACAACTTCTACACTACGGCACTCCTCGTGCTTCAGGACGCTCTCTCTAATGATTGGAATCTCGAGATCACCGAGGCTACCGAGAACCCCAAGACCGAGGGCTTCGACGTGTATATCTTCGAGGGAGGCGCACCGCCTACCGTCCCCACCGACGGTCTGGTAATGTATACCGACACGCAGAACATCCCCAACGCTGCCGGTATAAGACTCTCACACATTCAGCCGAGTGATTATCCTCTTCCTCTTACGGCTATGGATTCTCACCCTATTATGAATAACATAGTTGCCGAAAACATTGAGGTAACGAGATTCCTCGCTGTATCCAACTATGACGGCTACGTTCCTCTTATGGGCTTTGATCAGTACCCTATGGTGCTTCTGAAGGAAGACGTTGACCAGAAGATACTCTTCACGGCATTCAGCTTACACTACTCCAACCTTGCGATAACGGCAGAGTTCCCGCTCCTTCTTCGCAACACTATCAATCACTTCTTCCCTGTTGCGCTTGAAGAATATGTTTACGAAACCGGAGATACCATAAACGTGGATATCAAAACTCCTATGCTTGAGGTTTCCGGTCCTGAAACTGAGCTTACCTTCGAGTCGTTCCCTGCCGAGTGGGTAGTTGAAAACCCCGGTACTTATACGCTTATGCGCGACTCGCTTTCGGGCACCCCGATCGTTGAGAACATTTTCGTTAAGCTTCCCGCAGAGGAAAACAACACCAATCTTACCGAGGACGTACTCGAAAATCCCGACTTCTATTCCGATGCAGACTCAAACGACCTTGACCTGCTGTTCTATTTCACACTTGCCATAGTCGCGATTCTGTTCATCGAATGGTGGTTAAAATCTCGCGAGCAAATTTAGTTAAGAGGTTAAAATGACGAATTTCAGTGTTAATTTTACAAATGCATGGTGGCTCTTATTGCTGATACCGGCGTTTGCCTTGACGCTTATCTCATATTTTAAACTGAATAAGCGTTATCGCTTTACGAGAAACCGCATCGTATCCATCGTGATGCACTTGGTCGTTATCTCTCTCGCTATACTTTTGCTTGCGGGACTGACGATTGAGTATTACAAACCGAACACAGAGGTAGAAGTAGTGCTTCTGGTAGACTCTTCCTACACTCTTGAAGACAGCGAAGGTGAGGTCGACGACTTTGTTAAGGACGTCATTGACAGCTGTAACTCCCAGTACAAGCTCGGAGTAGTCAAGTTCGGTTACGATCAGGTATATGCAGTTGAGCTTACCAACGATATGACCAAGGTGTACTCGGGTTATCTCACATCGGCAACCCCGGACACCACAGCGACTGATATTTCCTCGGCGCTGACTTATACGGCATCGCTGTTCAAGACCCCTACATCAGCACGAATCGTGCTTATCTCGGACGCGCTTGAAACCGACAGCGAGGCAAAAAGCGTTATAAGGGCACTCTCTTCCAAGGGTATCAGCGTAGATACGGTATACTTCCCCGGTGAGAGCGCAGAATCCGAGGTTCAGATAATCGGTGCAGAGGCATCGGTATCAAAGGTTGAGATCAACTCTCCCTTTACTATGGAGGTTACGGTAGAAAGCTCCTATGAAGGTAATGCTACCATTACTCCTTACGATAACAACATTGCCGGAGAGCCGGTGCCGATCACCCTTGAGGCAGGTCTGCAAACCGTAAGTGTTCCCTACTCATTTGCATGGGCGGGAATGCACATTATGAGGTTTGAATTGTCGGCTGACAATGGCGATGCTATATCGGAAAACAACAACTTTACAAGCTACGTTTATCTCGAAACATTCTCCGAGGTTCTCATTATAGAGAGCATCTCGAACGAGTCGGCTATGCTCTCCTCGATAATGAAAGAGGAGCTTAACGCGACCGTTATCAACATTGCGGACACCGAAAACATGCCCACAACGCTTGATGAGCTTCGCGAGTATGACGAGGTTATCCTGTTGAACGTTTCAAACGATCAGCTGGAGCAGCACGAAGGATTGGACCTTGCGCTTCAGGAGTACGTACAGGTTATAGGCGGCGGTCTGTTTACCATATGCGGTAACACTGCTGACTCAACAGATGACAACTGGACTGCAAATGCCTACACCCGTGAGGATATGTATGGCAGCGTATATCAGGATATGCTTCCTGTTGAGATCGTTGAGTACACTCCCCCCGTTGGTGTTATCATCATCGTCGACGCATCCGGATCGATGCTTAACGGCGGCAAGTACGATGGCTCGAAGCTTAACTTTGCTATGGACGGTGCAAAGGCTTGTCTTGATGCACTTACCGAGCGCGACTACGTAGGTATTATGACCTTGTCGGATTCCTACACCGAGGAGCTTATGCTCACTCCCCGTACCCAGCGTAACAAGATCCTTTCTGCTATCGCAGGAATTGAGCATGACGCAATAAGCGGCAACCTCAACATCGGCGGTACTATCTTCTCCTCCGCACTCGAGCGTGCGAGCAAGTCGCTTGCATCTCGTTCCGACCTTGACAAAAAGCATATTATCATAGTTACTGACGGTGAGCCTTCGAGCACGGATACGGAAGAGTATCTCTATCAGGCGCGCCAGATCGCCGGACTTGAAATTACGATGTCTATTTACGGCATTAATTCTTCCGACAGCGCAAAGAACACTATGAAAAAGCTGCTTAAAGAGGCAGGTGGAAAAGACGAGAACTTCCACAACATTCTTGAGGGTCAGTACGAGCAGATCCCCGAAATGATGCGTGAGGACCTCAACACTCCCGAGATCAAGGCGATAAACTACGAGACCTTCACTCCTACCATCAGTGCGACCGGTTCTGTCACCAACGGCATTCTTCAGGAAAATATGCCCACCCTTGACGGATACTACGGCGTTAAGAGAAAGGAAAATGCTACGGCATACCTGATGGGTCAATATACTCCCATTTATACTCAATGGGATTACGGCAAGGGACGCGTCGGCACGTTTGCCTGCGACCTTAACGGCACGTGGTCTGCCGACTTCCTTGCATCTGAGACCGGTATTACGATGCTCAACAATATCATTTACGCGCTCTTCCCCACCGAGAACGTACGCGCGACTGACATTGAAGCGACCTACACCGGCGACAACTACACCACAAATCTCAGTATCTTTACAGACCTTGGCGATGGCGAGACCATCAAGGTGACCGTGCTTGCAGAGGACGGCACAGAGGAGGTATATACCGCTGATAAAACCACCGGTTACAGCCGTATGACACTCGCGATCAAGTCCGTAGGTCTTAACACAATACTTATTCAGAAGCTCGACTCCACCGGCACGGAGGTCTCCTCCAAGACGCTTTACAAGGTGCTTTCATACTCCAAGGAGTACGACGGATTCACCGATGCGCTCGCGGCAGAGGAGCTTATGAAGTCACTCGCACTCGATACCGACGGTACAGTTATCGAAGATCCTATCCAGGTCTTTGAAAACGCTGTTGAGTATCTGCATATAATTCTCGACCCGAGAATTCTGTTTGCTATTCTCATAATCGTATGCTTCCTTATCGATATTGCAGTACGCAAGTTCAAGTGGAAGTGGCCTCACGAGATCATTCGCGAAAAGAAACTCAGCCAAAAGAAGTCAACCAAATGAAAAGGAGAAGGATCATGAAAAAGATATACGGTTTATTGATTTTTATATGCCTTCTTTCCCTTTTCGCTCTGACTCTTACGTCCTGCGGGGGCAGACTTTCTACCCCCTCGGGACTCCACCTTGACGAAGATACCCAGACACTAAAATGGAACAGAGTCAAGGGGGCGCAGGGTTACACGATCGAGATCTCCGGAATGGACGGCGAGATAATTACCCAGGCAAACTACTACTCACTCGAAAAGTTTGAGCCCGGTGTGTACGATATACGCGTGCGCGCAAACGGTGACGGAAAGAACTCGAGAAACTCCGGATATGCGAAGTTTGAGTTCGAGCGTTTTTCGGAATCGGGACTCAAATATCAGCTTATCAACAACGGCACCGAGTACGCGCTTGTCGGCGGCGGCTCGGCATCGGGCGACATTGTTATGGAAGACGAATTCCGTGGCAAGCCCGTAACCCAGATCGCAGACAAGGCGCTCTATCACAACGCAAAGATCACCTCATTCACTATCGGTAAAAACGTAAAGTCGATCGGCGACAAGGCATTTACAAAATGCTCCAAGCTCACCGAGATCGTAGTACCGGACAACGTAACGACCATTGGCGAGTACGCATTCCAGAGCTGCAAGGTACTGACCAAGGTCACCCTGCCCGACTCGGTTACCGCGATCGAGCCCTACACGTTTGCGTGGTGCTCTGCCCTCGCGGAAATTACCTTTGGTAAGGACACTGCGGTGATAGGCGAATACGCATTCTCCAACTGTGAATCTCTTACGACCATCAACTACAACGGCATTGAGGCGGTTGAGGGCAAGGTTATAATGCCCGATGCGCTTGCCGGAGTTGATACCTATGCTTTTGCAGACTGTCTCTCTATTTCCGACATAAAATTCGGAAGCGGACTGGAGGTTATTGCTCCTTACGCGTTCACAGGCAACGCGTCGCTTGCAAGCCTTGATCTTGGCAGCAACGTTATGGCAATACAGGACGGTGCGTTCTACGGCTGTCTTGCACTTACAGGTGTTGCTGTTCCCGACTCTACCGAAGTGATCGGCAACGGTGCATTCTACGGCTGTACCTCACTTTCCACTGTTACTCTCGGCACGGGAATCAAGGCTATCGGCTCACAGGTATTCTCTTACACTCCCATTCTTGATAGCACGGAGAATACGATCATACTCAACGGCTGGCTCATTCAGGTCAACCAGAAAACCGTGAAGAACATAAGCTTCGACAACCAGATCATCGGTATTGCGAGCTACGCGTTCAGCGGCTGTAACGATCTTGAAACCGCAGTATTCAAGGGCGTTAAGTACGTCGGCATGGCGGCATTTGCATCTTTGCAGACGCTTTACAAGGTTTCCTTTGACGATGCTCTGCTCGAGATAGGCGATTACGCCTTTGCATCAAGCACGGTATCAAACCTCACTCTTGGCAACAGCCTTACCTACATAGGCAACTATGCATTCCAGGGCTGTAAGCTGCTCACAAAGGACACCACGAAGAATCTTGTCCTGCCCGACACGCTTACCTACATTGGTAACCGTGCATTCCGTAACACCGGTCTGTACAGCGGTACTACCGCAGGAAACGTCGTATACATCGGCAACTGGGCAGTCGATTTTGCCGAGTCTGCCACTCCCGCTACCGTAGCTATCAAGGAAGGTACGCGCGGTATCGCGGCATATACGTTCAGCAATCAGGATCTTGGCCTTGTGTCAATGCCTAACACGGTAGAGTTCATCTGCCGCGGTGCATTCTACAAATCCACAGCCCGTATGGTATCCCTCTCTACTAACCTGAAATTTATCGACGACTACGCATTTTACAGCTGCGAGCAGACGAACTTCGGTAGAGAGGACTTCGGACTCATTATTCCCGAGGGTGTTACCTACATCGGACGCTCCGCATTCTACAAGTGCTCCTACATTCTCAGCCTTACCATACCCGGCACGGTTGAGTACATCGGTCCTTACGCATTCTACGGCTGTGATGCGATCGGTGCTACCGCAGACGTACAGTCACAGCAGCCTACCGGCGAAAAGGACAAGGACGGCAACGATATTTACGAAACCGTTGTCAACAAGGTGACAGGCTTCCTTCTCCTCAAGGACGGAATCAAGATCATCGACGAGCGCGCTTTCCAGGGCTGCGTAAGCATTAAGAGCGTTGATATTCCCGATAGTGTTTTACATATCGGTTCGAGAGCATTCTACAAGTGCGATGCACTCGAAAGTGTTTCGCTCGGTGCGGGAATCACTTACATTTCCGACTACACCTTCTACAAGTGTATTTCTCTTAAAAACGTTTCGACCTCTGAAAATCTCGAGATCGTAGGCAACTATGCATTCCGTGGCTGTACCGCGCTCGAAAGCTTTGAGTTCAACAGCATTAAGACCATCGGCCGTTACTCATTCTACGGTTGTGCGGCACTTAAAGAGATCAAGCTTCCCAACACGCTTACCGCTATCGGTGACTACGCATTCCGTGGCTGCGAGTCCGCAAGCTCCGTAATAATCCCCGACAGCATCGTTTCCATCGGTAAGCACGCATTCTACAACCTCAATTCCACTACCTTCTACGTAGAATCTGAAAAGATCCAGCCCTACTGGAACGAAAGATTCAACTCCTCATACCGCCCTGTATTCTGGGGCTGTACCCTCTCCGAAGATAACAGCTACGTCATATCTGTTACCGTAGGCAAGGATACGCTTGACAACCCCAATGCAAAGGGTGGAATCAGCGATCCTGTAAAGGCAGGCTATAATTTTGAAGGTTGGTCTACAAGCGTTGACGGTGTGCCTGAATACACCTCCGAAAACGTATCCACAGCACCCGAAGGAACCGTTCTTTATGCGAAATGGAGCATAAATGAATCCAGCGCAGAATAATGAGAGGTAGAAAAATGAAAAACAAGATCAAAATCACGTTATCCTTGCTCTTTATCCTTTGCATCACCGCCCTGCTTGCACTGACGGGCTGCGGTGACAAGGCGATAACAGATGCATACATCACCAACTCCAACCTCCCTCGTACGAATTACGTCGAGGGACAGGAGCTGGATCTGTCAAAGGGTTACCTCACTCTTATAAGAGGCGGCGAAGAGGCTAATATCCCCTTCACCGCCGAGGGCGTAACCGTTTCCGGCTATGAAAAGAATACGGTTGGCGAGCAGACTCTCACCGTTACCTACGGTGAGGTGAGCACCACCTTCAAGGTTACCGTAGCTCCCCGTATAGTTGCGGAGAACTTTGAAAAGAATTACTTCGTTGGAGCGACCTTCAACGCCACCAAGGGCAGACTTAAGGTTGCCTCTGACGACGGCAAGGTAACTAACGTAAACTTCAACGACAAGAAGGTTTCTGTCGTTTCATTCGATACTGCATCCGCAGGAAAGAAGACTGTTACCATAAGATACACCAACGGTTCTACAAGCTATGATTATCAGTATGAGATAACCGTTTATGAAGCGGCAAATATAGTGTACAATCCCCCGAAGAATACCGACTACTACAGTCACAAGACCCAAATTGATGACAAGGACGTACGCGACGGCTCGTTCACTATTACCTCCGCAGACGGCAAGCTCACCGAGGTCGTGCCGATAAGAGCGGATATGGTAAAGGGCTTTACCCCCTCTCTAGCTACCATTGACAACCGTACCGAAGCGCTTGAGCAGACATTGAAGATCGAGTACCTCGGAAATAGCTATGATTACAAGATCAACATCTATTTCAGCGGCGTTTCCGTGATCCAATACTACGCGGACGGCGAGCTTGGAGATCTTGACCTTTCCGGCGAGCTTAACGAGACACAGAAGGCGGCAAGCTACGATGCTATCAAGGAGCTTCTCAAGCTCACTCCCGCAGAGATGACGGCACTTTCTGACAATACTGTCAACAAGGTAGTCGCGGCGGCATCTGTTGGCGTTATGGACCTCTTTATGTCCAAGCTCAACACCTACAGCCATGCGTTTGCTATGAATGATGAGGGCATACTTGGACTTACCGGCGTTAACTACACCGCGTGCGAGATTGCGCTTAACGATCTTCTCGATGAAAGCTCTGATATCAACACATACGCAAGAGTGCTTCGTCAGCTTGAGGCAGATTTCGGTACTGTTGCAGTAACCACAACAGAAAAGGTTGCTGACGTTATACTCGTTTACTCTGAAGAGATGGAGAATCTTCTCCTCCCCATTCTCCAGCACATCGTTACCGTGTATGAGCTTATACGCAACGTGCCCGACGACTGGACTCGCGAAGACCTCAAGACTAACAGCACCAATATTATTGATGCGATCCTTGAGATAAAGAGAAGCGAGATCTACAAGAACGGCTTGGGCAACATTTACACCGACGTTCTTTCCAAGTGGAGAGCCAAGGACGACCTTATCGATATCATTTACACCTTTGCTCTTTACGTATACGACGGCGGTAGTGAGACCTTTATGCAGGACAACCTCTTCGGTCAGTTCCCTATGCCTAATATGCTTGAGGACGTATACCAGCAGGTAGTAAGTACATACGGTATGCAGAACAACCTCTACCAAAATCAGCTCGGCGATCTTTGGCTTGCAGACCTGTCTACATACGCGGCATCCTACTTCCTGACGCTTGACTTTGCAAACGCTGTAAAGACCTCCGGCAATCAGTTCCTTATCGACATTTACAACGAGTACAATATGGACTACATTATTGCATCCTACACGGGCGCACAGAACTTCGGCTTTAACTATCACGCAGGTGCTATGCTTGATTCCGAGAAGTTTATGACGCTTTGGGGACAGTATTACGCAGTCCTTCAGCTCTATCTCACCAATAAGCTTGATGCAACTAAGCATGAGGCACTTATTACCGGTATGTTCGACACATTCCAGTCTATGACTCCTAACGAGGTGTTCGGCTTCCTCTCTTCTCTCAACCTTTGCTACGGTGATGCAAGAGGCTCGTCCCCTGTGCTTTACCTTGACTTTGAGGAGAAGCTTGAAGCGAACTTGTTTGCTAAAATTCTTCGCGAGTACTACTCTACTTACCTTGGCAAGAATATCGTACCGATCTTTGCAGATCTGCTTATGGCTATCGAGAGCGCGTGCCTCTTTGGTGAGAACGAGACTACCCTTGGTAACTTCGTAGGCTATATGGAGCTGGTAAATGACGCTTACGGCAGGCTCAGCAAGACCGAGACCGCTAACTTTGATAAGTATCTCGGAAAGAGCTACGCAAAGTACCTTGATATGTACAAGAGAATAATCGGCGAGGAGCTTGACAAGAAGCCTACCGAGGACGAGCTTGCACTTATCGCACAGCTTAGATCAGACATCAAAAAGTACGAGAACATATACAACTACGTTGCAAACCTCAAGGGCGATCAGCTGACTGAGGCGCATTACATTCTTCTCTACTCCGTGTTTGCAAAGGTTGTAACGACGTACAATGACCTTACCGACGACTGCTCTGAGGCGGCACTCACCGTGCTGTTTACCGAGGGCTACACCTTCCTCGAAAGAGAGGGTACTCTTGGCAAGGCATATTACCAGATCGATAAAGTAACCACCCGTATGATGCAGAACTCAACAGCTGTTGAAAAGGACGGCAAGACCATTCTCGTAAGCCATTGGGATATGCTTTCAACCTACGGTCTGCTTGATATTTACTCTGAAATGTTGGATCTTTTGTGCTTATCGCTTGTTGACAACTCGCCTCTTCCCGCGGCTGGACAGATCGACGATCTTGCAGCTAAGATCGCGGCACTTGACGAGTTCACGACTATACAGTTCTTGAGATTCGGTGGCGCGCCTGCATACTACTCCGCAAAGTGCGCTTACATCGACAAGACGACCTCGAGCGACGCAACCGTGCGCGCTGTTGCACAGGATCTTTCCGCTGCGGCAGCACTCTACGACGCTTACCGTAATGATCCCTACACCACTACCAACACCACTGCTTTTGTTGAGGCGATGTTGAAAATTCAGACGGTTTACAACGATCTCTCCGAGGCGCAGAAGGCTACACTTAAAGAGGTGTTCGACTTCTACCTTGAGATCGCAAAGTCGCTCCCTACAGGAGTTTAATTTCAAACAAAACGGATTAAATAAAAGTCCGTAAAGCAAATAGAAAAGGGTGCTTTGTCTGCGTACCTGCCATAGAGCAGGTACGCAACGAAATTTGCCCTTTTGGGCAAGGCGAGATATTTCACAATGTGCGGTAGCACATTATTTCACGTTTTGCAAAAGCAAAACATTTCACTATATGCATTTGTGCCCACAAATGCAATGCTTCGTATGCCTTAATTAAAGACAACAATCTGATTTCCCGTCTATTTGCAAATAAACGGCTTGCACAAACCAAAGGCTCCCTTGTGTAAAGGGAGCTGTCGCCGAAGGCGGCTGAGGGATTGTTTAACGATGAATTTTCTCCTTTTACAATCCCTCCGTCACGGCAAGCCGTGCCACCTCCCTTTACACAAGGGAGGCTTTTTTTATACCTCCCGGAAGGTAGTCGCATAGACTTTTGATATGCCCATGCCAAAAATGCCTTTGCGTTGCTTTTGGCAAAAATCTTGTTGTCTTTAATTCAGTCAGTAGTTGTCAAGTAAAAAAGGACAGAGAATTTTTCAAATTCTCTGTCCTTTTCCTGTTTTGCAGATCGTGTATTCTAAAGAGCATTAAAACTGTCATTAAGAGTGATGCTCTTTCTTCTCGGTTCTTTCTTTTGTATTTTAAGTTTTGACATATTTGTTGTGTGTTTTGTCGGCATTTTGCATTCTTTATTTGCATTTATGAAACATTTTAATAAATTTCGTAGGACTATTGCAATTTCAATAAATATGTATTATAATATATGGGATTGTCGATTTAAGACATAAATACAGTTCGCAAAAACAAAAAATACAACAAAAAAACAAAATCAAAAGGAGAAAAAACAATGAACACAAAAATGCTCACAAAGCTGTTTGCAGTTGTGCTTATAGCTTGCACCTTGTTCTCGCTTGCTATCATCGTAAGCTCTGCTGCAGATACTGATCCTGTAGCTACGTTCAACCTCGGTGCTAATGGTTCGGCATCGCATGCTGACGGTTCTTCAACGACCAGCTACACCGAAACTAACGGCGATTACAAGCTCTCTATCACTAACGGCACTCAGATGTACAAGGGCGCAAGAGATGCTAAGGGAAACAGCTGTCTTAAGTTAGGATCAAGTAAGGCCGCCGGTTCTATGAAATTCACCGTACCGAACGATGTAACCAGCGTAATCATCTACGTTGCGAAGTACAAGAGCAACACAACCAAGATCACTGTTAACGGTGCATCCCACACTATTTCCGGCGCTTCCAATAGCGGTGTATACGATGCGATCACCGTTGACACCACCTCTAACAAGACTGTATCCTTCACTACCGTAAGCGGTGGTTTAAGAGCAATGGTAAACACCATTGAGTTTTATGCATCCGGATCCAGCGCGCCTGCTTGCGAGCACACCAACACCAAGGTGCTTGAGGCTAAGAAGGCAACCTGTATCGCAACCGGTCTTACCGCAGGTGCAGAGTGCACCGACTGCGGCGCAATTACCGTTAGCCAGCAGACTGTTCCTTACGCAGCACACAATTTCGTTGACGGAATCTGCTCTGTATGTAATATTATCGAGACTCCTGTAACAGGTGTTCCCTACAAGTTTGGTATGTTCCAGGGCAACTCCAACAACAAATACTACATCACCGGTAGCATGAGCAGCTATTATATGGCTACCAGCACCGCAGCTACCTCCGGTGTTAACGTATACCTTGAAGAGACCGAGGGCGGCTACTACCTTTACACCTTCGTTAGCGGCGCTAAGAAGTATATCAACATGGTAGTTAGCGGCACTCACGTAAACGGCGCATACGCTGCAACTGCAAGCACCGTATATACATACGATACTGCAAAGAATACCCTCGCTGCAAAGGTTAACAACGGCACTTACGTTTTCGGCACAAGAGCTGATAACACCTACACCACCATCGGACCCGTAAGCACCACTTACGACAACTTCATCTGCCATTTCTATCCTGCAGGCGACGTTGCTAAGTTCGATTCCGCAAGCGTTACTCTTGGCACCGACCTTGGAATGAACTTCAAGGTTACCGTTCCCTCCGGTGTTCCCACCGTTACCGTTGAGTTCGCAGGCAAGACCTATACTCTTACCGCTGAGCAGCTCACCGAGACCACCTACAAGTTCGCATTCAAGGGCATTGGTCCTCACCAGATGGCTGAGAATATCAAGGCTACCCTCTCCGTTGGTGGAAAGGCAGTTGCTGAGATCAACAACTATTCCGTTGAGAAGAACCTCAAGGCTATCCTTGCTGCTGACGCTTCCCTTGCAAATATCGTAAACGCAGTTCTTGCTTACGGTAATGCATCTGAGGATTACGTTGGCGTTGAGGGCGGCATCGCTGCTCCCGAGGCTACCGATACCACTATCGCTGCTGAGGAGAACAAGCTTGCTCTTAACAACGCTAAGGACTTCGGCTTCACCGCTGCTGGTGTAAACTTCGACTCTGCTAACAAGATCTACGTTAAGTTCCACGTAGAGAGCGAGTTCAAGTTCTACGTTAACGGCACCGCAGTTGAGATCGAGAAGACCGAGGACGGCAACTACAAGTACTACACCAACGAGCTTACCGCAAAGCAGCTTGGCGACGTATTTACCTTTGAGATCGAGGTAAACGGCGTTAAGGCAACTCTTACTTACAGCGTAAACACCTATGCATACGCAATGCAGAATGACGCAGAGATGTCCGCACTCGTTAAGGCACTCTACGCTTACGGCCTCGCTGTTAAGGCATACGCATAATCTGATTGGAGGTAAAGAAAATGAAGAAGAACTATGAAGCACCTGCAATCGAAGTGATCGAGCTTTCTGTAAGCGATATTATCACCACGAGCGGTTTCGATGGCGAAGACCACGAGTTTAACAACAATCAGGTTGATGTATTCTGATTATAAAACCCAATAAAAAGCGACAGGGGCATTGTCAACACGGTGCCTCTGTCGCTTTTTTATTAAATTTTCACATTAAGCCTTTTCCTTATAATAGAGCATACAATGGCAATAGCCCTCGAATTCGGGGTCGGCGATCTGCTCGCGGAATTCCTTGCAGATGCACTTATTGTCCTCGGTGCGCTCCATGCGGCAGGGGCAGTAGCCGCCCTTGGCTTTAAGGCCTTCCTTGATGGTTTTCACTATTTCTTCGTTTTCGTTAAGTCTGATCTTTGGCTTCATTGTTTTTATTCCTTTGTTTTTACAGGGTATTGACAAACGTTACGCTTTTTTATATAATTATTATATCATATCAAAAAAATATTTTCAAGGAGAAAAAAATGAAAAAGTTTTTTGCTGAGTTCAAAAAATTCATCATGCGCGGCAACGTCGTTGATATGGCTGTCGGTGTTACCGTTGGTAGTGCTTTTACCGCTATTGTAAACGGTCTTACCAACTTTATACTTAAGCCCATTATCAACTGGGTGCTTGCTATGATATTCGGCGCAGATTCTCTCACCGAGCTTTATACATACCTCAAGGTTTCCTACAAGGACGTGCTTGACGAGGCAGGTACTGTTATCGGCACGGAGATCGATCTTGCTAACTCGATCTACATCGATTGGGGCTCGTTTATCAACGCTATTCTTAACTTCTTTATCATCGCGTTTGTTCTCTTCTGCATTGTTAAGATGGTCAACAAGATGAGAGAAGAGGCTAAGGAAGCTAAGGCTGAGCGCATCAGCAAGGAAGATCGCTGGGAGCTTAAGAAGCGCGGCATCAAGCTTCGCGACGAGGCTGCTGTAAAGGCTTACATGGACGAGAAGGCTGCTATCGCAGCGGCAAAGAAGGCTGAAGAGGATGCTAAGGCAGCCGAGGCAGCAAGAATTGCTCAGGAAAATTCCACCGAGGGTCTTCTTAAGCAGATCATCGAGCTTATCAAGAAGGATAACTGATCTTTAAAGAATGAGTGGTACGAACCACTCATTCTTTTTTTACGGTGAGTGGCTTATACGTTTATTTTACAATAAAGAGAGACGGTTTTCAATAAAAATAAAAAAGAGCGAACGTACAAGACAAAAATCTTGCAGGTTTGCTCTTTTTGTTAATGATGTATTTGCTGTCGCAAAAATGATGTTATGCTACGCATAATGATGTTGCTCCCAAAGGTCGCAATGATGCGACGTTTGCCCATTGTGCCCGTGGCACAACATCATTGCCGTAGGCAACATCATAAGGCGAAGCTGACATCACTTGCCCGAAAGGGCAAACATCATTTAGCGCGATTCGTCCGTCAGGACGTCGCGCTTATTTAGGGCTTTTCGGTGCAGAGGGCGATGAGGTCCTCAAGCTGTGCAGTGGCAACACACTCAACGCTGTCAGCCGCGCCGTAGTAGATCTTGACCTCGCCGTTGTCCTCAAGTATCATACCGCCGGGGAAGATAACGTTCTGGCGGAAGCCGTACTCGACCTCGTGAGGCAATTCGGGTGCGATGAGGGGTGTTTTGCACATACCGATGACCTTTGAGGGATCTTCAAGGTCGAGGAGCATAATGCCGGCGGTATAGCGCTTGTTCCAAGGCTTATCCCACTCGCTCTGTCCCCTGCCCTCGTGCTTTATGTCAACCGCGTGGAAGGTGGTGAGCCAGCCGTACTTGGTCTTTACGGGGGGTGCGGCAGGGCCTATCTTATCGTTGGCAAAGGGGACGTGCTCAACGCCGAGGACGAGCTTGGACTCGCCCCAGAATTTAAGGTCGGCGGATTTGGAGAGCCAGATGTCGAAGCGATCCTTGCCGCGACTGTATACGGGGAAAGGACGCTCAAGACGGACGAAGTAGCCGCCTATCTTTTCGGGGAAAAGAACCATATTGCGATTATCGGGCACGGATGCGCTGATTATCTCGAAGTCGTCGAGAGTGTCGTTGAGCTTTGCGATACAGCCGCGCAAGCCGTGCATTGTATCCATAGCAAGACAGAGATAGATCTCGCCGTCTATGGGAATTATTCTCGGGTCGTAGAGGCGAAGCATATCGGGATATTCGGGAAACTGCTTGCCTGTCATGCTGACGGCAGGCAGTTTTTCACCCGGCTTCCAGCGCATATCAACGAGGGGCTTGGGCATTACCTGCCAATTATCGATGCCGTTATCGCTTACCGCGATGCCGACGGAGATACCGCGATCCTTGCCCCAGCCGTACTCCTTTGTGCGCTCGGGCTCCATATTATAGTCATTGCGGAATATCATTACGTATTTGCCGTTTATCTTTGCTACTCCGGCGTTAAAGACGAACTGTGCTGTATAGGGGACGTTATCCTTGGTGAGAATGGGCTTTTCGATCTTTTTGATGCAGGATGCACCTTCAAGTGTGGGATACCATACAGGCATAATAATATCTCCTTTAGAGTTTTTTATTTTAGAATATCACTTTTTCGGCTCGCTTTCTACAATAAAATTCATAATTTCTTTGCGTATTTTCATTTTTTTGTGAATTTTGTTGATTATTTTCTCCTCTTGTGCTACAATCATTTTGAAAAGACCGTTAACAGTCACGAAAGGGGTAAAAAGATATGATCGACAAGATTATAACTAAGGACACAAGGGCGGACGAATGGGGCGAGCAGCGCCGCAGAATACGCGAGAGAATAATGAAGACGTTCGGCACGTCGCCCGTAGGTCTTGAGCCTGTGAAAAACGAGTTTTACGAGCTTGAGAGATACACTAAATTCGGGCTTGTGCATATAAAGATACGCTATCATATATTTGCGGACGAGTGGGGATATGCGATAATCATTCTGCCCCGAGGATTTAAGGACGGAGATCGCGCGCCTGCCGTCGTAACCATACACGGCACGAACGGTGTGACGGGAAAGTACGGTGTGTGCGACCCTGAGGGAACGCCGAGGCGTGCTTACGCGACCGAGCTTGCCGAGCGCGGATTTATCACCATTTCACCCGATCAGTACGGCTTTGGCGAGGATATGGAGTCAGAGGAAAACGAAAAGCTGTTTGAAACCTTTTACGACAGGTATCCCGACTGGTCGCTTTCCTGCCGCAGAGTGCTTGGACACATAAGGGCGCTTGACGTGCTGGATCAGCTTGACTACGTTGAAAAGACGGGCTACGGTGCTATCGGCAACTCGCTTGGCGGACAGGCGGTATTCTACCTTGCCGCACTTGACGAGAGAGTTAAGGCGACGGTAATATCGACGGGTATAAGCCCCAATCTTACCAACGTATACAGAGCATTAAACAGAACTCAACAGCTCGAGCCGGGGGTAATAAACGCGATGAGAAGGAACGGCAAGGTGCCGTGGGAGCTTGGCGAGATGCTTGCACTCTGCGCGCCGCGTGCCGTGCTTTGCATTGAGCCGTTTAACGACCCGTGCAATCCCTACACCGTTGCATCCATCGACTGCATCAGGAGCGCGTGGGATGTATACAAGCTTATCGGTGCGCCCGAGAAGCTGGCGATGTACATACACGGTGACGGACACGACACAATTGATGACGTGCGCGGTTTTGCGTACGACTGGATCGAGAGGTTTATGAAATAAGGGTATGAAGGCAAGACTTGCACAAAAGGCGGATGCCAGCACGGGAATAAGCTTAAAAAAGGAAGTTGATCTTGGCGACTGTTCCCTGCACGGACACGACTTTTACGAGGTGGATATAATAACCGCCGGCAGAGCGTGCGCAATCGTAAACGGACGGTCGGAGTCTGCCGAGGCGGGAATGATATATCTGCTGACACCCGAGGATTTTCATGAATATAAGGACACGGACGGGCTTGCGGTGCTGAATATACAGTTTTTCGGTGACGACGTGGACAGCCGCCTTTTAAGGTCGCTTATAGACGCGAAGTGCGCTGCTTTTAAACCGAGCGATAGAGATTTTCGGGCGGTGTGCGAGCTGTATGAGGTTATGAGAATGCAAAGCGCGCCCGATGCGTTCAGCGCGGATATACTGCCGCGACTGCTTGAAGCGGTGCTGATCATACTGCACAAGTGTCTGAACGTTCAGCCATCGAACGAGAGGGTCATGCCGCACGATATACAAAAGGCTTTGGTGTACATTCAAGAGCATTTTAAGGAAAATCCGCCGCTTTCGCGCATTGCTGCCCTGCTCTCCCTAAACGAGAGGTATTTTTGCACGCGGTTCAAGGCGTACACGGGCAAGACGTACAAGGAATATCTGCGCCAGACGAAGCTGCGCTACGCGCGCAAGCTGATAATGTCGACCGACATATCCATGACCGAGATATGTGAGAGGTGCGGCTACGCAACGCAATCGCACTTTAACCGCGAGTTCAAGGCGCATTTCGGCACGTCGCCAAGAGAGCTGCGAGGCGGCTGATATTTGGTGATAAATATACCAAAAACATTGACAAAAAGAGTGTGCGGTGATACAATTATATCATAACACACTTTTTTATTTTGAGGCAGGTTTATGAAATACGATATTGCGGCTTACATATGGCCCGCTTACACCGGTGACGAGCTGAGAACGAGAATGTTCTGGCCTGAGGGCATGGGCGAGTGGCAGAGCGTTAAAAACGCAAAGGCAAACTCGATAGACTACAAGCAGGAGTGGTACAAGACCTGGAAGAACAGGACACCTCTGTGGGGTTATCAGAACGAGGCTGACCCCGAGGTTATGGAAATGCAGATCGACTGCGCGGTAAAGCACGGTGTAAACGTATTTATCTACGACTGGTACTGGTTTGACAACCGTCCTTTCCTTGAGAATTGCCTTAACGACGGATTTCTCAAGGCGTCGAACGTTGACAAAATGCAGTTCTACATAATGTGGGCAAACCACAACGCAAACCACGTATGGAGTATAGATCATTCGGACGATATAGGCTCGACTGTTATATGGCGCGGCGACGTGTCGATGGACGTGTTCAAGACTATTGTCGAAAGATGGATCACACAGTATATGACCCACCCGTCATACTATAAAATAAACGGCTGCCCCGTGTTTATGATCTATGATCTCAAAAACTTCGTTAACGGTGTTGGCGGTGTTGAAAAGGCTAAAGAAGCGGTGGCATATTTCCGTGAGGAAGTAAAGAAGGCGGGCTTCCCCGATCTGCATTTGCAGCTGACCGCGTGGTCGATGAAGGCGGCGAATTACAGCGGTGTTGAGACCGGCAACAAGACGAACGTTGAAGAGGCGTTTGAGCTTTTCGACTTCGACAGCACAAGCCACTATCAGTGGGTACACTTTGTCGATCCGCGCAAGGATTATGGGGAGATACTCGGTCTTGTAAAAGCCGAATACGAAAAGATGGACGCGATAAAGAGCGTGACGTATTTCCCTCACGTTTCGATAGGCTGGGATAACAATCCGAGGTTTAAAAGATTCCGCTCGGACATTATGGTTGGCAACACTCCCGGGGCGTTTGAGCACGCGCTCAGACAGGCGAAGGAGTACGTGGATACACACGAGCTGCCCGCACCTCTCATTACTGTAAACAGCTGGAACGAGTGGACGGAAACGAGCTATCTTATCCCCGATAATATGTACGGCTACGGATATCTCGAAGCAATTAAGAAAGTATTTGTAGACGAAGAATAATTTGTAATTACCGATTATATTATAAGGCAGAATGATAATAGGTGTATTATGAACGAAAGAATTAAGATTGCGGAAAAATGGTATAAGTACTTCGATTTCCCCGCCGAGATGGATGCGGAATTCTATGCGCTTTCTAAGAGGTGCGACATACCCGAGGGGCTGACGATCGATGACGTTGATATAACGGGTGCGCAGGGTGAGGAGCTTGGACTTCAGACTCTGTATTTTGTCGAGGCGATGCACGACGAGTACGTAAAGCGCGGCATTGACGAGGCTCTGTTTGAAGAGATGGTAAAGACGGTCAAGGGTCGCCTTAAGAGCGCGTATGAAAAGACCGGCACGTTTGCTATCGGCGACCTCACCTGGCAGAAGCTTTTGATCAAAGGGCGCATGTTCAAGATAGGTATTTTGCAGTTTGACTTAAAGCCCTCGCCTGCCGACGTACCCTCGCTTAACGTGGTAAAGGGCGAGAACATCGTGGGCATTCACGTGCCGGGCGGTCAGCCGCTTATCTATGAAAAGTGCGTGCAATCGATAAAGTACGCAAAGGCGTTTATCGCAAAGCACTTCCCTGAATTTGAGTACGGATATATGACGATAAACACCTGGCTGCTCAATCCGTATATGGCAGACCTACTCGGTCCTGACAGTAACATACTCAAGTTCCAGACTCTGTTCGAGACGGTGGCAATACACGAGAGCGACAACATAATCCGCTTTGTTTTCGGAAACGGCGCAAAGCGCGAGGATCTTGTGAACATTGAGCCTAAAGGCAGGTTCCAGACCGAGCTGAAGGCGGCGGCGCTTGCGGGACGGGTGTTCTACGACTGTCGCGGAATGATAGATATAACGACAATATGATTTAATTTTAGCGAAAGGATATATCACAAATGAAAAAGCTTTTATTTTTAATGCTTGCGCTTTGCCTGTGCCTTGCACTTGTGGCTTGCGGCGGCAACTCGGTAGACGGCGGCTTTGAGAAGCCCGGCGGCGACGAAGGTGACGGTGGAAACGGCGGCGAAGGTGGCGGCGAGCACACGCACGCTTGGGGCGAGTGGTCGGTTTGCGACGTGCCCACGTATGAAGCAGGCGGAACGCTTATGCGCTTCTGCCCCGACTGTCCCTGGGCAAGCGAAACCCTTGAAATTCCCAAGCTTGACACGGAAAGCTACACTGTAAAAAGACTGTGGAGCGACGAAGAGATCACCTGCGCTGACGGCGAGGTTACGGTTGAATTCATCTACCGCGGTCAAGACGAGAGAGGCGATTTTGAGATCCAGGTCTGGTTCGACGAGCACTACTCCGTGCCTCACGCAATCGATGACGACGCCGAATACACCATCTGGACCAAGGAAAATCACTACAAGGCGTGCTCCGACTGCGGTGCCTGCAACTCGGCAGCATCCGAGGCGCACACGATGGCAGACGGCGAGTGCACGGTATGTCACTACGTGCCCGACCAGCTCATCTACGATGAGGGTACGGCTTATTCCACCGGTGTAGGCTACACCGCAAACGAGGAGACGGTCGTTATTCCCGCTTATTACGGCGGCTCTAATCCCGAGAAGGCCGGCTTCCTCGTGACGAGCATTGACTCCTTCAAGGATAACACCAATCTCAAGTCCTTAACCATTCCTGCGACGATCGACTTTATCGCCTCTGAGGCGTTTTTAGGCTGTGAGGCGCTTGAGAACGTATATTACGAGGGCACGTGGGAGGATTGGTGCGATATCTATTTCGTCGATCGCAGATCTAACCCTATGTTCTTCGCATCGAACTTCTATATGCGTGACGAGAACGGCGAGTGGGCAAAGGTGACGGAGATCAACATCCCTGACACCGTTACCGAGATCAAGGATTCCGTCTTCATCGGCTTTACCGGCATTGAGAAGCTGACTATTCCCGCAAGCGTTACCAAGATCGGCAACGCATTCTGCGACGACTTCTCAAGCTGTCACAACTGGCACGTTATAATCGGCGACGACGGTTGGCCTAGCGGCTATACCTGCGAATTTGGCAAGGTTTACTACGGCGGCTCGCTTGAGGACTGGTGCCGTATTGAATTCAGCAAGTACGCGCGCGTGCTTGAGAAGACTGATGAGCTCTACCTCTTCGAGGGGGGCGACTACGTTGCTCACACCTCGATAACAGAGGTTGAGATCCCCGCTGACGTGACCGTAATTAACGATTATCTGTTCTGCGGCTTTAGCGGCCTTCAGAGAGTTAAGGCGCTCGGTGCGCTCACAGAGATCGGCGAGTACGCGTTCTTGAACTGCGGCGAGCTCGTTGACGTGGACATCGGCGTTGGTTGTAAGAAGATTGACAGAGGTGCGTTTGCGAACTGCGTGAAGCTCGACGTCATTACCCTTCCCGCCGACCTTGAGCTTATCTACTTCGAGGCGTTCGATAACGTTGACAGCATAGACAGAGTATACTTCAACGGTGATGTTGCCGACTGGTGCAAGGTGCAGATAACCTCCGAGGGCTCGGGCAGTGATATGGACGTCTCGACCCCTATGCGCAACGGCAAGGCGACCTTCTACACGCTCGGAGAGGACGGCGCTTACTACTCGATCTACGAGTCTAACTACTTCCCCACCGGTACGGGTGTTGACCTTTACAACTACTTCCTCGTTATTCCCGAGAGCGTGACCGAAATCGGTCAGTATCAGTTCTACGGCTTTGACCTTGACGAGAGCGTCAACGTAATCGTGGTATTCGAGGGCGACCTTAAGAAGATCGGCGACTACTCCTTTGCAAACGCGAAGGTAGATTACGTATTTCTTCCGAAGTCGGTAGAGAGCATCGGCTATAACGCTCTTAAGGGCACTATTGACGCCTATATGCACGTTTACTATATGGGCACGCCCACCGAGCTTAACGAGATAAGCTCAGACGCAAGCCTTGATCTCAGCGTTATGACGCTCCACTTCTACGCCGAGACCGAAGACGAGCTCTACGGCGTTGGCTACAATTGCTGGTGCTTCGGCGATGACGGATACGTTTACGAGTGGGTTTACAGCTCCGCCGAGGACAAGTGGGTTAAAGAGCTCACCGAGGCGCTCTCCCGCGGAGTATTTACAGATTAACCATAGAAAAAATGACCATCAAAAGAGCGTCACTCTTAAGGACAGTTTCAATGCTCTTTAGAATACACGATCTATAAAACAGGAAAAGGACAGAGAACTTGAAAAATTCTCTGTCCTTTTTTCTTGACAAGCACTGACTTAATTAAAGGAAACAAGATTTTGCCTACCTTCCGGAAGGTAAAAAAGCCTCCCTTGTGTAAAGGGAGGTGGCACGGCTTGCCGTGACGGAGGGATTGTAAAAGGTTATATTTTCACTCAAAACAATCCCTCAGTCGCTTTGCGACAGCTCCCTTTACACAAGGGAGCCTTTGATTTGTGCGGACTTTTCGTATAGCAAAATAACCTAATTTTTTGTAGTCTTTAATTAATACAGGCGAAGCACCTCATTTGTGGGCACAAATACATGTAGTGAAATGTTTTGCTTTCGCAAAACGTGAAAGAATGTGCGATGCACATTGTGAAATATCTCGCCTTGCTCGATGTGAAATGAAATTTGCCCACGTTCGCATAGCGAACATTTCACATTTGCAAAGCAAATATTTCACCGCGAAGCGATTTCACTTGCCCGGAAGGGCAAATTTCGTTGGCGCAGTTCCGTTAAGGACACTGCGCCAAAGGCTTGGTCATTTTAAATTATTTTTGCCGAATGTATTTACAAACGCGCTCGCGTGTGCTAAAATACGGGTATAGGCATAAATATTTACGCAAAGGATGACGTATATGAAGATTTCGGTAAGTTCTTATTCTTTCAGCCAATACATAAGAGCCGGAAAGCTGACGCAGCTTGAATGCGTGGCAAAGGCAAAGGAAATGGGCTTTGATGCCATTGAGTTTACAGACATCAAGGGTGACACGCTTGATGAGCAAAAGGCTTTGGCAGCTAAGATCGCCAAGGAAGCCGAGAGGGTCGGCATTGAGATAAACGCCTACACCATCGGCGCAAATCTCTATCACGAGAGTGAGGAGGACTCCGAAAAGGAGATCGCGCGCCTTTGCGGTCAGCTTGACGTAGCGAAGATACTTGGTGCTAAAGTGATGCGACACGACGTGTGCTACGCGCTCGGAAAGAGCGGAAACGCGCGCAGCTTTGATCTTATGCTTCCCACTATTGCGAAAAACGCACGCAAGGTTACGGAATACGCGGCAACGCTCGGCATTCGCACCTGCTCGGAAAACCACGGCTTTATTGCGCAGGACAGCGACAGGGTCGAAAGACTTTTCAACGCGGTTGACCACGATAACTACGGACTGCTCGTTGACTTTGGCAACTTCCTTTGCGTTGACGAGGACCCCGTACACGCGGTATCGAGAGTTGCGCCCTATGCGGTGCATGCGCACGTTAAGGATTTTATATACTTTGACGAGGCGGTCGAGGGTCGCACCATAATGACGCGCGGTGCAAATTATATTGCCGGTGCGGTTATCGGCGAGGGTGCTGTGCCTGTAAGACAGTGCTTAAGGATACTTAAGCGCACGAACTATGACGGATATATTTCGGTCGAGTATGAGGGTGTTGAGGACTGTATAGCCGGTATATCGCGCGGTCTTACGAACCTCAAAAGATTTATTAGCGAAATTTAATTTTAAAAAAACATACATATGAGAGGTAAATCAAAATGAGAGCAATACCAAAGGACATTGAGCTTCCGATCTATTGGAAGACCACACTTGCAGAGGTCGAAGAAACCCTTAAGCTTGTTAAGGGCGGTAAGGTTACCAAGGAGTGCGACTCCGCAGGCGGACGCCCCATCTACATGGTAGAATACGGAAAGTCTAACCTTCCTAAAGGAACTGCTAACCTTTCGAGCGCGCTTGGCGCACATCACCCCGAGTGCTATGCTGACAAGTCGGGTGAGGACTATATCCCCACTATTTTCCTTGTCGGTTGTATTCACGGCGGTGAGTTTGAGGGCACTTGTGCGATGCTCAACCTTATAAAGATACTTGAGACCGGCACCGACTACGCCGGCAAGAGATACGACGAGCTTAAGGAGCTTGCAGAAAAGGTACACCTTGTGCTTGTTCCCATGGTAAACCCCGACGGAAGAAGCCACATTCCCTTCAATACCTTTGTTGGCAAGACCTTTGAGGATCTCAGATACTTCAACCAGGGCACTTGGAAGGACGGCAGCCTTGCAGGTTGGCCCGAGTGCAAGATGAAGCACCCCATTCTTCCCTACGTTGACTACCTTGGCGGTTACTTCAACGACGAGGGCGTTAATATGATGCACGAGGACTTTATCGGCGGCAAGCTGTCGACCGGTACTCAGCTTGTGCTTGACGTATGTAAGAAGGAAGCACCCGACTTCTCTATCCTTTTCCACGGCGGATCTAACACCACCGCTTGTATGCTTAACACCGATTACGGTGCATACGTATACAAGGTAGAGGCTAACGAGATCGAGAAGATCGTTGAGGAAAAATGTACTGCTGCAGGCGTACGTTACAGAGCGACCGCAGTGCCTGAGCACGAGAAGAAGGCTGTTCCCGTTTCGTTCAATCTTCCCTCTGCTATGCACCACTGCTGCGGCACTCCCTGCGTGACCTTCGAGTCTAACCAAGGCCTTACCGATCACGGCAACGTTATCTACGGTTTTGAGGAGATCTATGAGTCTCATATGATCACCATGACCGAGGTTATCCGCTACTATCTCAAGAAGTTCAATAAGATCTAAAGATATGTCCAAAAGATGTGCTGCAAAGATTGACAAAAACTTCGCCATTCCGAATAGCATAAGCAAGGACGGCATGAAATTCTACGATGCAGAACAATTTGACGTCTACGGTATCAAGCTGATAGACGGCGTGTATTGCAGAATGAAGCCGGAGGACGCCGCCACCATAAACGAAAAGATATTTATGATCTCGTCGGAGCCGGCAGGTGGCAGGGTGCGATTTGCGACCGATAGCAAGCGAATTGCGATCTGTGCCGAGTACCGATCAATATCAAAAGTACCTAACTACTCGTACAGTGCGACGATCGGATTCGACCTTTATTCCGACGATAGATTTGTCGGAGTGTTTGTGCCGCCCGCCGAAATCGAGGATTCATACGAGAGCGAGCTTATCACACCGTTTAACGACGGACTCGTGCATGAATACACGATATGCTTTCCTGTATGCAGCGAGGTAACGAAGCTCTACATAGGCGTGACCGACGGTAGCAAAATAGAGCACGGAGCGAGCTATAAAACAACGACACCCGTGGTATTTTACGGTTCGTCCGTCACGCAAGGCTCTTGCTCTTCTCACCCCGGCAACAGCTACGAAAATATGATCTGCCGCGCTTTAAGTTGCGATTATATCAATATGGGCTTTTGGGGCAACGCACTGGGAGAGGAGTCAATGGCGAGATACATTGCCGGTATGACTATGTCCGCTTTTGTGTACGACTATGACTATAACGCACCGAGCCCCGAGCATCTTAAGGCAACGCACGAAAGAATGTTTCTAATCATAAGGACGGCACAGCCGAGCTTGCCCATCGTGATAATGTCAGCGCCCAAGCCCTACCCCAACGAGTGCGACCGTCTGCGCGAGCAGATTATAATAGAGACCTACGAGAATGCACTCGCAAAGGGGGACGAAAACGTATACTTCGTTTCCGGAGCGAAGCTCATCGAGAGTGTGCGTGACGTGGCACTTGCAGACAACGTACACCCCGGCGATATAGGCTTCGCGGCTATGGCAGGCGAGCTTATTCCGTTACTTCGTGAAATATTAAAGCTAAACTGAATTTTACAACTGCGCGCCGCCGGAATAATTCCCTGCGGCGCGTTTTAACAAAATGGAGCGCATTTATTATGGGTGCTATTGAATTTTCCAAGAAATTAGAGCCTAAGGGTGAATACGACGTTATCGTTTGCGGTGGCGGTGTTGCCGGTGTCAGTGCGGCACTGAGCGCTAAGGAGCGCGGAAAGAGTACGCTTCTGATCGAAAAGTCGATACTCCTTGGCGGTCTTGCAACTCTCGGACTTATCAACCTTTTCGTTCCGATGTGTAACGGCCGCGGAAAGCAGATAATCTTCGGCAGGTGCGAGAGATGGGTGCGCGATAGCGCGAGGTATGGATATGACACCATTCCCACCGCCTGGAAGGCCGGCGAGCCTAAGGAGCCGACCGAGGCAAGATACGTATCATGGTTCTCGCCCTATATTTTTGCCGCGCAGCTGACCGAGGAGGTCGCAGAGGCAGGAATAGACCTAAAATTTGACTGCAACGCGATCGAGCCGGTTATGGACGGAAACGTGTGTCGCGGTGTTGTGGTGCTGACAAAGGGCGGCATCGAATACTATACCTGCAGGATGCTTATCGACACGACAGGCGATCTTGACGTTATGCGCCGTGCAGGTGTGCCGCACACTCCCGGAAAAAATTTTGCGACCTATATGGGTAAGGAAATAACACTTGAGGGCTGCAAGAGGGCGGTTGAAGAAAAGAATATTTACCACGCGATAAGGCACGTGTGCGGATACAATGCAACTCTTTTTGGCACGAACCAGCCCGCGGGTGTTCCCCTTTGGCCGGGACTTACCGAGGAGGACGTAAGCGATTACGTTATACGAAATCAGAGGAAGATGCTTGACGGAATAAAGGGTGACGAAAGACTGTCGCGCGACGTGGTTTCCCTACCTCTGATGCCACAGTTCAGAACGAGCTGTCACCTTGTCGGAGATTACACGTTTACTGAAAATGACGCGTACCGCCACTTTGAGGATTCGGTGTGTGCAATCAACGATTTTGAGCATAGAGATTACCTTTACGAGGTCCCCTTGCGCGCTCTTTGCAGACGTGATTACCCGAACATGATAACGGCCGGAAGAAGCGCCTCGGCAGAGGGCTACGGCTGGGACGTTATACGCGTTATTCCCCCTGCTATACTCACCGCGCAGGCTGCGTCAAATGCAGCTTGCCTGGCGATAGACTCGGGGTGCGGAGTGGCTGACGTTGATATATGCAGGCTTCAAAAAATGCTTGAGGAGGAGGACGTAATGATCCATTTTCCGGACGAGTACGTACCTGCCGATGCAAGATTTAAGCTCCATGAGGGGGCGGCCGAAATCGAGGGAGGTCACATCTGAGATGGCTAAAAAATTTATAAAGGGCATACTGATACATATAGGCACAAATCTGTGGTACGAGGTAGGAAATAATCGCGGCGGTGGTGAAAAAGTGTGGCAGAGAGCAGGCTCTGACAAGATGAGATTTGAGAATGATCTCTTTTGGGAGCTTGTCGATCATGCAAAAGCATGCGGCATTAACACCGTTGTTCTCGACCTTGCAGACGGCATTGTGTACGAGTCACACCCCGAGCTGGCTATCGAGGAATCGATAGAGCGCGAGGAGCTTATGGAAATGATTAAGAGGCTTCGCGAGCTCGGGCTTGACATCATACCGAAGCTCAACTTCTCTACCTGTCACGACGTGTGGCTTAAGGACTACTCGAGAATGGTGTCGACGAAGCCCTATTACGACGTATGCCGTGACATAATAAACGAGGTGTGCGACGTATTTGAGCCCGAAATTATACACCTCGGAATGGACGAGGAAAACTACGAAAACCAGAGCAAGTACGACTGTGCGGTGGTAAGACAAAACGACCTTTGGTGGCACGATCTTCGCTTCCTTGTAGACGTGGTTGAGAGCCGCGGTGCCAAGGCTATGATATGGTCGGACTATGCAAGACACCGCCCTGACGAGTTTATTGAAAAATGTCCGAAATCGGTCGTTCAGTGCCCGTGGTATTACTTCAACAAATTTGAGGGCGACTTGACCGAGGGCGAGCGCATAAGAGTCGAGCCGTTTTTGAGGTTTGCGGATGCCGGGTACACCATTATTGCCGGAGGCAGTAACGAGTACTTCAATGAGAACGTTTCCCTGCTTGACGAGTTCTGCAGAAAAAGACTGCCGCAGGATTGCTACACCGGTATAATTCAGACCACCTGGGTAGCCACCACCGAGAAGTGGCGCGCGCCTCTTTTTGAAGCGGTGGAGCTGATGAAAAATATAGGTAAATAAAACCTATATTTGTATTGACTTTTTCCCATCATTGGGGTACAATCGAAGTATAAATCTTTTTAAAGAAAAGGAATGATTTATCATGGAAACCAAAACTAAGGTATTTTACTCCGACTTCGGTGCGGTCGGTGACGGCGTTACCGAGGATTTCCACGCCATTAAGGCGGCACACGATTATGCGAACGAGCATAACCTGCCCGTTTATGCAGAGGCAGGCAAGACCTATTACATAGGTGATGCGCCTATTGCAAAGCGCGAATTTATATCGATAAGGACTACTACGCACTGGGACGGCGCAGAGTTTATTCTTGACGATGCGAAGATACCCGTTGAGCACAAGTTCCCCAAGCATATAGTTAAGGGTGTTGAGGTAAACAGCGAGGACTACATAAATGCAGGTGACAACGAGACCACCTGTGACAGATGTCTTAAAAAGATAGCAAAGGACCCCACCGGCTGTACCTGTAATCACTCCGGCTGGCATACCCTGCCCGTATTCAAGATCGAGTCGGAATATAAGGCTGAAAATATTACCGAGCAGTTTGCCGGCTCTTCCATTAAGGTTGGTGACACCTGCCTGCGCACCTCTGACGGCGAGGTATGGAAGACGGGTAAGAATATGCTCGTTAAGATCGAGTGCGAGACCACAAGACGTTATATCCGTCTTGGCGGTAATGAGGACAACGGATCTCCGCAGACCGAGATACTTATTATAGATGCCGAGGGTAATATCGACAAGGACACTCCTGTAACCTGGGACTACCCCAAGTTCACCAAGGTGTTGGCAAAGTGCATTGACGATGAGCCTATTACCGTAGGATCTGATAATGCGGATACGTATATCACCACCTATGCAAACCAGGGCCCGAACTACTACTATATGTACGGCAGAAACATTTCGGTATCACGCTCTAACGTACTCGTTCAGGGTATCAAGCACAAGATCGAGCGTGAGGGTCTTGCCGAGGGCAAATGCCCCGTTGGTTACACCAACACCACGTTTGCAAATAACGTAACCTACAAGAATATGCGCTTCCAGCGTCAGAAGGCGCACTACGATGCGAGCAACAAGACGGTTCTTGGAAGCTACGAGATACTTGCGGGCAACTCGAACAGAATCTCTTGGATCAACTGCGATCAGTGGCAGTTCTTCGATCCGGACGGAGGTGTAAGATACTGGGGCTTCTTCGGTTCTAACTACTGCAGAAACTACTATCTTGAAAACTGCTTCCTCGAGTCGTTTGACGCGCACTGCGGTGCAAGCAACGTAACCATAAAGAACTCTACCTTCGAGCATATCAACTGCGTTGGTCACGGTCTTATAGACGTTGAAAACCTTACCGTCTACACTGACGGCTGCCGCACCGGTATTACGATGCGCGGTGACTACGGTAACACATGGTGTGGCGAGATCCGCATAAAGAACCTTGAGCTTCGCTCCTCCAACCTTAAGGGTGCAGAGCATCAGCTTTCGGTTATGAGCTCGACCTACTTCTCTTGGGCGAACCACTACTTCGGATACACTACTCATATGCCCGAGAAGTACACCCTTGAAAACTGCAGAGTTGTCAAGTACGATTACAGAATGGAAAACGGCGAGCGCATCGAGACGCACACCGGCGTAAATACCGTTCCGCTTTATATCTGCGCACCTCTCAACAAGTTCACCGACGTGGATATTTCCGATCCCAATGCGGATATGTCGGCATATCCCAACGACTGGCGCAAGTGCGAGTGCGAGACATTTAACGATACTGACGGCGACGGCAGATGCAACAACTGGATAGTCAGCCGCATAAACCACGGTAACAGAGTCTGGTGCTGGGGCTTCAAGGACGAGCCGAACAAGGCAAGAAACGCCAACCCCTATATTCCCCCGAAGTATATTGATATCAAGAACTGCGGCGATCTTAAGGTCGTAGTACCCCCTACCCCTCAGTTCAAGAACACCAAGGTGACTATAGACGGAAAAGAGGCTACCGTTGCCGAGGACGGAACTGTAATAGCAAAGTAATTATTAAAGCGCCGCAGGGCTATTCCCTGCGGCGCTGATTTTTTTATTCGGTTACTGCGATCGAGGGGCGAAGGATTACAAACCTCTGCCAGCCTATCGTTTCCTCAAGGCGCTCGTTAACGTCACGAACGGTAAGCTTCTGAAGGTCTATCATCTCGCCGTTTCCGACGTAGATATAGAGATATCCTGCAGTATCGCTATGCAAATAGAGGATATCGCCGACAACGAGGTTGTGCTCACGAGGCAGGCGAGTTCTTTCGCCATCGAAGCGGTCGCTGTTAACGACTACCTTACCGCCATAAAGTGAGGGGGCGATCATATAAGAATACTTGCCGCTCGTTGCGATCTTGTAATTGCTGCCGCTATTGGTGAAGATACCGTCGCGCAGATCTGCGATATCGTAGCCGAGTATATCCTCGACGCCGAGAAGCTGCTCGTAGATAAGATTAGCAAGAGCAACACCGGTCTTGCCGGAGGATTTAGCGGCGTTTACGATCTCGACAAGGCGTGCCTGCTCGTCAGCGGTGAGGGTGTTGCCAACGTATACGGCGGTCGATCTTACGGGAACACCGCCGACGGTACTATTTGCCGAGAAGGTGATAGCCGAGCCGCGAGTGGCGGTGTCAGAAACCTTTACGGTATAGGAAACAAGCTTTTCCTCACCCGGTGCGAGTGTTACGGTCCATGCAAGAGAGGTGTCGGCGGATGCTACACCGTCAACGAGGAGGACCGTGCCGGTGGGAACCACGTCGGTTATATCGAGGGTGACGGAGGTATTGTTTGCGTTGAAGATCTTAAAGGTATAGGTAATGATATCACCGCGGTTGGCGGTCTTGCCGAGGGAGTGAGATGAAATCTTCTCCGCCACTATGCCCTGCATATTCTCGATCCTGTTAATAGAGATATCGGGAACGGTAGTGCCGCTCCAGGTATTTGTCGGGCGGATTATATAGAGGGCTGTTCTCGGCTTATCGGTCTGGAAAAGATAACGGCCATTGCCCTCGGTAAAGAGGCAATCGAGATTCTGGAAACGAACGGTCGCTTCCTCGGTTTCGGTAGTGCCGCTATACGTAGAGCCTGTCGCGTGGACAAGGTTACCGTTGCCGATATAGATCATTGCGTGAGTGTTGCCCGAATAGGTGTAGAAAACTATATCACCAACCTGAAGCTTTGAGCGGTACTCCTCTTCGATCGCTGCCTTTTCGGCATCCGTTTCGTTATGAGTGAAGGTGTACTTATATGCCTTCATTGCCGCGGGGGAATTTACAAGAGTAAAGGAGCCGTAGTCGTAGCCGAGGGCGTTAAGAAATACGTCGTGAGTGAAGCCCGTGCAATTGCTGTAGCCTGTCTCATCGACGGTATAATCCTCGGGAGATTTGCCTCTTTCCCAGCGGTAGATCGCAGGATCTTGGACAAGACGAGTATCGGCATACTGCATCCTGTCACCGCGAAGGAGGAACGCCATAGCAGTTGAGATTATAGCCTTTTCAACATCGGTGGCACCCACGTAGAACGGCTCGGAGCGGAAGGAGTCCACGCTTGTAGAGCTCATAATCGGGCGAAGGAGCGCGAAATAGTCGTTCTGCGAGATGCCGTCAAGTACGGAAGACACCGACACCTCGGTGGTTGTGGTCGTAATATCAAAGAGCTTGACACCGTCGGTGACGTACATTCTTGCGCCGTCAAGATCGGAGTCATCGGGGAGAACGACCAGAACGTCACCCGGGAAGATGTCCTCAATCTCAAGCGAGCCCTTAGCATTGCCGACGAAGCGTGCGGCCTTTGTCTCGCCTGTGGACTTGCCGCCGTAAAGACCGGGTACTACGATGCTTGCATACTTATCGGAATTCTCGGCATTGCTATCAAGGAAGAGTGCATTTGCGAGGGCATCGGCGTTATCAACGATGGCGTTATTAAGGCTGAATGCTATTCTCGAATGGGCGGTAAGAAGATCCTTACCCTTCATTTTTGAATCGCGCATAGCGTAGATGGCATATACCATCTTCTGCATATCGTAGGCATTCAGGGTATTGGCAACGTATAAAGAGGTACACTCGATCGCCTTGCCGTTTGCTATGGGCGCGTCGGTACCGATAGTCATACCGTAAAGGCCGTCGTTATCAGGCACGAGGACGGTGTAGGATGCCGTGACGGTCTTGCCTGCAGGAACGGTCAGATTAAATAAAAGTCTATCTCCCTGCTTGGTGCAATCGCCTTTAACGTATGCTAAATTTGCAGGAAGAAAGTCGAGGATCTCTACCACCTTATCCGCGGTGGCGGTGTTGCTTACTGTAAACGTATAGGTGATTGTCTCACCGGGATGGACGGTTCTTATGCGATCGTGAGTTGACGTCTTGATCACGGTAAGATCCTTAAGATCAAGGGGGATATCCTTACCGCAATCGTCGCAGACCCCATCGTTATTTTCGTCGGTGTGGTCGTGCGCAGGCTTGGGAAGTCTGTCGCCGCACTCGTCGCACACGTAATTCTGATCCTTATCCTTATGTACGTGCTCGGGAGGGGTGAGTTCGGTGCCGCAGCCGTCACACTTATTGTCGGCGTTCATATCCGAATGTGCGTGTGCGGTGGGGGCGTCCAAGCCGCAATCGTCGCAAATGCCGTCACCGTTTTCGTCAATATGCTCGGTGCATTCGATGGGATCGTCACCACAGGACACAAAGAAAACGGATACGGTCATAAGAAGAACTATCGAGAGAATAATGAGTAGTATTCTTTTTGTTTTCATAGCACACTCCTTTTTTTAGTGTTCTGACTAAATTATAGCACACAGCCCTCGTTATTTACAAGACAAATACGCGCATGATTATGCCATTTTTTGATATTTATGCCGTGAATATCTCTCCTGCGATGACGGTCTTAACAAGATCGTCATTTTCGGTAACGACGATGAAATCGGCATCGTAGCCGACGGCGATCTTACCTTTATTGAGTCCCATATATTCTGCGGGGGTGGTGGACGCCATATAATAGACGTCCTCACGCGGAATGCCCATTTTAACGGTGCGACGCACGTCCTCGAAGAGATGGCACCAGCTGCCCGCAAGGTTGCCCGCTTCGTTACGAATGACGTGATCCTTTATGATGCGGCGGCGGTTGCCCGCGAAGAACTCGCCGTCGGGGAGTCCTGCGCCCGAGACGGTATCGCTGATCATTATCATACGCTCTTTACCAAAGGTGCGGTAAAGCATTCTGACGATCGAGGGGTGCAGATGCACACCGTCACAAATTACCTCGGCATATATGCCCGAATCGAGTGCCGCACCGATGGGTCCCGGCTCTCTATGGTGGACCGGAGGCATTGCATTAAAGGTATGATTAAGGCAATCTGCTCCATTTTTAATTGCTTTTATTGCTGTTTCGTAGTCGGCACAAGTATGTCCGATAGAAATTTTGACCTTGCCCGACATTTCCTTTATATATTCGAGCGCGCCGTCGATCTCGGGTGCGACGGTGACGTATTTTATTCTTTCGTAGCTCTCAAAATCGTCGGCGCGGGGGCTGCACATGCTGCCCGGATCTATTGCACCGGCTTTGTTTTTTGAGAGGTACGGACCTTCAAGGTGAATGCCGGGAATATTCGCGCCCTTGTAGGAATCAAAGTCGAGGGTGAGCATATATGCAAGTTTTTCCTTGGCAGAGGCGGTGGTGGGATACCAGGTGGTTATACCGTTTTTTGCAAAGTACTCACACACTTTTTTTGCGTTTTCCTCAATCACGTCGTCTGAAACGCCGTAGATGCTGTATCCGTATGCACCGTGGGTGTGGATATCGATAAGTCCGGGAAAAACGTCGTTGCCTCCGAGGTCTATTCCCTCTTCGTTAAGCGGTTCGACCTTTGTAAAGATTCCGTCGATGACCTCGAGGTCGGTGAGTATGCCGTTTACGCGGCAGTTTTTATATACGATCCTTTTTGACATATTTGTTCTCCTTTGTTTATCGTGCTATAAAGGGGTGCTTATCGTCCTCGGTAAGATCGAGGGCATCAACTATCGCACGGAAGTTTGTCATCGCGCGCGAAAGCTCGGTGGGGGTGTGAGCATCAGAGCCTAGATAGAATTTGCAGCCGCGCTCGCGTGCTATGCGGTAGATGCGAAGATTTGCCTCATTTGATGCCTCGGCGGCGCTCATATTAAGCTCTACACCCATTCCCGAGGCGGCAACACGCTCAAAAAGCTCGGCGTATTCGGAGTCGGTGATGGAATAAAGAAGCTCGTCGTTAGTGCCGATACCGTCCCAGGAAAGAAGCGTGCAGGTGAAGTGCGCAAGACCCATTTTATGAAACGGGAGATCCATATCGAGAAGGGCGTGGTTATGCTGCATATACACCCTTGCGCGATCGGCGACGCGCTTAATGCTTTCGTCAATGGTGTATCCTGCCATATGCAGATGGCTTGTGGCTACGATGACGAAATCGAGCCTGTCTATCGTTTGGCGAGTGGCGGTGAGGTTTAAATCTCGACTGAAGTCCGCCTCGCATCCAAAGTCAAAGCGAATGCCGTCCGCCTGTGGAAGCGGGAGTGCCTTGGTTATATGGTCATAATTTTGCGGTCTGTACCAATCGCTTGCGCCGGGGACGTCGGAATCCCAGAAATGATCGGTCAAGCATATGTGTTTGAGTCCGTTTTGCTTGGCGTATTTTAATATGTTTTCGGTGGTCTGCTCGGGGTGGTTCGAGCAGCTTGAAAGCTTGGAGTGTATGTGCAGGTCGTGGTCGATCTGAAATTTCATACTATCTTCCTCTCTCGATTATTGTTCGATATGCGGCAAAATAGCGCTTACCAAGGGTGTGGAGCGACTCGCGGCAGAAGTGGATGCCGTCGCCGTTGCCTGTTTTTTGATTGTTCGAGGGGAGGTCTGCGGTTTCGATAAATACGCCGCCCTCGGCCGCGGTGACTTCCTTGATCTTCTCAACGATGGGGGCGCATATCCCGATATTCTCGCTCTTCCACTCGTTTACAAAATCAGCGCACACGAAGGGGAGATTTGGCAGGCCGTATGCCCTCTTGAGATCGGTTATCATTTCCGAAAGCTGCGACTTAAAGGTATCGGGGTCTAGACCCTCGAAGGCATCGTGCTCGCCCTGGTGCCAAAGGAATGCGACGATACGGTTTTCGGGGTTCATTGATAGCGCATAGTCTATCATATCTCTCATACGCAGATATAGCTCGTCCTTTACGCCCCAATGGTGCTTTTTAAAGCCTGTGCCACCGACTGCCGATCTTATTACAAGCAGTTTTCTGCCCTGCTTTAACAGTCCGTTTTTCTTATATTCTCGACAAAATGTGAGTGAGAGGTCGCCTATTCTGCCATTTGTGTCACACCGTTCCTGCGCGGTGGCGATATAGAAGGCGGGGTCGGTTATCTCAAGAGAAATTTTCCATATATCACCGACTATTTTATCCTCTGCCTTGTACTTCTGATAGAGGTATTTTATATCACTGTCGGGCTTATAATCCTCGCTGACAGGGCCTCTGCCGCAGCCCTCCGCGTTTGACTGACCGGCTTGGATAATTATATCGTACGCTTCGTTCGTGTAGTTCATTTCACCCTCACTCTATCGTTTGTGTAAGTCCGTTTTCGGTCGTTTGGAAGGATACCTTACCGATGACGGTACGGCGGTCGCCCGAGGGATGCTCGGGGTCGGTCTGAATGTGGAAAGAGGTATAAAGTGCGCCGTCCTTGCCGTAGAAGAATGCGTTGTGTCCTGCGCCAAAGAGGTCGGCGCGGCAGGAGAGGACAGGATTTGACTCCATTTTTTCAAACGGGCCTGTCGGTGATTTTGCGGTTGAGAGGCAGATGGCGTAATCGTTTGTTGCGTAGCAGTTGGCGGAGTAGTTCATAATATACTCGTCGCCGAGCTTTATTACATTCGGGCCTTCGTTCCAAAGACAAGGCAGCTTACGGGACATCGACTTTAATTCGTACGGCTTATCGGGGGTGCTTATAAGGATATGCTCCCCTACCGTTTCGGTAAGGTCACCGTTTAAGCGCACGCAGTATATCTGGCTTGTATGTATGCCGCCAACGATATTTTCCGAGCAGTCGCGCGAATAGTAGAGGTATGCCCCGCTCTCGTCAATAAGCACCGAGCCGTCGATAGCGGCGTAGCCAAGATCGAACATCGGCGCGTTATGAACATCAACGAACGGGCCTGTCGGTGAGTCGGACACCGCAACGCCTATACGAAGGGAGTTAAGCTTGCCCGACATTGCAGTATAGTGCATTATGAATTTGCCGTTATGGTACACTACCTCCGGAGCCCAAAAATGTGAGATGCCCCAATAATCTATTGCGCGGAAGCATAGGGTCGGCTCACTCCAGTTGATGAGATCCTCACTTTGCCAAACCATAAAGCCCTCGCTGCTGCTCGTTGCGTAGCAATAATATACGCCGCCGTGCAGAATGATCTGCGGATCGCCGATTTTGGTTATATCTGTAATTATCATTTCTCTTTTCTCCCTCTCGGTGCTTATTTGTCGGACGGGTATACTATTCCCGACTCTGTTCTGGATTTCGTGAGTGTGTTGTGTAATTCAAGGCTTAATTCAAGCGGCACGGACTCGGACTCGGTCTTGCCCGATTCTATGCGGCTGATCATTTCCTTGATCTCGTAGTAAAAGCCCGGCTTTGCAGGCTTGAAAAGCTGCTCGGTGTCGGTCGAGTGTCTTGACTTAAAGGTTATGTCGGTCGTTCTTGTCGGGTGGTTGAAGCTTAAGACTCCCTCTTCTCCGCATATCTCGACACGGTTATACGAGTCGCTCGCCTTTGAGTATGCGAGATTGGCGGTAAAGCCGTCATAGACGAATATTGCCGAGGCGGACACGTCAACGCCCGTATCAAGAAGAGTTGCGGCGCTGAGAGTTTTTTTCGGTGCGCCGAAGAGGTCTATGGCGATAGCCATGGTATAGACTCCGAGGTCCATCGTTGCGCCGTTTGAAAGCTCCAGACGGAAGGTGGTGGGATTCTTGCCCTCGAGGTAGGCGTCGTAGCGAGTTGAATACTGCGACATATTTATATTTACTTGGCGTATTTTTCCGACTCTGTGAAGGTTTTTCTTTATAGTCTTGTAATTATCCGAAAAAAGCGGGAAAAGCCCCTCGTGAAGATATACTCCGCACTCGCGTGCAAGCGCGACAAGCTCCGCGACCTCTTTGTAATTTGACGCCATGGGCTTTTCGCAAAATACGTGCTTTTTTGCCATAAGGCAATCGCCTGCTATCTTGCGGTGGGTGGAGTTTGGGGTAGCGACGTAGACGGCATCGATGTTTTTCGCATTCAGCATCTCCTCGTAGGTTGAATAAACGCCGTCAATGCCGTATTTTGCCGCGAATTTCTCTGCGTTTTCACGCTTGCCGCTGCATACTGCAACTACGTTGCAACCGTCAACGAGCGCCGCACCCTCCATAAAGCTGTCCGAAACGAAGTTTGTTCCGATTATACCGAAATTCATCTGTTAACTCCTTTTGTATCAGTCGGGTATCGCCTCAAGATGCGATACTACGTAGGCGCTTACGGCAGATGCCCTTTCCATACACTCGGGCACGGATACGCCATTCAGATAATCAACGAAAAAGGCTGCCGAGTAGCTATCCCCCGCACCGACGGTGGAAACGACGTTTGCCTTTACTGCCGCACAGCCGAAAAATTCGCCGCTTTGCGCATCGTAGACTATCGAGCCGTCAGCACCCTTGGTGATGATGACGAGCTTTATATTTTTGAAGGCTGCGCCTATCTGTCTTGCGGCAGCCGTGAGGCTCTCGGCGGTGCTGCCAAAGAGAGCGGTCATAACGGTAGAAAGCTCCTCGTCGCTTATTTTAAGTATTGTCGCGCTGCTTACGGCAAGGTTGAGGGCATCCGAGTTAAAAAAGGGTCGGCGGACGTTTACGTCAACGAGTATCTCGCGAAAGCCGCGAGCGGTGAGAGATTTTACTGCAAGGCGGTTTTGTTCATCGCGCAGAGCGAGAGTGCCGAAATAGAGTCCGTCAAAATCCTGCGCGGTAATATCGGCATCTATTTTTACGTCGTCGTATGCACTTGGATATAAAAGCTCGTAGTGCGGAATTCCCCGTCCGTCAAGCGTGACCCGACAGACTCCCGTGCCATATTTTTCCGAGCGTGAGATGTAAGACGCGTTGACACCGTAGCGCTCTGCCGTCTTTACGGCAAGGTCGCCGAGCGCATCGAAGCCGACCGCGGATACGAGGTATGATTCCGCACCTCTGCGTGCGGCATGGGCGGCAAAATTGAATGGAGCGCCGCCTATTTTTGACTCACCGTCAAAAACGTCGAAAAGTATCTCGCCAAAGGATAATATCTTCATTTGCGGCCTCCTAAGTTATTATCAAATAAATGTTAACACACATTCGCGCGTATGTCAATATGCTCGCGCAAAACTAATATTTTTTAGTGAATAGTATTTACAACACCGAAGATTTGTGATAGAATTCTAATATACAACGGTTATAGCCGAAGAGAGTCGAACGCATACGCCCTGCGGCGACCAATTTTTGCGTCTTTCGCCAAATCTCGTCTTGCAAGATCGGCATCTTGCTTCAACTCGCTTTGACAAAATCCATCAAAAATTTCAACGCCGGAGGGTGCT
>JAZNGE010000013.1:0-38838 GCA_045576315.1 Eubacteriales bacterium | reverse complement strand
GACATTCGACGAGCTAGTCGATGATAGATTTGCACCCGCGGCTATGGATACCGTAACGCTTCTTGACGTTACCTACGCTATTCCTCAGACGATGAGCTTTGCTATGATGTTCTACCGTATGGACATTCTTGCAAATCTCGGTCAGGAGGTTCCTGAGACCTGGTCTGACCTTCTCTCCATTCTTCCTACTCTTCAGGCAAACAACATGCAGGTTGGTGTCAGCTACATAGCAGCGCTCGACTTCATGCTTTATCAGAAGGGCGGAAGCCTTTGGAAGTATGAGGATGACCCCGACTACGCAGGTGCAAGAATCGACCTTGATTCCACCGTCGCTCTTGATACCTTCGCATTCGTATGCCGTCTTTACACCGACTATTCCTTCCCCGTATCCTACGACGCAGCTAACCGTTTCAGAACCGGTGAGATGCCCATCGTAGTAGGTGACTACGTTGGTACTTATAACACCCTTACCGTTTACGCAACAGAGCTTGACGGTATGTGGGAGTTCTGTCCGCTTCCCGGTAGTGAAACCGGTGAGTACGACGAGGACGGCAAAGAGATCATCAACTACAACTCTCTTGCCGGCGTAAGCGCGACCGTAATGCTTCACGGCTGTGATAACGTTGCAGCTGCATGGGCATACCTTCAGTGGCAGACCTCTGCTGAGGTTCAGGCTAACTACGGTAACAAGATGGTTGCTCTTATCGGTCCTTCCGCAAAGTATCACGCTGCTAACAAGAAGGCTATCGATAACCTCTCTTGGACCGCAAGCGAGAAGGAAGCTATCAGAGACCAGATGGATCATATGTCTTCCATCGTTAACTATCCCGGTTCTTATATTAAGGATAGATACATGAAGTTTGCATTCCTTGAGACTGTAAACAACGGCGCTAACGCAGTTGAGGCACTCAGCCAGTACATCGACGCTATGAACTCCGAGATCACACGTAAGCGTCAGGAGTTCGGACTTCCCGTTCTTCAAACCGGTGAGGAGTACATTCCTCCCGAAAAGAGAAACCCCGCTAACTAAAGAAATACGATAAGGAGAAAAAGTAATGTCACAAGAAAATACAGCGACCAAGCGT
Source organism: Eubacteriales bacterium (assembly GCA_045576315.1). Classification (GTDB taxonomy): domain Bacteria; phylum Bacillota; class Clostridia; order Oscillospirales; family CAG-272; genus UBA1740. The sequence goes on along the minus strand of JAZNGE010000013.1, from coordinate 37,753 downwards.
CCTGTAAAGCGTTCTGAAATGTCGAAGCTTCAGTGGACATGGAAAGAAATGAAGAAGAACAAGACTGCTTACTTCATGCTTGCCCCCTTCTTTATCCTCTTCATAGTTTTCACGGTTCTCCCCGTATTCCTTTCGATAATTCTCAGCTTTACAGACTTTAACATGCTTCAGATGCCCGGCTGGCAGGGTATGTCTAACTATACGCGACTTTTCACGGAGGATGAAATATTCCTCCTCGCGTGCCAGAACACGCTTATATTTGCATCGGTAACCGGTCCCGTTTCTTACCTGCTTTCTCTTTTGATCGCATGGTTCATAAACGAGCTTCCTCCCAAGATCCGTGCCGTAGTAACTCTTGTCTTCTACGCTCCCTCGATCTCCGGTCAGGTTTACCTTATTTGGAAGACCCTCTTCTCCTCCGACTCTTACGGTTGGGCAAACGCAACTCTTATCGACCTCGGTATCATAAGCAGCCCGATCCTCTGGTTCGAGGATGCCGATTACGTAATGGGTCTTTGTATCGTAGTCGCACTCTGGACCTCTCTCGGTACGGCGTTCCTGTCGTTCATCGCAGGTTTCCAGACCATCGACCGTTCTATGTACGAGGCAGCTGCCGTTGACGGTATCAAGAATCGTTGGCAGGAGCTTTGGTACATCACGCTGCCGACCATGCGTCCTCAGATGATGTTCGGTGCCGTCCTCGCAATAACCAACTCCTTCGGCTTTGGTGGTGTCGTTACCGCACTTTGCGGATTCCCCTCAGTCGACTATGCAGCACACACGATAATGCACCACCTTGATGACTACGGCGGAGCTCGTTACGAGATAGGTTACGCTTCTGCAATAGCAGTTATCCTTTTCATAATAATGCTTTCGTCTAACATAATCATCAAGAAGGCACTCGCGAAGGTAGGTGAGTAATATGGCAAAAGTTAAAAAGCTCAGAACACGCGGACACCGAGTTGTCCTTAACCGTTCTGCCGGCGGTGATACCGGTATTACCTTCGTCCTCGTACTCATGGGTGCGTTCATGTTCATCCCCATGTACTACGTTGTAATCCAGTCCCTTAAGCCTCTCGACGAGCTCTTCATGTTCCCCCCTAAGTTCTACGTAAAGAGCCCCACGTTCGACAACTTCAGAGACCTCGTAACCCTTATGGGTGACTCGTGGGTACCCTTCTCAAGATACATATTCAATACTGTATTCATTACTCTTTGCGGTACTCTCGGTAACCTTATCTTCGCTTCGATGGCAGCTTACTCGCTCTCAAAGCTTAGATTCCCCGGCAGAAATATGATATTCCAGATCATAGTAATGTCCCTTATGTTCCACTCTACTGTTAACCAGGTAACTCACTTCATCATTCTTTCCTCTTTCGGTTGGATCGATACTTACCTTTCTATTATAGTTCCTTCCTTGGCAGGTACGATGGGTCTTTACCTTATGAAGCAGTTCATGGAAACATCTGTTCCCGATACGGTTCTTGAGTCCGCGCGACTTGACGGTGCAAGCGAGTTCAGAATTTACCTGACCATCGCAATGCCCATGGTTAAGCCCGCATGGGTGACACTTATCATCGAGTGCTTCAAGGGCCTTTGGAACACAGGTGCATCAATTTACATCCACTCCGAGCAGCTCAAAACCTTCAACTACGCTATTCAGCAGATCGTTAACGGTGGTATCGCGCGTTCCGGCGCAGGTGCAGCCGCAACGGTTATCATGATGATAGTTCCTATCCTCATATTCGTCCTGAACCAGAGCCAGATAGTTGAAACGATGGGATCCTCGGGTATGAAGGACTAAGTTAGGAGGAAATATGAAGAAGATAACCAAAATATTGATTATAGCTCTCATAGCGGTTATGCTTTTTGCCACCGTTTACTCCTCCGCAGCAGAGCCCTATGACACCTATACCTACTCTATCGACGGTAAAACCGTAAAATCTCCCCCCGCATACTCGGCAGTTGACGAGTTCGACGCTATCGATATGAATATATCCAAGCTTAGCTCGGTTGGCTCTCTTTCCGCTACCGTAAGTGATATATTCTGCGACGATCAGTCAAACATCTACATCGCCGACAAGGGTAACAACCGTATCGTTGTTCTTAACAAGTTCTACGAGGCTATCGGCATTATCGATTCCTACGTTGACGAGAACGGCGTTGCCCAGACCTTTAGCGGTCCTTCCGGTCTTTACATCACCGACGCTGCAAAGACTACCGACAATTCCAGCTACATCTACATCTGTGATACCGGTAACAAGCGCGTTGTTGTGTTCGACCGTGAGTACAACTATATAAGAACAATTTATAAGCCCGACAGTAAGATCATCGATGCCGGCGCGTTCGATCCCACCGCTATCGCGGTTGACATCTACGGCCGAATCTTCATCGTATCTCCCTCCGCATACGAGGGTGTCATCGTTCTTACCAAGGACGGTGAGTTCACCGGATTTATCGGTGCACAGCAGGTTTCTTACAGCCTTATCGACATCATCTGGGCAAAGTTCCAGTCTGCCGAGAACCGTCTTACCCAGGAGCTTAAGCTCGCAACTCCCTACAATAATATTACTGTTGACGACGACGGCTTCGTTTACGTCACCATGTATCCCACCGACCTCGCAGAGCAGAAGAATCAGCTCTCGTCCATAAAGACGAAAAAGGCTTCTTACTCTCCCGTTAAGAAGCTTAACTCCCAGGGTAAAGAGATCATGAACCGTAACGGTTTCTTCGATCCCGGTGGAGAAGTAGTTCTGAACGTTGCAGATATCTCTGTTATCAAGGACGTTGCGCTCGGTGATGAGGGCACTTGGACTCTTCTTGACCAGTCCCGTTCACGTTTCTTCACCTACGACCAGAGCGGTAACCTCCTCTTCGCCTTCGGCGGTAAGGGTGACCAGCTTGGCCACGGTGCAAGCTTCGCCGGCGTAACCTACCAGATCGTTGACGGTTCATACCGCCTCGTTGCTCTCGATACCGCGAGCAGCGGTGCAAAGATCACCGTTTACGATCCTACCGACTACTACTACGCACTTATGGAAGCTCTTTCCAACGAGAACCAGCACGACTACGTTTCCGCTCAGGACAGCTGGGAAAGAGTTCTTACCCTTAACAACAACCTTGACCTTGCATACATCGGTATAGGTAAGGCCCTCTACAACCAGGGTAAATATGCCGAGTCTATGAAGTACCTCGAGAGCGCGTACGAAACTAAGGTTTGGTCCGATGCTCACGCCGCAGCCAATAAGAACATCGTTTCCAAGTGGCTCCTGCCTATCATTGTTCTTGCGATCGCCGCACTTGTGCTTGTTGCAAAGTTCCTCGGCTACGCAAAGAAGAAGAACAAGGCAACCTCTCTCAAGGTTGGCAAAAAGACCTATTGGGAGGAGCTCATTTATTCCTTCCACCTCGTATTCCACCCCTTCGACGGCTTCTGGGATTTGAAGCACGAGAAGCGCGGATCTGTACGAGCAGCATCTACCATAATCGCAATCACCATCGCATCCTTCTTCTATCAGTCGATAGGTAAGGGCTATGCGTTCAACCCCAGAGGTGAGACCGCAAACATTCTCGTAGTTGTCGTAGGTGTTTGTCTGATCCTCTTCCTCTTCGCAATTTCCAACTGGTGTCTTACCACTCTCTTCGAGGGTGAAGGTAGCTTCAAGGATATTTACATCGCGGTTGGTTACTCTCTCGCACCCCTCCCGATCTTCCTTATCCTTTCTACCGTACTCACCAACTTTATGACTACGAGCTCCCAGTCCATGATCAACCTCATCGTGACCATCGGTTACGTATGGGTAGGTATACTTCTGTACTTCGGTACGCTCGTAACTCACGACTACTCGCTTAAAAAGAATATCGTAACCATTTTCGGTACTATCGTTGCAATGCTCGTTATCGCGTTCATCGCAGCACTGTTCTTCAGCCTTGTAGCTAAGATGGTTACCTTCGTAGTTTCGATTTTCTCGGAAATCGGAAACAGAGTCTAAAGCAGGAGGTAAATTGAAATGAAAATTAAAAGAATATTATCGACTGCTTTGGTGCTCGTCTTGCTCTTCGCATCGGTTTCTGTCGTAATCCCCGCTACTGAGGCTGAGGCTGCATACTCTCCCTCAAGCTCGGTATCCGAGGCAACCATGACTCTCGATGAGATCAAAACTTACGTATCCGAGCAGTACCTTAAGTACAACTTCTCCTCCGCAGAGGAAATGCTCGCATACGAGCTTGAGGCCGGCTACCTCGATTATTCGACCACCGCTGACGGTCTTTACTCCATCTACGTAAACCGTTACACCGGCTTCCTCTACTACCGCAACAACTTCTCCGGCCAGATCCTCACCAGTAACCCCGTTAACCCCGGTTACTCCAAGCTTACCACCGTAATCGCAGAGGATATAATGAGCCAGCTCAGCATCAAGATGTACGAGACCTCGGTTTCTTCAAACCAGTTCAACTACAACAGCGTGCACTGGGGCTCAATGTACGGCCAGATCAGCGTTTCCGAGATTGCAGGCGGTCTGCGCGTTAACTACACTCTCGGTGATACCTCTACAAGATATCTCCTCCCCGGTATCATCACCGCTGAGGATTTCACCAACGATATCATCGTTCCCATGCTTAACGCTCTTGGCGATAAGTTCGAGGAGATCAATCCCGATGTTGCGTTCGATTTCGTAGGTAGTAAATACGATACTATCGCTGAAACCGGATATATCGAATTCAGTAAGCTTCAGGGTTACATCACCGAGGTTCAGATGCTTACCAACAACAATAAGCAGATCTACAACGGTTACATCAACCCCATCATGCTTCTGTCCAACGCATACTCCCTTAAGAATCCTGCGTTGTTCGAGGGCGATACCGAAACTCTTGCAAACTGGGCTAAGCTTTATCCCATCACCGCAGAGGGTGTTGCAGTATACGTCTTCGATATGACGGTTGATAACTCTATTAAGAAAGAGTACTCCAACTACATCAAGACCCTCTGCCCCGACTACAAGATCACCGATATGTATGAGGATGAGGCAGAGTGCGGATACGTACATAAGGAAGAGCAGAAGCTCGTTCTCAGATGTGCTCTTGAGTACACCTTTAACGATGACGGCTCTCTCAGCGTTCGTCTTCCTGCAAACTCCATCTCCTTCGATGAAACCGTATACACCCTTAAGAGCATCACGCCCCTCCAGTATTTCGGTTGCGGCGATATGACTGAGGAAGGCTTCATCTTCTTCCCCGACGGAAGCGGTACTGTTGTAAGCTTCAACGACTTCTATAACGAAGATACCGGTAAGAAGACTAACCTCTCTCTTTACGCAGACGTTTTCGGTCACGACTACTGCTACTCCACCATCACCGGTGCGCACCGTCAGCAGATCACGATGCCCGTTTACGGCCTCGTAACCAAGCTCAATAATAACGAAACTACTGAAGAAATGGTAGAAGCTGCAGGCGCTACCTTAAAGGAAAAGACCGAAACAGGATACTTTGCTATTCTTGAAGAGGGTGCAACTCTTGCACAGCTTAACTTCATTTCCGGCGGTTCCTCTCACAAGTTCGTTAACGTATACGCATCCTATTCTCCCTATCCCTCCGACGAGTACGACCTTTCCAAGACTCTCTCGGTTGGATCTCTTGGTACCTACACCATAGTTTCCAAGTCCAAGTACACCGGATCGTACATAACCAGATATACCATGCTCGTTGATGACAGCATTGGTATGCCTCTTTACGGCGCGGGCGGTTACTACAATACCACCTACTCAGGTATGGCTTCTTACTACCGCAACTACCTCAAGGCAGACGGCACTCTCGGTGCTCTCGAGCTTATGAGCGATGATATTCCTCTTTATATCGAAACGTTCGGTACTATGAGCATACTTACCAAGGTCCTTACGTTCCCCGTTGAGACCACTATTCCTCTTACCACCTTCGAGGACATAGTTACCATGTATAACGAGCTTGCAAAGGCTACCGAGCACGTGCAGGAGCTTATAGATGAGTGCTATGCCAACGCCGAAGCAGCTGAAGAAGAGGTACAGAAAGAGATTTATCGTCTTCAGGCTAAGGAATATGAGGAGCTCCTCACCAAGATCGCAGACGTCAAGAACATCAACTTCCGTCTTACCGGCTTTGCTAACGGCGGTATGTACTTCACATATCCCACCAAGGTAAAGTGGGAGCGCAAGTGCGGTGGCAAGGATGGCTTCGTTGATCTTGTTGCAACTGCCAAGGCAGCATCGGGCGAGAGCGGTATCAACTTTGGTATCTATCCCGAGTTCGACTTTATGTACATCTCCAACACCTCTGCGTTTGATGGCATAAATAAGAGAAATACCGCATCCCGAATGGTTGATAACCGTTATGCATCCAAGCAGATCTATAACGCAGTGCTTCAGAAGTACGAAAACTTCTTCACTCTCGTTATCTCCTCCGATGCACTCGATTCTCTTTACACCAAGTTCCTTAAGGATTACTCCGAGTACGATATCAAGAACCTCTCCGCTTCTACTCTTGGCTCTGACATCAACTCTAACTTCGATAAGGATAACTCGATCAACCGCGACCAAGCAAGACAGGACGTTATCGCTCTTCTTGACAGAATCGCAAACACCGACGGATACAGCCTTATGGTCGATTCCGGAAACATCTACACAGTCAAGTACGCTGAGCACATTCTCAACGTTGCTACCGACTCCAGCCATTTCCAGTTCTCCTCCTACGCAGTACCCTTTGTCGGTATGATCCTTCACGGTCACGTTAATTACGCAGGTACACCCATTAACTACAGCGGTTCTACCGACTACGAGATCCTCCGTTCTATCGAGAACGGCGCAGCTCCTTACTTCATTCTCTGCTATCAGAACACCTCCTACATGAAGGAGGATGAGCAGCTCAACAAGTATTACGGTGTTAACTACGGTGCTTGGTACGCTGATATGCTCGTTGCATACCATGAGCTCAACAGCCAGATCGGTTCTCTTCAGGACTATGAGATCACCGACCACAAGACCGTAATCGTAGAGCGTAACAGAGAAGAGAGCGAAAAGCTTTCTAACTATAAGAACCTTGAGGCAGAGTACCTCGAGCTTCTTGAAAACGACGTTATCGCAAAGCTTAATGCTAAGTTTGCCGAGCTCAAGGAAGCAGGCAAGTACGACGAGAGAGTTAAGGTAGTCTTTGATACCGCGGCTATCATCGCGCAGCTCAAGACCGCTATTGAAGCAAACGACCTCACCTTTGACGAGGCAGCGTTCGTTGCAAAGCTCAACGTTCTCGTTGCATCCTACACCGACCAGTATCCCGGCTCCGAGAACGATGTTCTCAACGTTGAGGTTACTATCGGCGCAATGGACGATTACGTATCCAAGTACAGCTTCTACACTCTTTCCGATTGTCTTGCAGATGACGATTACGTAGTAACCGACTACACTCTTGACAACGGTAAGGTGGCTATCGTTACCTACCAGAAGGGTGACAGCGTAGTTCGCTTCATTCTCAACTACAACATTTATACCGTAAACGTTCGTCTTGACGGTGAGCTCTATACTCTCGACAAGTATTCGTACGTTAAAGTCGAAGGATAAGGAGGAGTAAAAATGGATAAGAAACTTTCGCTTAAGCTTCCCAAGAGAAGAAAACGCTCCCTCGATGCCAGAAGAGCACGCGCAGGCTACCTCTTCACGCTCCCCTTTATTCTCGGTATTCTTCTTGTTTACCTTCCCATACTTCTCGACTCGATCTGGTTCTCCTTCAACCAGGAGATCCCCGGTCCTATCGTAGACGGTATGCCCACCTACGTTATCGAGTTCGTTGGCCTCGACTTCTATAAAGAGGCCTTCGAAACCCCCGATTTCGTTACCGCACTTCTTGCCGGACTTCAGCAGCTCGTGCTTGAAGTTCCCGCGGTTATCATATTCTCTCTGTTCATCGCCGTAGTTCTTAATCAGAAGATGGTTGGTAGAGCAGCGTTCCGTGCGATCTTCTTCGTCCCCGTTATTATCGCAACCGGTATTATGGAGTCGATCAACGCATCTGACGCAATGCAGAATATGATGTCCGGCGGTATCGATGACGGTTCAGGCTCTTCTGCATCCGATATCGTATCCGCAATGGACATTGAGGCTCTGTTTGCAGAGCTCGGCTTCGGTGCCGAGATCGTTGGTAGCGTTGTAGGCCTTGTTAATAACATTTATAACATTATTAACTACTCCGGCGTACAGATGCTTATCTTCCTTGCAGGTCTTCAGTCTATCTCCCCCGCAATCTACGAGGCTTGTACCATAGACGGTGCAACCGGTTGGGAAACCTTCTGGAAGATAACCTTCCCGATGATCTCCCCCATGATCCTTGTAAATGCAGCATACACCATTATCGACGCGTTTACACGTGAGACCAACCCCGTTATGTCTTATATCGAAACGGTTAAGTCCAACGCGGCTATCTCAATGTCGTGGATCTACTTCATCATAGTAGTGCTGATCATTCTTGTCGTTGCGGCGGTAGCTTCGTCGTTCATATTCTATCAGAGAAGAGATTAAGGAGGTATCAACATGGATTCTAAAACATTAATAACCAAAGAAACCAAAAATAAGATCCGCGTTGACTACGAAGGCAAGCTCTCTCTGAAGGAAAGAATGCTGCAGAAGCTTAAGGCCTCTAACACCTGGATCAAGGCAATCATCAACGTATTCCGTTTCATCCTTATGCTTGGCGTTTCTTACGTCATCATCTACCCCTTCGTTACGAAGATCGCAGGCTCTTTCATGAGCAAGGAGGACGTCGTTGACGCAACCGTTGCAATTATTCCTAAGCACTTCACCTTTGATATCTATAAATATATGGTAACAGAGAACAACTATCTTGAAGCGCTTCTCAACACCGCGCTTCTGTCCCTGTTCTGTGCTATCATTCAGACCCTCATCGCCTGCCTTATCGGTTACGGACTTGCAAAGTTCAAGTTCAAGGGCAACAAGCTTCTGATGGGTGCCGTTGTTCTTACGATGGTAATTCCTCACAGAACGATGAGAATGTCCCTTATCCAGCACTTTACCGACTTTGATTTCCTCAAGGTCAATGCTTGGAACTACCGTGGAATTATAGATATTATCCTTGACGGCGCCCAGCTCGACTTGGCTAACACCTTCTGGCCGCTGATCATACTTTCCATCTTCGGCCTCGCGTTTAAGAACGGACTTTACATCTACCTGATGCGTCAGTTCTTCAAGGGCGTTCCCGATGAGCTTGAGGAGTCCGCTTACGTTGACGGCTCGGGCACCTTCCGAACCTTCTTCTCGATCATCATTCCTCTTTCCGTACCTATGATGATCACGATCTTCCTCTTCTCATTCTCATGGCAGTGGACGGATAACTTCTATACCAAGATCTTCTTCATGATCGATCTTGATAAGATGTACCTCATGCCCGACCTGCTCAGTAAGATACCCCCCTCACTTACCCACGAGAACTTCGCCGGTAAGACACTTTATGAGAACGTTGTTCGTAATACCGCGGCAATAATGATCATATTCCCGCTCGTAATTATGTATCTGTTCTGTCAGAAGTATCTTGTACAGGGTATCGAGCGTTCCGGTCTTGTAGGTTAAAAAAAGTTTTTTAGTCGGAGCACGAAAGTGCTCCGACTTTTTTGTTGACAAAGCAAATTAAAAGTGTTATAATTTTGTTTGTATAAATAAAAGAAAGGAGTTCAAAAATGAACGTATTAAAAATGCTTTTAACCGATACCGTTGAGCCTGTCGTTCCCGAGATCTCTATCGATTGGTCTGCACTTCTCAATACCGTCGTTGACTGGGTGCTTAGCACCGGTGTTAAGATCATCATCTCCCTCATCGTAATGTTCATTTCCTTCAAGATCATAAACGCGATCTCAAGAAGGATACAGCGCAGCGGTGAGCTTCCCAACCGTGACAAAACTATAATGAAGACACTTGCATACATTATCAAAATAGGTGCAAAGTGTATCGTTCTCGTTTGTCTTATCGGTTACCTCGGCATCGACACCAGCGCTATCACCGCACTTATCGCATCACTCGGTGTGTGCTTAGGTCTTGCTGTTAACGGCGCGGTATCCAATATCGCAGGCGGTATTCTTATTATCATAACCCGTCCGTTTAAGGTTGACGATATGATTGAGGCGCAGGGCTTCACCGGCGTGGTGCAGGATATCCGCCTCACCAATACTCGCATCTTTACCGCTGATAACAAGGTAGTGTACATACCCAACGGCGCGCTCGCTAACGGAAATATTGTAAACTACACCGAAAACGAGCTTCGTAGAGTTGACTTTACCTTCTCCATCAGCTACACCAATGATTTCGAAAAGGCAAAGGCAATAATCGACGAGATCTTCGCCGCACACGAGCTTACCATTAAGGAAAAGGGTACTACCGTACGCGTTTCTGCTCATAATGCAAGCTCTATCGATATTGCCGCAAGAGCTTGGGCAAAGGGCTCTGACTATTGGACTGTATACTTCGACGTTCTCGAAGCGGTTAAGTCCGAGTTTGACAAAAACGGCATCGAGATCCCCTACAACCAGCTCGACGTACACGTCAAAAACGACTAAAACCCAGAAAATACAAGAAAAAGCTCCATTACGGAGCTTTTTCTTTTGCTTTGTTATACTGTTATCTTTTCTTCAAATGCTTTCTCATATCCACCGCGCACGCAAGCAGTATGATAAGACCCTTAATTATATACAGCATATTCTGATCGACCGAAAGAAAGTTAAGTCCTACGAATATTATCTGTAATAGCAGAACTCCTATAACTATTCCGCCGATCTTTCCCGTGCCGCCGACAAATGATACGCCGCCGATAACGCAGGCAGCAATAGCATCGCTTTCATAGTTAAGACCGGTGTACGATGCGATAGATCCGATGCGCGCACCCTCAATAAAGCCGGTGATCGCGTACATTATTCCCGCAAGCATAAATACCGCCACTACGGTCTTAAATACGTTTACTCCCGACACTCTTGCCGCATCCTCGTTTGATCCAACCGCAAACATATTCTTGCCAAACGCCGTCTTGTTCCATACTATCCACATGATCGCGGTTATGATAACCGAGTACAGCACGTACTTTGGCACGGGTATTCCCGCCACCCTGAACAGAGCGCCGCTTATGAAGTTAACGTACGACGAGTCAAGCCCCGACAGAGTCTGTCCGCCGTTGTTGCCTATTTGCAGATATAATAGGGTAGCACCGAAAATTATCAGCTGCGTCGACAGCGTTACTATAAACGGATGCAGCTTAAACCTCGCAACGAAAAATCCGTTCACAAGACCTATAAGCGCGCCTACCGCCATCACCGCCAGCAGCACCACGGGAATGGGCAGGGTAGCAAGGGCAGGGAACATCTTGTGCGCGTATCCCGTCGATTGCAGCAGCGATGCCGTTATACACGCCGTAAGACCAACCGCCCGTCCTGCCGAAATATCCGTTCCCGAAAGCACGATCGCACCGCCTATTCCGAGCGCTATCGGCAGCTTTGCCGCAGTCAGAGATATTATATTTATGATCGACGAAGCCGACAAAAACCGCGGCTTTATGATCGCTATTATCAAGATGGCAATAAGTATCACTATCACCATAGCGTTGTCAAATAGAAATTCGGTTACCCGTCTGACCTTTTCGCCGGTTTGGAGCGCACCGAATTCCTTTGCACGCCTCTTTATATCATTGACTTTCTCGCACGCACCCGATAAACAACCGTTAAATAGTTTTTTCATATAGCCTCGCTATGCAAATTTGGCCGCCAGGGCCATTATTTTTTCTTGTGTCGCCTCTTCGCGTGTCACTTCTCCCGATACACGTCCGCCTGAAATCACGACGATCCTGTCACATATTCCCAGCAGCTCCGCCATCTCCGACGATACCATTATTATCCCTTTACCGCCCGTCGCAAGCTCTATTATAAGCTTGTAGATCTCATACTTCGCGCCAACGTCAATGCCGCGTGTCGGCTCGTCAAGCATCATCACCGTCGGCTCGGTCAGAAGCCACCGTCCGATAATGACCTTTTGCTGATTTCCGCCCGACAGCGTGCCTATCCTTGTCCTTTCGCTCGGCGCTCTGACACCCAGCCTCTTTATGCTATCTTGTGTCGCCTTTTTCATTCTTTTTGACGAAAGGATAGGACCCGTGTTAAATTTTTCAAGGCTTGATATCACGGTATTTTCTAATATCGACAGTATGGGGAATATCCCGTCCGCCCGTCTTTCTTCACTGACAAGGGCAAAACCGTTGTCGATCGCCTCGCGCGGATTTCTGTTTTTTACCGCCTTGCCCCTTAACGTGAATTCACCGCGATCTATTCGTGAAAGTCCGAATATACTCTCAAGTATCTCCGTCCGTCCCGCACCGTCCAGCCCCGCAATTCCGAGTATCTCACCCTCACGCAAGGATAACTCAATATCGGAAAGTCCAAGCCTCTCGCTCGACAGACCGCTCACCTGAAACAGCGGCTCTCCCGGGCGGTTGGTCTTTTCGGGGTATCTCTCGTTAAGTGTCCTGCCGACCATCAGCCGTATTATCTCGTCCATGGTTATATCGTCTGCCGCCCGCGTTGCGATATGCTGACCGTCGCGCATCACGGTCACCTCATCGCTTATACGCAGTATCTCGTCCATCTTGTGCGAAATGTATATAATGCCGCAGCCACTCGATTTTAACAGCTCAATTATGCTGAAAAGCTTTTCCGCCTCAGTCTCTGTAAGAGATGATGTCGGCTCGTCAAATACTATTACCTTTGCGCGATAGGACACCGCCTTTGCTATCTCAATCATCTGCCGCTTCGACACCGACAGACTCTCCATCCTCGCGCGCGGATCTATCCCTAACCCCAACTCGTCAAGAATTTTCTTCGTTTGCGCGTATAGCTTCTTTTCGCTAGTAAGAGGCAACAGTGGCGCGATTTTTGGCACACGTCCAAGGAAAATATTGTCCATTACCGACAGCTTTAGTGCTTGATTTAATTCTTGATGCACCATAGCCACCCCACCCTCAAGCGCTTCCTTTGCGTTGCTGAACTCGATCTCCTCTCCTTCGAGAGTGATCCTGCCCGCATCCTTTTTGTATATTCCGAAAAGGCACTTCATAAGTGTGGATTTGCCCGCACCGTTCTCGCCCATAAGCGCGTGTACGCTGCCGCGCTTGACAGTCAGCCTAGCACCGTCAAGCGCCTTAACACCGGGAAAGGATTTTGATATCCCTTCCATTTCAAGCAGCACCTCGCTCACGCCTTTTCCTCGCTGGTATAGGTGGAGTAGGGAATGTTGACTCTCCACGTGCCGACCGTGTTTTCACCCTCAATATCATAAAGGGCGTTTTTGCCCGTCTGCAAATTCGCAACTATCTTTGCGATCGTTTCCGCCATACCCTCGCCGTCCTGCTTGATCGTTCCCGTCATCGCACCCGAGTTGATCTTGCTCACCGCCGCCGCAGTCGCGTCTATTCCGAATACGGGAATCGTCCGACCGTTACCTGTGTTGTATCCCGCCTCGTTAAGCGCGGATATAGCTCCGAGTGCCATCTCGTCGTTGTTCGCGATTACAAGCTCGATCATATTTTTGTTTTTCTCGCTGTAAGCCGACAGTATCGTTTTCATATAATTGTTTGCCGCCGCGTTAGACCAGTTTCCGTCCTGATCAACTAAATATCCGTTGGTGTTTGCCTTGTCGTAAAAGGTGAGTGCGCGCTTGCCCGCGGCCTTTAGGATCGCATTCGCGTTTTCCACCGCGTATTTTGTCCTTGCCTCAGCTTCCGCGTTTCCTTGCTCACCCTTGAAAAGACAGTAGCTTATCACTCCGTCACCGTTTATGTCAAGCGCCGCATAATTCTCACTCACGTACTTTCCGATAAGGTCGCCCTGCATCTTTCCCGCCATTTCGTAGTCCGTTCCGACAAATACGCACTTGTCATAGCTCTTTACTATATCCTCTTTAACCGATCTGTTAAAGAAAATAAGGGGAATATTTGCCGCCTTTGCCTTTTGCACAATAGTTCTCGCCGCATCGTCAGAGCCCGAGTCAACGATATTCACTATAAGCATCGTCGACCCCTTGGCTATCGCCGTATCGATCTGCTCGGTCTGGGTAGCCTGACTGCTGTTCGCGTCATAATTGTGATAGTATACGCCCCCCTCGTCAAGCATCCTGTCCATCGCGCCGCGAACTCCCGAAATATAAGTGTCGCTAAAGCTGTAATAGAATACCGACACCTCACCCATCTCCCTGCATCCGCAGGAAGCAAGCGAGCCTATAACGCACGCCATAACGATCATAAAAATTATTATCTTTTTCAAAAAAATCACCGCCTTGTAAGCCTTTTATGACACTATTTTCCCATAAATATCAAATCGTATACCTAATTTGGCGATTTCTCTTGCAAAAATGCCTTCCGAGTGGTAAAATAATAGTAAAAAAGTGAAAGGAGCGCAGCGTATGATCAAAACCGAAATATACCTTCCCATAGGCTATACCACCGGGGATATCAAAGCGGCGATATGCGCGCGCCTTCCTATCGGGGCAGAGGAGCTTACCGATGTCCGCCTTCTTCGCACATCGCTCGACCTTAACGATAAATCGGATATAAAGTACCGCGCCACAGTCGGCATCTCTCTTTCCGAGGATCGTGAGGCAGGGCTTTTAAAAATGCGTAAAAAGGTGTCCCAAGTCCCCGACTATACCTTGACCGTCCCTCCCACAGCCTTTCCCACTCGACCCGTCGTCGTCGGACTTGGCCCCGCAGGACTTTTTGCCGCGCTCACGCTTGCCGAGGCAGGCGCGCGCCCCATTGTTCTTGAACGCGGTCTGTCGGTAGAAAAGAGAAGGGAAAGGGTAGACCTCTTTTCCCGTATGGGCATTCTTGACACCGAGTGCAACGTGCAGTTTGGTGAGGGTGGCGCAGGCACGTACTCTGACGGCAAATTGAAGGTCGGCAGCATGGATAAATATAAAATGAAGGTATTGACGACCTTCGTTGACTCGGGCGCACCCGAGGATATACTTTATTCCGCTACCGCCCACCTCGGTACAGATAGACTTTCCGACATCGTAGCCGCTGTCCGCAATCGTATAATATCCCTCGGCGGCGAAATATCCTATTCCTCAAAGCTCACCGAAATAGTGAGTAAAAACGGTGTCGTCACCGCCGTAAAATACGAAAAGGACGGACAGACCGCAACTCTGCCCGCCAAAGATGTTATTCTCGCCATTGGTCACAGTGCGCGCGATACGATAGCTAAAATTTATGACCTCGGCGTTAAAATGGAGGCAAAGGGCTTCGGTATCGGCGTGCGTATAGAGCATCCGCGCGAGTATATAAACGACCTCGTTTACGGAAAAGGTCATGACCCCCGTCTTGAAACCGCATCCTACCACCTCGTCACCCATCTTGACAACGGAAGAAGCGTGTATAGCTTTTGTATGTGTCCCGGCGGCACGGTAGTCGCCGCCACAAGCGAGCAGGGGGGCGTTGTTACAAATGGTATGAGCGAGTATATGCGCGACGGCAGAAATTCCAACGCCGCATTTCTCGTCTCCGTCACACCTGCCGATTTTCCCGATACGTCAGCCCTCGGCGGTTTCGCTCTTCAAGCCGAGATAGAGAAGCGCGCTTTCGTTGCGGGCGGCTCTGATTTTTCCGCCCCCGTCACCACAATGGGCGATTTTCTTGACCGTAAAGAGCCAAATACCCTCGGCTCTGTTACGCCCACCTATCCCGTCGGCCATAGGCTTGTATCTAGCGAAAAATACCTTCCCGAATATATCACCGACTCCCTTCGCACCGCGATATACGACTTCGATAAGTGGATGCCCGGCTTTCTTCTTTCGGATGCCGTCATGACGGGTGCCGAAACCCGTTCCACCGCACCCGTGCGAATTTTACGCGACGAAAACTACGTGTCCGTGACCCTCGACGGCCTTTATCCCACAGGCGAGGGCGCAGGATATTCCGGCGGTATAGTGTCCTCTGCCACCGACGGTGTGCGCGTCGCTATGGCCCTTATTGATAAATATAAAAAATGATGGCAAGCACCAATGCTTGCCACCGTTTTTTTATATATCGTAATATTCTTTGAATTCCTTTTGAAAGCTCTCGTTATCCTTATAGAGTATAGTGTCGATTCCGACCTCTCTTGCAGCTTCGAGATTGTTTGGGTTATCGTCTGTCATCACACAATCCTCGGGATTTGCGCCGATCCTTCTAAGACACTCACGGAAGAATTCCGGGTCGGGCTTTGCCAGGTGTATCTCTGCCGAAATAAATACCTTGTCAAACAGTCCCCACAAATCGTTCTTGTCAAGTATCTCACGCAAAAATCCGCTTAAAGCATTGGATAAAAGATACACGGGGTAGGACTTCTTGACTTTTTTTATGAAATTGACCATCTCTTTGTCAATAGTCACAAGCTCCATCCACTCGCGGCGTATCTCTTTCGGGTCGACTCCCGTTTCCTTACTGATGTTTTCAAACATCTCATCTTCGCTTATAGCACCGAGATCGCCAGGATCTACCAAACGATGTTTCGTCATATCGGCTATCTCTTCTGCAAAGTGGCGTCTGAACCACACCGGCGACAATTCATATCCGATAACTCCGAAAAAATCAAACAGAACTACCTTCTTCATATCTTGTATAACCCTCTCATTTCAATGTATAATCATAATATCACAAAATGTTTAAAATTGCAATACTTAATAAATGTTGACAAATCAACTTTACGGTGGTAAAATATAACCGATTAATATCTCGGGGGTTAATATGAGAAAAATTAAAATAGTAACCGATTCGTCCTCTGACATACTCACTCTTGACGGTGTCGACTTTGCGAGCGCACCTCTTAAGATCGTCACGGGTGAAAGAATATATGTCGACGACTCCACCCTCGACGTTTTGCAAATGGTAAACGACCTTGCCGACTACAAGGGCCGCTCAAGCACGTCCTGTCCCAATCCCACCGATTACCTTGCCGCATTCGGTGATGCCGACGAGATCTATTGCGTTACCATTACAGGCTCGCTTTCTGGCAGCTATAATTCCGCCCTCGTCGCAAAAAGCACCTATGAACAGGAGCATCCCACTCGCCGAGTCTACGTTCTCAATTCGCTTTCCACAGGTCCTGAAATGGCTCTCATAATCGAGCGTATGCGCGACCTTATCATGAAAGGCCTTTCATTCGATCAGATCACGGCAGCGATCGACGAGTATACCGCGCACACAGGCTTGATCTTTATGCTTGAGTCTATGCGCAACCTCGCCAACAACGGTCGCATCAGCCCCCTCGTCGCCAAGCTTGCAGGCATGCTCGGTATCCGCGTTATTGGCCGCGCAAGCGATAGGGGAGAGCTTGAAATGCTCTCCAAGCCTCGCGGTGAGCGCAATGCTCTTGCCGCTGTCATAAATCACCTTCGCACCCTCGGTTACAGCGGTGGCGCGATCAGAATTGCCCACGCGGTAAACGAGCCTCTGGCAAATACCGTTGCCGACCTCGTTAAAAAAGAATTCGGCACGACCGACGTCGGCGTATATTCCTTGCGCGGCCTCTGCTCATTCTACGCAGAGCGCGGCGGACTCATTATAGGCTTTGAAAAATAATAACACTATCGGAGATACAGTATGACTATTAAAAAATTGAACTCACAAGACCAAAACACCATCCTCTTTGCTTGCGCTATCTTGATCATCGGAATTATGTTTTGCTGCTTCGGCGTCCAAATGCTCAGCTATATAATCGGCGGTTGCATAATCTTTTTTGGTGTCATCTTCGTTGTTAACTCGATACTCAGGACAAGAGCGCTTCTTACCACCAACGGGCTTATCGGTATGCTTCTTTCGGCATTCGGCTCAATGATAATCGTCCGTAACCTCGCAGGCATCATATTCGACTTTATTCCCTGGATAATGGTATTCGTCGGCACGTTGATCGCCGCAGATTCCTTCCTTCGATACTTCTTGCGCAAGGATATTCACATCACTGTCTTTGTCACCGAGCTCGTCGTCGGTATCATCGTTACCGCCCTCGGATTTTGCGTTAGATTTATCGATAATTTTGCCAACTTCGCATCTGTCGTTTTCGGCATAGTGCTTATAGTGTATTCACTCTTTACGATCTTCACAACACTCGTAAAGAAAAACTAAAATTTAGGGCGACCGCTTTCAAGGCGGCCGCCCCTTTTTTTTACTTCTTCAAATTATACATTCGGTACAAATACGCCGCGCACTCGATCTTTGAAAGCTCGTCAGTGCCGCCTATCGTCTCGCACTCACCGTCAAAAATTCCCATAGCGCACATCTCGGCTACCGCATCCTCTGACCAGACGGGCAGGGTATCCGCATCCTTGAACGCAGGCAGCATAGCATCCTCGCCGCAATCCACAAGCGCCGACATGATCATTGCCGCCTCGTATTTCGTTATCGGTGCATTTGGTCGCAAAAACAGACCACCGTTCTCGAATTTTCCTTGCACAATACCGTATTTCTCAGCAGTAGCAATATAGCTTTTCATAGGTGTGGGAATGTCAGCATCGTCGTCAAAATACGTCACCGTAAGCGATTTGTCAGCCGAGATCCCCGCGCATTTCATCGCCATTGTAACGAATTCCGCAATAGTAACCTTCTCCTCGGGCATAAAGTACACCCCGTCACCGATAAGCCTGCCGTCCGCCGCCCCGAGTGCTGTAAGGGCGATCGCCGCGTTGTACTCTCTGTGATCCTTGAGGTCCTCGTATACTACCTCGCTCATTCTCTCCGTCACCGAGATCTCTACCTTTTCAGGCTTTGAAAAGTTGCCCCATTCATCTCTTGCGACAAAGGTGAATGATACCTTACCCGTGTAATCAGTGGGGGGCGTGTAAAGAAATTCGCCCGTTTTCTTGTCTAAAACACTTAACGCTCCCGCCTTTGGATAGCTTATTACAAGATATTCGATACTGTCCGACTCAGCGTCCGTTGCCTTCATCTTGCCCCATATGCCTACCTCTCGCTGTGTTGTGAGATTGCCGATGCTGTTTTCGGATACAGTCGGTGCGTAGTTGACCTTTTCTGCGAATTTCAATACGAAGTCGACCTCTGCTCCCGACGCGTAATCGTCGGTCTTAAACTTGAAGCGGCATTCGCTCACCTCACGGCTCGCAGGTATAAATACAAGCGCCCCTATGTTTTTGCGTTTGATGACCGTACCTACCCCGACTCTGCGCCCGGCAAGCATCAGTACGCCCTGATTGCTCTCGGGTATTGCCGTTATCTCGATCTTTTCAAAGTCGGTAATACAAAGCCCCTGCTTGAAATCGACGTCGGAAAATACGATCTTCTTTCCGCATATCGCGGTCTTGATTATCTCAGTCCCCTCTGCCATTGCGGCAACACCGCTGCCAAAATCGGCATACACGGCAACACCGCCAACCGTCAGCGCCACTATCAACAGCATCGCTATTGTCGCGGCTTTAACAAAGCTTTTTTTCATTTCACTCTCCCGTCCGCCGTCAAAGTGACGGCATAAAAATTTAGTGCATTTCTATTTTTTTCATCAAATACCCGTTTTATACAGTATTTCGCCCGTTTTTATTGTTGACAAAAACGCTTCTTTGTAGTATAATTATTTTTAATAGTTATTTTACACGCAGGTGCACGTATATATGAAGAAAAAAATATTGATCATCTCGAGCGCCGCTGCCTTGCTGGTCCTGGCGGTCGCCCTTGTTTTGATCCTTACACTCGGTGGCGATCCCACCCCCGAAAATGATATATATTACTCCTCGGATTTCAAATACACCGTGCTTGCCGACGACACCGTTCGTATCCTTGAATACATCGGTGACGATACCGAGCTTACGATCCCGTCGACCCTCGACGGCAACCCCGTCACCTCGATAGGCGAGGGTGCGTTTTCAGGCAGCTCGGTGAAGGACGTCAGCTTGGGAATGTTCGTTACCGAGTTTTGTGACGGCGCATTTATGAACTGTGCCTCCCTTAAGTCTATCGACCTCGGCAGCTCGATCACAGCCATCGCGCCCGGCTCCTTCTTGGGCTGCTCGAGCCTTGAGAAGATCGTGCTTCCCGCCACCGTTACCGAGATAGGAGAGTCGGCGTTTTGCGGTGCTTACTCGCTCGAACAGATCACAATGTCAGACAGCGTTACCAAGATCGGCAGCGGCGCATTTAAAAAATGCGAGAAGCTGACGAAGATAGCACTCCCCGCTACCTGTACCTACGTCGGCTATGCCGCCTTTGAGGGCTGCACCACCCTTGCCGAGATCACGGGTACGGAAGCGCTTGAATCAATAGGCGATCGCGCTTTTTATGGCTGCGAGGCCCTTAAGTCGCTTTCCTTTGGCAAGGATATAAATTACATCGGCACGGCGGCGTTCCATTCCTGCAACTCCCTTGAGTCTATAACTGTCCCCGACGACCACACCCGATACACCACCGAGGGCGGCGCTCTTGTTGACTTCAGCTACAAAAAGGTCATCATAATGCCCTCGAAGACCACCGTGAGCTCCTACACCGTTCCCGACGGCATCGAAACGATAGAGGAGTACGCATTCCGCAACTGTCAGTCACTCACCAAGGTGACTCTCCCCGCGGGCCTTAAAACCATCGGTACGTACGCCTTTTATTTCTGCGACAACCTCACCGAGATAAATATCCCCGACAGCGTCGAGCATATCGGCGGGCTCGCATTTTCCGGCACGGCTTATTACGCGAACCTCACCGATGAGTTCACCGTAGTGGGCGACGGAATTCTCTTGAAATACACTCCCGTGCGCGATAACACGCAGTCACCTGCGCCCGTAGTTGCAACCGACCACGCCGAGCTGGTTTACCGCAAGGTTACGGTTGGCGGTGTCGAGCAGGAGCGCCTTATGGGTGTCTCGCTCACTCTGCCCGAGGGCATAAAGAGCCTCTCATCTGCATTCGCAAGCTGCAACGCGCTCGTCAACGTTATCCTTCCCGATACGCTCACTCGCATAGAGGACTACGCCTTCTGGCACGCGACCTACCTCACCACCGTCGATTTTGCGGACTCCGCAGTATCATATATCGGTAACAACGCATTTGAGAACTGTCAGCTTCTCGGTAGCATCACTCTCCCCGATACTCTTACCGAGGTCGGTGAAAAGGTGTTCCTCGATTGCTACGGACTGCGTAGTGCAACTATCCCGTCCTCGCTTTCAAGAATAGGGGACTATATGTTCTCCGAATGTACCTCGCTCACCGAGGTCAATATCGAAAGCGGTGTGAAAATGATCGGCGACTACGCCTTCAGCCTCACGAAAGCACTTAAACGAATTAACATAACCGAATCGGTTATAGAAATAGGCGATTACGCGTTTGCGGCATCAGGGCTTGAAACGCTCGTCATTCCCGATACCGTTTATTCGATCGGCAAATACTCCTTTATGGAGTGTCGCTCACTTACCTCCGTCACAGTAAGCGCTAATCTTCACGGCATCGCCGACGGTGCGTTTATGGGTGCGCCTCTGCTTACCGAGGTAATCCTGCGCGGCGATTACGTCGCCATCGGTAAAGAGGCATTCTACGATTGCAAAGCGCTTGAACGCATCGATCTGCCCGACAGCGTTACAAAAATCGACGATTCTGCCTTCGAGGGCTGCGTGTCACTTGTCGATATCGGATCACCGAGCGGCATAACCGAGATAGGCAGCTACGCTTTCTTCTCGGCATCAAAGCTTGAAAGAATAGATCTCGATAAGGTCACCTCAATAGGCGATGGAGCGTTCGAGGGCTGCGCCTCTCTTTCCGCAATAGACCTCGATAGCATAAAGCAGCTTGGCAAGCGCGCGTTTGCCGCCTGCACCTCGCTCACCGATATCAAGATCCCAAAAGCTCTTACCTATATACCCGATCATGCGTTCAACGGCTGTACGTCCCTCGATCGCGTGCGTATCCATGATAATATCTACGCCATAGGCGCGTCCGCGTTTATGAACTGTACGGCAATATCCGAAATAGAGATACCCAAACAATGTACGTATATCGGTGCAGGAGCGTTCGCAAACGCAAAAGCACTTTCCGAAATAGATTGGTCGGGCGCGCCCGGTCATATAGGCGACCGCGCGTTTGCATACCTCTCCAATATGTATTCCTTCGAGCTTCCCGATGGTGTCAAGACCCTTGGCGACGGCGTTTTTCTTGATTCAAAATCCATTATCAGTATCACTCTTCCCGATACTATATCCGAAATAGGCATCGAGACGTTCAGAGGCTGCACCGCACTCGAGCGCGTCACCCTCTCCTCTTCACTTACCTCGATTTCCGATGCGGCGTTTTACGGCTGCACCGCACTCACCTCCATCAGCATTCCCGGCGGTGTGCGCACGATAGGTAAGGAGGCGTTTTACTCCTGTATAAAACTTGCTACCGTTCAGCTGCCTTCCTCGGTTTATATGGTTTACGAGAATGCCTTCTACGGCTGTACGTCCATAAATAAGGTCAATTACGGCGGCAAGGCAGAGCAGTTCTCCTACATCACCTTCCAGGCGGGTAACGGCATGCTCGTTTATGCCTATAACAAGAAGAATTAGGGAGGGGCTATGACGACTATCAAAATAGCAGGTATCCCAATAGGGATAGATGCAAGATTCGAATATACCGAAAAATACGTTTCCGAATTTGTATGCGACGAAGAACCTGTTTTCACCGTGTCGGCAACCGATGCCGAAATAGAGGAGGAGCTTCGCACCTCGGGCATTCAGGTAGAGTATCAGTATGCCGAGCACGTCGTAATGTATCGCAAGATAGCTGAGCGGCTTTGCGATTTTTCAGCAATAGTCTTTCACGGCGCTATCCTCGAATGCGATGGACTCGCATATGCCGTTACCGCACATAGCGGCGTCGGCAAAACCACGCATACTCGCCTCTGGCTTCAGGAGTTTGGCGACAGAGTAAAAATACTCAATGGTGATAAGCCGATATTCAGAGTGATCGACGGCGTCACCTACGCCTGCTCGACCCCATGGAGAGGGAAGGAGGGCTACGGCTATAACAATATGCTCCCGCTCGGCGGCATCGCCTTTCTCTCAAGAGGCGCGCGAAATCTCGCCAAAAGATCCACGCCCGACGAGGTATCAATGCGCCTAATGAACCAGATATACCTTTCCAAGACAAACGTCCTCTCGATCTCGCGCTCAATGCGCATAGCCGATGAGATACTCTCATCAGTTCCTCTTTACAGCTTTGAGTGCAATATGGATCCGGAGGCGGCACACGTTGCCTATCGCGCCTTTATAGAAGGCAAGACCACAGATTGATCCCTCGGGCAGAGAGCGTGCCCGCAAAATAATTTTTTTGCACAGTCGCCAAAAAAGGCGACGGAATGGAGATTCAGATGAACAACGAAGTGACTAACGGAAAAAAGCGATCTGATATCAGCTTCTCATTGCTTTTAGACGTTCTTAAAAAATTCCTGATAATAATTATTATCGCGACCGTCCTCGTGGGCGTTGTTGCAGGCGCGTGCGTCAAGCTCTTCACGCGCACAAAGTACTCCGCAAGCGCACGATTCAACGTCGTAAACGTCCTCTCGAGTAACGAGTACATAGACGCTACGATGCTTACCGCCGCCGCAGTAATCGCCGACAACTGTGTCGCTATAATTCGCGAGAAGGTCGTTGTCGCTACCGCAGTAGACGAGCATAGACTCGATCAGGTGCTCGGCGTTGACAGAGAGAGCGCAATATCGACGGTTGCCTCTTCCTTGAGCGCAGGCAAAAGCTCTAACGATTCGGCAATCTTTACCGTCACCGTAACGACCTACGATATGCAGCTGACCTACGACATCATCTCCGCTATCCAGGACGTTCTTCCCGACGTAGTCGAGGAGATGTGGACTATCAACGAGGCAAGTAAGATAGCCACCAACATAAAGCCCCTCGATACTACCGAGAGCATCAACGACGTGCGCGAGGTTCGCAAATCCGCCGTTGAGTACGCCCTCATAGGCATGGCGGCAGCGTTCGTTATCAGCTACGTAGTAGCCTTCCTCATCTACATAAACGATACCAAAATTTACGACGAATCCACCATAAAGGCACGCTTTGACTCCCCCGTTATCGGTGTTATACCCGAATGGGAGATGAAGAGCTCCGATAAGAAATCCAAGCAGAAAAAGAACAAGATAAACGTAGGCCGCAACCGTGACTATACAGGCAAGCTCCTTTGCAAGAGCACACCCTTTGCCGTGTCCGAGGGCTTCAACACCCTTCGTACCAACCTTTGCTACTCCACCGCGGCAGAGCGCTGTCCCGTGTTTGCCATCACATCCGACTTCTCCGGTGCGGGTAAGAGCGTTATCTCCGCAAACGTAGCTCTCTCTCTTTCCATGCTTGGTAAGAAAACTCTTCTTCTTGAATGTGACCTTCGCCGTCCCGAGCTTGCAAAGATCTTTACCGCCGATCATAAGGGCGGCTTGTCCGAGCTTCTCAGCGGTAATGCAGCCACCGCAGACGAGGTCATCTATAAGCATGATAAAAATCTCGATATAATCTTCTCCGGACGCATACCCCCCAACCCCTCCGAGCTTCTGGGTAGCGAAATGATGCGCGACCTTGTCGCATTCTGTAAGGAAAAGTACGAGTTCATTATAATCGATACTCCCCCCGCATTCGAGGTGTCCGACGTAGGTGTCATTTCTCACCTTCTCACAGGTACTGTAATGGTTGCAAGAAGCAACTACTCCGACGTCGATGCGATAATGGCATCTGAGGAGCTTATAAGAGGCGTAAACGGCCGTATAGTCGGTTACGTCCTCAACGGTGTCGACCTCAAGATCGGCTCCGGCCACTATTACAGAAAGAGCAAGTACGGATACAGCAAGTATTACAGATACTCCAAGTACGCAAAGTACGCCAAGTATTCAAGATACGCAAGATACTACACTCCCTACCGTTCTGAAAATCAGGACGAAGAGCAGGCGGCAAAATAAATGTCTGAAATTATCACAGACGACCTTCGCTTTCAAGCGGCGAGATCCGCCGTCCTATCCGAAAGCGTAGCCTGGGAGGGTATAGGTACTCTTTCGGAACGCTCCTTACACAAAATGCTTAAGCTCTATATCGAGCCTAATATCCAAAACCATGAGGTTTCCTATATGGGCTCAATAGTGGATATAAAAAACGGGGACGGAATATACGAGGTACAAACGCGCGCGTACGAAAGGCTCGTCCCCAAGCTCCGCCGCATTCTCCCGACCGCCCCCGTCACCGTCGTCTGTCCGCTCGCCGCGGAAAAATATATGCGCTGGCTGAATACCGATACGGGTGAAATGTCAGAGCGCAGAAAAAGTCCGAAGCGTGAAAACGCCTACGACGCATTCCGTATGCTCTTCGGCATACGCGAGCTTATCACGCATCCGAATCTCCACGTGAGGCTCGTATATATGCAGGTTGAGGATTTCAGAGCGCTCGACGGCTGGGACAAAACGCATAAGCGCGGCTCGAACAGAATCGAGCGTATCCCCACTCGCATTCTCCGCGAGGAAGTGATCGATTCACCGGCCGACTATATTTCATATCTTCCTCCCGAGCTTAACACCGAGTTTACCGCACCCGAATTTTCCCGTCTTATAAAGCGCACCTCGCGCTACACCTTCTACGTTCTTAAATTGCTCGAAGCTACGGGTGCCGTCCACGCGGTCGGCAAACGGGGCAGAGCCACGCTTTACACCGTTACAAATAAATAAAATAAGAGCTACGGTCCCGTGACCGTAGCTCTTATTTTATACTTATATCCATTTTTTCCCGAGTTATCGGATGCTCGAACACTATGCGCGAAGACACAAGGGAATAGCTCTCTCCCTCTATCCTCTTTCCGTAAAGGAAGTCCGCATACAGCGGTGCGCCTATGTGTGCCATGTGTACGCGTATCTGATGCGTCCTTCCGGTGTGCAGCCTCACGTCGCATATCGCGCGCCCATCGGGCAGTATCTCTCTTATCGCGTACTCCGTAATCGCGCGCTTTCCGTCCTCGCGCACAACTCGCTTTATGCTGTCAGCCGCCTCTCGCTCTATCGGGGCGTCTATAATACCGCACATCTCATTCGGCGCGCATTCGAGAACGGCGGTGTAGTATTTTTCAAAGCCACCTCTTTTCATATCCTCGGACAGCCGTCCCGCCGCGTACTGATGCTTTGCTATAACTACAATTCCCGACGTGTCGCGGTCAAGTCTGTTCACCGCGCGAAAGACAATACCGTCGCCAAGATACGCCATTACCGCGTTTGCCAGCGTTACAAGGTGATTTCCGCGTGAGGGATGCACGGGCATATTCGTCGGCTTGTTTACTACGAGTATGTGATCATCCTCGTAAAGCACCTCGATTTCTGCCTCTATCGGCTCAATACCCTCGCTCTCTTCCTTCGGCAGACGTATCTCGACCTCGTCGCCCGTATGCACTACCTTGCGCATGGTCACGACCTCGCCGCCAACTCTCACACCGCCGAATTTCACCTTTGTCAAAAGGGTGGACGAAAGACCGATATCCCCCTTTAAAAAGTCCTTTATCAGCCGTCCGTCATATCTTTCACCAACAGTAGCGATAATGCGGTCGCCACCGTCAGAAAACGTCATATCCGTTGATTTTAGTGCCGTTTGTCGAGCCGAATTCGTGAGGGGGCAAAAGAATGCTGGTCGTGATAACGTCCTCGCACTCAACCCTGACTATCTCGACAACGGGAGCTTCATAATTCGTTCTTGTCATATTTTCACTCTCCTGTCAAATACATATTTATTAGATTATACAATAAAAACGAGCCTAAGTCAATAAAAACTTTTGATACGGAATTATATAAGGCGGTGTAATATGAATGTACTTATAAACGGCACTCTCGGCAGAATGGGCAAAGAGGTCAAAGCCCTGTGTGATCGCGGCTATCGCGGCGCTGCGTTCGTTATGGGCGTCGATGCAAACGGTGACGGCAGAGAGGGAATATACCCATCCTTTGACTTGCTTCCCGGTGGGTACGATATAGACTGCATAATTGATTTCTCGCATCACTCTGCCGTCTGCGAGCTTTTGGATTTCGCAAAAAAGAGCGCGCTTCCCACCGTGGTCGCTACAACGGGGCACACCCAAGACGAGCTTGCGTACATTCGCCGCGCCGCCGCACATATCCCCGTATTCCTCTCGGCAAATATGTCGCTCGGTGTCGCCCTGCTTGTCGAGCTTGCCAGGACGGCGGCGATAGCCTTGCCCGATGCGGAGGTGGAAATAATAGAAAAGCACCACAACAAAAAGCTCGATGCCCCAAGCGGCACCGCACTTGTGATAGCGAGCGCCATATCCGACGTGCGCCCGAATTCCTGTATCAACACCTCAAGATGCGGACTTTCAAAGCGCGCGCATAACGAGATCGGCATTCACGCGGTCAGAGTGGGCAGTCTTGTCGGTGAGCACGAGGTCATAATAGGCACGGATAATCAGACCATAACTCTTAAGCACGAGGCGCACAACCGCATTTTGTTTGCCGAGGGTGCTTTGGCGGCAGCAGAGTTTATCATAGGCTGTCCACCGGGGCTCTACGGCATGAAGAGCCTTATAAGCGGCGAGAGGGAATGCGCCCGCACTTAAATAAGGAGATGTACCGATGAAAATAGCAATATACGGATACGGCAATCTCGCCAGAGGCGTTGAGATCGCAGTAAAGCAAAATCCCGATACCGAGCTTGTCGGCGTTTTCACTCGCCGCCCACCCGAAAGGGTTAAGACCGTAACGGATGTGCCCACCATTGCCGCCCAAGCGGTAACCGATTATATAGACCAAATAGACGTCCTCGTAATATGCGGCGGCAGCGCAACCGACTTGCCTAGGATGACACCCGAGCTCGCCCGTCATTTCAACGTAGTCGACAGCTTTGACACTCATCAAAGGATCACCGAGCATTTTGCCCGCGTAGACACCGCCGCAAAAGAGGGGGGCAGGGTAGCCCTTATCAGCGCAGGCTGGGACCCGGGTATCTTTTCCGTAATTCGCGCCTACACCGCCGCTATGCTCCCCGTTGGCAGTACATATACCTTCTGGGGCAGGGGAGTCAGCCAGGGGCACTCCGATGCCGTAAGGCGCATAGACGGTGTCCTCGACGCAAGGCAGTACACCGTCCCAAATCCTTCGGCACTCCAAGGTGCAAGATCGGGGAGCGAGCCAAATCTTAGCGTGCGTGATAAGCATCGGCGCGAGTGCTACGTTGTAGCAAAGGAGGGGGCAGAGCTTGATAGGATAGAGCGCGAAATCAAGACAATGCCCGACTATTTTTCAGACTATGATACCACCGTTAAATTTATAAGTGAGGATCAGCTTCGCTCCGAGCATTCCTCGCTCTCCCACGGCGGCACGGTTATAAGAACGGGTCACTCGGGACTGTATAGCAGACATACGCATACCGCCGAGTTTTCTATAAAGCTTGACTCAAACCCCGAATTCACAGGTATGGTCTTGATCTGTGCGGCACGTGCCGTATATAAAATGGCCAAAAGCGGTATCATAGGCTGCAAAACCATGCTCGATATCCCACCTGCCGACTATTCCGCAAAGACTCGTGAGGAGCTTATCGGCAGCCTTCTTTAACAAAACAAAAAAGACGAAAGCGTGATGCTTTCGCCTTTTTATTATTACGCCGCCTTTTTCTCGGCTGCTTTCTTTTTTATCGCCATAAACGCGTAGTAGATACCGTAAATGATAAATACCATGCCAAGCATCGCTCCCACTACCGCAAAGGGCATAAGCACGGGCGGTACGAATGGGAAGGAGCTTCCGGTAAGGAAGAACCAGTCGTAGTGATGCTCCGAGTTCGTGTAAAGCGCGTTTCCGAGCGATGCCCAAAGCGCGATGCACACGATACAGCAAAGTGCCTTCCACCAGTTCTTTACAGAGGGCACGACCTTTCTTGTCGCGATCGTGTTGAATCCCCAGGAAAATACAAGTCCGTGATAGATAAATGTTTGCAGTATTCTGTAACAAATGGGTGAAATATCGCCAACCGCACCGTTGGGGTAGGTTATGTACATCAGCGGAGCTACGATAGCCAGGATGGCAACGGGCTCTTTAATGAAATTGAAAAATTTCTCAAAGCACTTGTTGAACTGAACGAAAGCAATCACAGGGCCGAGCAGCGTGCATATATGGAAGGGAAGCTTGTCGATGTTCATATTTCCCGCAACGCTCGCATCACCGTGCATAAACGGCTGAATAAAGAAGTCGGATAAATAGAAGAAAAGGATAGAGAAGGCGATAATGCGCAATCCCTTTTCGGCAGCCTCAGACCCCTTTTTTGAAAGGAATATACCCAAAGCGATCGTAGCCCCGATTATCAAAACGGTGTAAAGTATGTGAAAAAATGAAAATACGTCAATGTTGAACGGCTTATCGTCGCTGAAAAGCCATACGGCAAAATCTCTCATAGGTCAACTCTCCTTTTTGATTTTTGAATACCAACGTTCTTCCTTTTTTAAAGCTATCGTTTCATATATCACGGTTATTGTAAATGTGAGCGCAACGCCCATAATTCCCATCGTCAGCGTGTTCAGCCACGGCATATCGGGAAAGGGCAGCTCCTGAAGGTACATCGAGTTGCAGTTTCCTCTGCCGAATATACGGTACAGCGCGTTTATTATGCTTCCGTCAATGACGAACAAGGATAATCCCGCCACCACGCTTATTACGTTCGATACTCGGATCTTAACGATTCCCGATACCAAAAGATAAACGCAGCCAAGCACCATAGTTGAGTGCGAGAGCATTCCCTTAAGCACGTCGTAGTCGGCAAGGGTGGGATTGTCAGCAAAGTTTTCGTTGATTATAATACCGATGCTGCCGCACACCGTACCGCCCCAAAGGACGAATTCGGATATGAGCTTAAATATTTGAGATTCTCTGTTTTTAATAAATGAGCAAGCGAGCAAAAGCCACATGCATACGTTGCACGGATGAATGGGCAAAAGCTGTGACTCTTCAATACTCAATTCGCCCCTTGCAAAAAAGTCTACCCAGATCGAGCTGTAATGTATAGCGACTGTCACCAGTGCCATAAGCTTAAGTGCCGCGCCCTGCGCTCTGTCGCTTCGTGCCCTAAAGTAAAGGGCGACGAGTATTGCCGCACTGATAAGGGCGGATATAAGCATATATAAAATATGCGTAGTACCGAACATTTGTCTTCTCCCTTCAAGATATTGCAAGCATTTTATCTGCCGCAGATGCGGATATTTGTTACACAAAACCGTATGAGTTCGGCTCTCTTCGGCTATACGAATATTGTCGATGCTATTCTAGCACTTGTCGGCAGATAATGCAATAGATAAATGGTGAATGAAATCTTAATTATTATTAAAACGCCCTAAAAAGCAAAAAACATCCCCACCCGTGTAGCGTTTTTTGCCACATAGGGTGGGGAAAGTTAATGTAAACTTTACATTACAAACTGTACGGTGCAGAACGCCGCGTAAAGCAAAAGCAGGATGATACCCTGTACTCTTGAGAGCTTGCCTCGTATAAGTGTGGGCAGGCACATTAAGAGCATTACCGAGATCATAAGAGGAATGTCAAGCACCAAGGATGCGTTCTGTCCGAACAGCTTTGAAGCTACGGGAACTTCAAAGGGGCTGATAGTAACCGAAACACCTGATACAAGCACGAGGTTGAAGAGGTTTGCGCCGATTACGTTTCCAAGGGAGAGCGAGCCGTGACCCTTGATCAAGGATGTGATCGCGGTTACAAGCTCGGGCAGCGACGTTCCGAGCGCAACGAACGTAAGTGCAATTACCGTTTCGGGCACTCCAAGCGCGTTTGCTATAATAATTCCGTTATCTACAAGCAGGTCTGCGCCGACTGCGATTACCGCCGCACCGATAACGAGCAGAAGTATCTCACGCACGATAGAGGTTCTCTTGCCTCTTACCTGTGCCCAGATCTCCTTACCAAGAGGCAGCTTCTCAAGAGTTACGCTCTCTTCTTCCGCTTCGCCCTCTTCTTCAGCGGGCGATTTTTTCATCTTAAGTACGGTGAGCACCATATAGATCGCAAAGAGAGCGAGCAGCACGATGCCGACCCATCTGTAAAAGTATCCGAGAGTGTAGGATACAATAGCGTAGAATGCCGCAGCGACAAAGAAGAACGATACGGGAAGAACAAGGCTCTTTCTGTCAGCCTTGCCGGGCTTGATTGCGATCGTGATCGCCGCAATGAGTGACGTGTTGCAGATTATCGAGCCTATCGCATTACCGTATGCGATAGCACCCTGATCGCTTATAGCCGCACCGGCGGACACCATTACCTCGGGCAGCGTCGTGCCTATCGAAACTACCGTAGCACCGATAAGTATCTCGGGTAGCTTGAAGCGGCGCGCAATGCCGGTCGCACCGTCAACGAACCAGTCACCGCCCTTTATGAGAAGAATAAGACCGATCACAAACAAAAATACTGCTTGTAAAATTTCCATTTTTAAAAATCCTCACTTTTGATGTATATCATTTATTAGTTTACTGTTTCAACCTTGATTGTGTTCGTGTTACCGGGTCTTCCGTTTATCTGACCGCCAGTCAGCACGACCGTGTCGCCCTTTGTAAGCTTGAACATCTTTTTCGCCTGTATCATTGCGTGATAGTAGACTACCTCCGTGGAGTTAAACTCCTCAACAAGCGCGGGGGTAACGCCCCAGCTCATATTAAGCTTTCTCCACGCGCGCTCCGACGTCGTCATACCGATAATGTCGGCAGGCGCACGGAAACGGCTTACCATTCTCGCCGTCTGTCCGCTTATAGAGCTTACCACAATGCACCTCGCGTTAACGTCGACCGCCATAGCGCAGGTCGCGTGCGATACCGCGTCAAGAATGTTTCTGATGCGGAAATCGGTTGATCTGAACCAGCTCTTATAGTCGATGCCGTTCTCGGTAAACGCCGCTATC
Organism: Eubacteriales bacterium; assembly: GCA_045576315.1. Taxonomy (GTDB): domain Bacteria; phylum Bacillota; class Clostridia; order Oscillospirales; family CAG-272; genus UBA1740. The sequence continues at coordinate 5,813 of JAZNGE010000013.1, read as the reverse complement.
TCCGCCATATTCTTAACCGCTTCAACAGGGTACTTGCCCGCAGCCGTCTCGCCCGAAAGCATTACCGCGCTCGAGCCGTCGTATACCGCGTTTGCAACGTCGGATATCTCCGCTCTTGTCGGACGGGGGTTGTGGATCATAGATTCCAGCATCTCCGTCGCGGTGATAACTCTCTTGCCTAGCAGTCGGCACTTCTTTATCAGGTATTTTTGTACCGTCGGCACTTCCATAAAGGGAATCTCAACGCCGAGATCGCCTCTCGCTACCATAATTCCGTCCGCCACGTTGCATATCTCGTCAATGTTGTCAACGCCCGCGCGGTTTTCTATCTTCGCGATAATATCTATCTCCTTACCGCCGTTAGCGTCAAGGAAATCTCTCATAGCGCGTATATCCGCCTCGCACGAAACGAACGATGCCGCTACGAAATCGATGTCATTTTCAATACCGAAAAGCAGATCGGCCTTGTCCTGCTCACCGAGAAATTCCTGGTGCAGATGCTTACCCGGGAAGTTCATGCTCTTTCTGTCCGACAGCTCACCGCCCGCAATTACCGTGCATCTTGCCTCGTTTCCGACGATCTCGTTTACCTCAAAGGATACAAGACCGTTGTTGAGAAGGATCTTGTCCCCCGCCTCAAGCTCGCTCATAAGATTTTTGTAGGAAACGGATACGCGTTCCTTGTTTCCGACTATATCCTCTGTCGTAAAGGTGAACTTGTCACCGTCCGAAAGGGTAATTCTTCCGCACTCAAACGTGCCTATTCTGAATTCAGGTCCCTTGGTGTCGAGCATTATCGGAATCGGCATTTCCAGCTTTTCTCTGACTCTCTTGATCAGATCGATCTTTGCCTTGTGCTGCTCGTGTGTTCCGTGTGAGAAATTAAGACGCGCAACGTTCATTCCCGCGCGGCACATAGCCGTAAGCGTCTTTTCGTTTTCCGAAGCAGGGCCTATCGTGCATATAATTTTGGTTTTGCGCATAAGTATGTCCTTCCAAATTTGTGTAAAGCGAAATTTTTCCTTATATATTGTACCACAAAATTGTCGAGAAATCAAGGTATACAAATAATAAATATAAAAAGCGCACGAGTGCGTATTGACAATCGCAAATTTATGTTGTAAAATGGCTGTAAACACAGGCTCGGGAGGCTTAAAAATGAAGGTAAAAACTCTTGAATTTGATAAAAGCATTCTTGAATGGGACAGCGCGATCCCTACCGGTGACGGCAAGCTCGGCTCGCTGATCTACGGCAACGGCCCTATAAGGATCTCCGTTGACAGAATAGACCTTTGGGACAACCGCACCAACGAGATGACACTCGATAAGGATTTTAATTATAAGACACTCGTCAAGTGCGCAAAAGATCCGACCGAGGAGAATTGGCGCGAGCATTCAAGGCTCTTTAACTACCTCTCTCACCTGACCCCTTACCCCTCGAAAATAACTACGGGAAGATTTGAGATCGACTTTGGCGTGCAAAGCGATAGCGTGCGCTCCGTACTCAATATGTACGATGCGCTTGCCGAGATCACCGTTTCCGACGATAAAAAATTCACCCTCTTCAACAGCGCCACCCGACACGTCGGCGTTGCTAAAATAAGCGGCGAATACAAGCTCTCAATACATATCCCCAACTACATCTCGGGTGACGAAAACGGCAACAGTGTCCTCGATAACGGTTGGGATAAAAAGGTAGAGAATTGGTGTATGAGATATCCTCGCGCGAGTGTAATATCGGAGGACAGCTTCACCTACTACCATCAGCTCACCCACCTCGATTACAACTACACCCTCATGGCGCTTGAAAAGAGAATGCCCGACGGCACGACCGAGCTTTACTATACCGTCGTAACAAGCGACGATGCCGCGGATGTTGTCGCATACGCAAAGAGTGAGCTGATCTCACTCTCCGAGATCGGCTATGACGCGCTTCTTGCCGAGCATAAGCTCTGGTGGCATAAATACCACGGCAAGTCCGACGTCAGCATCCCCGACAAAAAGCTTCAGCGCCTCTACGATATCCACAACTATCATTTCGCTTCCTGCTCTCGCAAGGGCTATTACCCAATGGCGCTTCAGGGCGTTTGGACAGCCGACAACGACTCCTTACCCCCGTGGAAGGGTGACTATCACTTCGACACCAACGTCGAGCTTTCCTATCAGTCCTACCTCAAGGCAAACAGGCTACCCGAGGGCGAGGTCTATACCGACTACCTCTTCAATATGCGTGACGTCTACAAGGCGTTTGCCAAGGAATTTTACGGGGTAGACGGCTACCTTATCCCCGCCACCTCAACCATAGACGGCAGAATAATCGGCGGTTGGGCGATGTATTCCTACGCCCCGATCCTGACCGTTTGGGCGATACAGGCGCTTGACGATTATTACCTCTACACAGGCGACAAAAAGTTCCTTCGCAGCCGCGCTTACCCCATTTTTCGTGACACGGGTAAGGCTATTTACGCCCTTCTTGAGAAAAAAGAGGGCAAGCTCCGCCTGCCCATCTCCTCATCTCCCGAAATTTTCGACGACAAAAAGGAGGCATACCTGCCCCCCAACTCTAACTTTGATCAGTCGCTCCTTATATACCTTTTCACCCGACTTCGCGATTTTTCCAAGGAGCTCGGATACAAGACTGACAAGTACGATAAGATACTCTCAATGCTCGAGCCCCTCGCGGTAAGCGAGGACGGTGTCTTGATGCTTGACAGAACCAAGCTTCTCCACGAATCTCACCGCCACTTCTCGCACGTTATGGCTATATATCCCTTGCATCTTATCACCTACGATAAGAGCGAGGATAAACGCGTGATAGACGCCTCGATAAAGCAGCTTGAAGAGTACGGCAACAAGAGATGGTGCGGCTTCTCATACGGTATGATGGCGCAGATCTACGCTATGGCAAAGCGCGGTGACGCCGCCGTTGAGCCGCTTCGCGTTTACGAGGATTGCTACGTCGGCGAAAACGGCTTTCACCTCAACGGTGACTTTAAAGGAAAGCTCGATACTATATACAACGTGCGCCCCTTCACCCTCGAGGCTGAGTTCTCCTTTAACGACGCCATCCAGGAAATGCTGATCCAGGATCACGCAGGATACCTCGATCTTTTCCCCGCAGTTCCTAAAAAATGGCGCTCGGTAAGCTTTAAAAAGCTTCGCACCCTCGGCGGCGCTCTCGTATCCGCTAAACTTCGCAACGGCAGGATAACCTCCCTCGAATTTTATTCAAAGCGCAATACGAAGATAAGAATAAAAGACGCCTCCGGACTTTCCACTCTGCTTGGCATCAATGCCAAGGACGGATTTATTACCCTTGATATCAAAAAGGGAAAAACCAAATTTTAAATAAAAAAGAGCTGTCTATAGGGACCCACCCCAAAGGACAGTTTTCAGAAATGCGGTATATCTCGAAAGAGGTATACCGTATTTTGCTTTTGTGTCCACGAAAGCAGTGCAAAAAAGGCTCCCTTGTGTAAAGGGAGCTGTCAGCGAAGCTGACTGAGGGATTGTTCTGCGAGCTGATCAATATATTCACAAACACCTCGAAAGATTTTATGTATTTCCGTATTTGGTATTCTGATAACTGTCAATCCGTACTCTTCAAGAAAAGCGGTTCTTTCTTCATCGTATTGCTTTGCTTCTTCCGTATAATGCCCAGAGCCGTCAAGCTCTATGACGAGTTTCGCCTCTGCACAGTAAAAATCAGCGATATATTTACCAAGTATCTTCTGGCGAGAAAAGCGAATGGGATAGGTGCGCAGGAAATCATACCAAAGGTGTTTTTCTTCTTTGGTCATATTTTTTCGCAACATTTTTGCGGTTGGAACAATGTTTTTATTATGTTTTCTCTCCATTACAATCCCTCCGTCACGCTCCGCGTGCCACCTCCCTTTACACAAGTGAGGCTTTTGGCTGATCTGCGCACCCATGTTTGCCGGCATATTGAAATTCGTCTAATTGCAGTTAACTGTGTTTTTACTATTTCGTCTTTTTCTTTGCGAGGTACGAGACGATAGAGCAAGCAATGATAGCGATGGCAAATGGAATAATGAACAAAAAGCCTACTTCCCAAGGTGCACTCGTCAAATGATGCTTTTCCGCATGATATCCGCTTGTGCAAAGGTTAGTTACTACAACACACATAATGTTTGTGAGGAAAATTGCAAGTGCTGCAAAAATAGTTGATATTTTTTTCATTGAAACCTCCTCTACTTATGTTTCATAGTTTTGATAAGTATTATAGCTCCAAAGACCACGAACAACACCGAACTCAGCATTGCTATAAATATTCCGTCAATGACTATCATAGATGACTGCGCAATTTTGTCGGCGGTTTCAGAACTTAATACAGAAATAGCACCGAATACGATTAAGGAAGCGCACCCCAAAAGCGAAATTACAAGACCTAATATTCCAAGAAGCTTTTTGTTTTCGCTGTTTTTCTCGGTAGGCTGTACACTTGTTGGTTCTTCGATATCTTCTTTAACGATGTAGTCTATACTGACACCGAAAAGCTCGCTGTATTTTTGTAGCATTTCGGCATCAGGTGTTGTCGTTCCATTTTCCCATTTTGAAATCACTTGTCTTGAGCATTTGAGTTTTTCAGCAAGAGCTTCTTGGGACAATCCTTGTTTACGGCGCAAGTTATAAAGTTTTTCAGACAGCGTCATAAATACCTCCTTACACCATAAGTATAACGGCTTTGATTATAACAGTCTATACACAGCCGTATGCAATTCCGCAACAAGCATAGACATTTAGTGTTTTTGTCAAATTCCTATTTGTCGCTTATATATTTCTACCCCTATTATAGCACAAAAACCGCAGAAAATCAATCTGCGGTTTTTGTGGCGGTAGGCAAAACTGTCCTTTAGAGTAACACTCTATTTCGCTCACTTTTTAATATTATTCGGTTGTGTAGTTATCAAAGTAGCCCTGGATAAATACGATGGGAGTACCCTTGTCACCAGAACCGGACGTAAGGTCGCAAAGCGAGCCGATAAGGTCGGTAAGTCTGCGAGGGGTAGTGCCCTCGGATGCCATCTGACCAAAGAGGTCTGCATCCTTCTTAACGATCTCTGCCTTGATAGCTTCCTTAAGCGCATCGCCGGAAAGAGATGCGAAATCATTGTCTGCAAGGTACTTGAGCTTAAGCTCGTTGGGCGTACCCTCAAGACCTGCGGTATAAGCAGGGGAAACTACCGGGTCAGCAAGCTCCCAGATCTTTCCTACGGGATCCTTGAACGCGCCGTCACCGTATACCATTACCTCAACGGTCTTGCCGGTAGCCTCGTAGATCTTCTTCTGAATAGCGTCAACGATAGGCTGGCAATCACGGGGGAAGAGCTTAACGGTGTCCTCGGTCGCCTTGTTAGAGCCGAGCAGACCGTAATCAGCGTTGAAGCCACTGCCGTTAACAGGCTTGTTGAGGATCTCATCAAGTCCGTAAACGATCTCTGCGCCTGCCGCACGAAGAAGGCGCTTGGTGCGCGCTCTGGTGTGAATGTCGCAGTTGATAACGTTCTTGGTGTATGCAAGAATAGCTCTGGGGTCGTTTGCGAAGATTATCTCCACCTCAGCGCCCATCTCGCGAATAAGTCTTTCATAGTATTCAACGTAGTCAACACCGGTAAATCTGTGCTTCTCGTAGCCGAAAAGCTCGCGGTATTTAGCGAGTGTGAGTACGTCCTTATAGGGATCAACACCCTTTTCGTCAAGTTCATCGAGGCTTATAAGGTGATTTCCGACCTCGTCGGAGGGGTAGGAGTGTGCGAGAACTACCTTCTTTGCACCCTTTGCGATTCCCCGCA
>JAZNGE010000012.1:0-11448 GCA_045576315.1 Eubacteriales bacterium | reverse complement strand
GGCGAAAGCCTTGTGGGCAGAGTTGTTAACGCTCTCGGTGAACCTATCGACGGCGGCGGACCTATCACCGCCAGCCAGTACAGCCCTATTGAGAGAAAGGCTTACGGCATTATTGAGAGAAAGTCTGTTTCCGTTCCCCTTCAGACAGGTATTAAGGCTATTGACTCGATGTTACCTATCGGTCGAGGACAGAGAGAGCTTATTATCGGTGACAGACAGACGGGTAAAACGGTTATTGCAACCGACACTATTATTAATCAGAAGGGTAAGGACGTTATTTGTATCTACGTTGCTATCGGTCAAAAGCAATCTACCGTTACTAACGTTGTAGATACTCTTTATAAGGCGGGTGCTATGGATTACACTATAGTTGTCAGCGCAACTGCATCCGACCCCGCACCCCTTCAGTACATCGCGCCCTATTCGGGTTGCGCGATGGGCGAGTACTTTATGGACAAGGGCCGTGACGTGCTTATCGTTTACGACGACCTCTCCAAGCATGCGGTTGCATACCGTGCGCTCTCGCTCCTTATCAGACGTCCTCCGGGCCGTGAGGCATATCCCGGTGACGTATTCTACCTTCACTCAAGACTTCTTGAGCGTGCGGCAAGACTCTCCGAGGAGTGTGGCGGCGGATCGCTCACCGCGCTTCCCATAATCGAGACCCAGGCCGGTGACGTATCGGCGTATATCCCCACTAACGTAATTTCCATTACCGACGGTCAGATATTCCTTGAGACCGAGCTTTTCCACGCAGGTGTACGTCCTGCCGTAAACCCCGGTATTTCGGTATCCCGAGTCGGCGGTAATGCGCAGATAAAGGCAATGAAGAAGGTTGCCGGAACTCTTAAGCTGCTCTACTCGCAGTACAGAGAGCTGCAAAGCTTTGCGCAGTTCGGCTCAGACCTTGATGCCGACACCAAGGCAAGACTTGATCAAGGTGCGAGAATCGTTGAGGTTCTTAAGCAGGACAGAAACTCGCCCATTGACGTTGAATTGCAGGTCGCTATAATTTACGCGGTCGTAAACAACCTTCTCAAAGAGATCGCAGTAGCGGACATCAACCGCTATGAGAGCGAGCTGTTTGAATACCTTACGGCAACCAAGGACGAGCTGCTTCGCACCATCAGAGAGACCGGTGTTCTCTCACCCGAGTCCGAAAGCGAGCTTAAGGAAGCCATCATTTATACCAAAGACAAGTTTTTAGGTAAGGATCAGTAAAATATGGCAGGCGCATCAATGAACGATATCAAGGCGCGAATGAAAAGCGTTGAGAGCACGATGCAGATCACCAAAGCCATGGAGCTGGTCGCTACCTCAAAGCTAAGACGCGCCAAGGAAAAGGTGGAAAGGTCACGTCCTTTTTGCCAAATACTCGGTGATGCCATTGAAAATATCAAGAATATAAGCGAGATGACGGGAACTCCGTGGTTTGAAAAACGCGACACGGGTGCCGACCTCTTTATAGTTATCGCGGGTGACCGCGGTCTTGCGGGCGGATACAACGCAAACGTGTTCCGCATAACCGAGGCTCTCTCAAAGGGCAAGAGTGCTATCTATTTGCCGATAGGTAAAAAGGCGCTTGAATACTACCGCCACAGAAAGCTTGACATATTCACCGACAAGGTCGAATACACAGCGGACGTGGGCGTCGGTTGCACTATGAGCATTGGCCAACAGATATGCGAGGCATACGCCCTCGGAAAGATAGCAAGCGTCACTCTCGTGTACACGCAGTTCAAGTCTATGATCTCGCAGATCCCCGTTTACGAGCAGCTTTTGCCCCTCGAGTGTGAAAAGCGCGAACAGACAAAGATCTTCGACCCCGTTATCGAGGAAGAGCCCGAGGAAATGCTCGCAAGGATAGTGCCCGAATACGTCGGCGGAGTTATCTACTCTGCGATATGCGAGGCACTCGCATCAGAGTCGGGAGCGAGAAGAAGCGCGATGAACGCGGCAAACAAGAACGCAGAGGAAATGATAGGCACTCTTATGCTCAAATACAACAGAGCAAGACAGGCCGTCATCACTCAGGAGATCACCGAAATAGTATCGGGTGCCGAGGCACTTTGATACAACACTTAATAATGCAAATCCCTGAAAGGAATCATTAACGATGGAAAAAAACATCGGTAAGGTAATACAGATAATCGGCCCTGTTCTCGACATCAAATTTGAGAACGGCAAGCTGCCCGATCTTCTGAACGCTATCGAAATTGAGCACGAGGGTCGCACCGTTGTGTGCGAGGTTGCGGCTCAATCGGGCGATGACGTGGTAAGATGTATCGCTATGTCGTCGACCGACGGTATGTCCAGAGGCATGGAAGCAGTTGACACGGGTACGGGTATAACCGTTCCCGTAGGCAAGGGCACGCTTGGAAGAATATTCAACCTTCTCGGCGAGCCGATAGACAATCAGCCTGCGCCCGAGGGCTGTGAGGAGTGGTGTATCCACCGCGATCCCCCCTCTTACTCCGACCAGGAGGGCACGACCGAAATACTCGAGACGGGTATCAAGGTCGTTGACCTTATCGCGCCTTACGCAAAGGGCGGTAAGATCGGTCTTTTCGGCGGTGCGGGAGTTGGTAAGACGGTTCTTATCATGGAGCTTATCAACAATATCGCAAAGCAGCACGGCGGTATCTCGGTATTCACGGGTGTCGGCGAGCGTACGCGTGAGGGTAACGACCTCTACAATGAAATGAAGGAGTCGGGAGTTCTTTCCAAGACCGCGCTTGTATACGGTCAGATGAACGAGCCTCCGGGAGCGAGAATGAGAGTTGCGCTCTCCGGTCTTACCATGGCGGAGTATTTCCGTGACAAAGAGGGCCAGGACGTTCTTCTCTTCATAGACAACATATTCAGATTTACACAGGCGGGCTCGGAGGTTTCGGCACTTCTCGGACGTATGCCCTCAGCCGTTGGTTACCAGCCTACTCTTGCGACCGAGATGGGTGCGCTTCAGGAGCGTATCACCTCGACCAAAAAGGGCTCTATCACCTCGGTACAGGCAGTTTACGTTCCCGCAGACGACCTGACCGACCCTGCACCCGCAACCACGTTCGCGCATCTTGACGCGACGACGGTTCTTTCAAGAAGCATAGCTTCGCTCGGTATTTACCCTGCGGTCGATCCCCTTGACTCTACCTCACGCATCCTTTCCCCCGACGTTGTGGGAATCGAGCATTACGAGGTAGCGCGCGAGGTACAGAGCATTCTTCAGCGCTACAAGGAGCTGCAGGATATCATCGCTATTATGGGTATGGATGAGCTGTCCGAGGAGGATAAGCTTGTCGTTAACCGCGCAAGAAAGATACAGCGCTTCCTCTCCCAGCCCTTCTCGGTTGCGGAACAGTTTACCGGTATGGAGGGTAGATACGTTCCGATCAAGGAAACTATCAGAGGCTTCCGTGAGATACTTGACGGTAAGCACGATTCCCTGCCCGAGTCTGCATTCCTCTTCGTTGGTACTATCGACGAGGCGGTAGAAAAGGCGAAGGCACTCTCAGGCAACTAAATACAACGAAAGCGCAGGGATAACACCCTGCGCTTAAAGGAATAAAAATGAAAGAATTTCATCTTCAGATAGCAACACCCGACGGCATCAGATTTGACGGTATGGCAGAGAGCCTGCTTGTTAAATGTGAGGCTGGCGACGTTGAGATAATGGCGGGACACGCCGACCTTTTCTCCTCGCTCGGAATCGGGCGCGCAAGAATAAAAACCGCAGACGGCGATAAGCTTGCTTCCTGTGCGGGCGGATTTCTCACGGTTGCCAAGGGCGAGGTCAAATTGATCGCTACGACCTTTGAGTTTGCCGACGAGATCGACGTTGAGCGCGCAAACAAGGCAAAGGACAGTGCCGAGAGCACTATCAAGACCTCAAACGACGAGATCGCGATAGAAAAGGCAAAGCTTAAGCTGTCGCGCGCACTTAACAGAATTAAGGTGGCGGAGCTGAAATAATGAATACGTATGAGCTTTTTTTGAACTATGCCACGATTCCGACCATGTCGGATGAGGAAAGCGAAACTATTCCCAGCACCAGAAAGCAGCTCGTGCTTGCCGAGCTTTTGAAGGATCAGCTTCTCGCGCTCGGTCTTACTGATGCGAGGGTCGACGAATACGGATACGTATATGCAACGCTGCCGGCAAACACAGATGCGGATATTGCCAAAATAGGCTTTATAGCACATATGGACACCTCAAGCGAGGCGAGCGACGAGAATATCAAGCCTCGGATAGTTGAGTATCAGGGCGGCGACATTCTCTTGAATGAGGATGCCGGCATATACATGAAAGAGGCTGACTATCCCTGCCTCAAAAACTACGCAGGACAGCACCTGATCGTAAGCGACGGAACGACGCTTATCGGAGCTGACGACAAGGCGGGAATCGCCGAAATTATGTCCGCGATCAAGAAAATAATTGACACGGGTGCGCCCCATGGCAAAATTTGCGTTGCTTTTACTCCCGACGAAGAGATAGGCCGCGGAGCTGACAAATTTGACGTTTCGGGCTTTGGAGCGGATTATGCGTACACCGTTGACGGCGGCGCTCTTGGCGAGTTGGAATACGAAAACTTCAATGCCGCAAGCGCTAAAGTCACAGTACACGGTGTGTCGATACACCCCGGAAGCGCAAAGGACAGAATGAAAAACGCATCGCTTATCGCGTGCGAGTTCAATTCCCTGCTCCCTGCCGACGAGATACCCGAAAAGACCGAGGGCTACGAGGGCTTCCACCATCTGATCTCCATGACGGGCGAGTGTGAGCTTGCGAAGCTCAACTATATCATTCGCGATCACGACAGAGAAAAGTTTGAGGAAAAGAAGCGCGTATTTTGTGAGGTGGCAGACACCGTTAACGCAAAATACGGCGAGGGTACTATCGAGCTTTCCCTCACCGATTCGTACTACAATATGAAGGAAAAGATCGAGCCGTGCATGTACGTTGTCGAGCGCGCAAAGCAAGCAATGCTCGACGTTGGCGTTGAGCCGATGATCGTACCCATCAGAGGCGGCACGGACGGCGCAAGACTCTCGTTTATGGGTCTGCCCTGCCCCAACCTTTGCACCGGCGGCGAGAATTTTCACTCCAGATTTGAGTTTGTATCCTGCGAGTCGATGGAAAAGATCAGCGATATTATCGTAAAGATAATTACCAATCTTCCCGGCGAGTTTAAATAAAAAACGCACAAAATAAAAGCAACCCGACAGATCTGATCTATGTCGGGTTGCTTTTTATATTACTTTATGATTTCCTTAAGGAAGCCGGCTGCCATGATGATGTCGGCCTTGGGGTCGTCGCCGCACTCGCGCTCGATGGTGAGGAAGCCGTCGAAGCCAATCTCACGAAGAGCTGCGATGTACTTGGGCCAATCGACCTGACCTTCACCGAGGGGGACTTCCTTGAAGCCCTTGCAGGCGTTAAGCGCATCAACGCCGCCTACTGCAAATGCGTGATATACGTCCTTGGGATCCTGGTCGGGATCGAGCATAACACCGTCCTTTGCGTGAGTGTGAACGATGTGATCCTTGAGGAGATATACCGCCTCAACAGCATCCTGACCGGTTACCATAGTGAAGTTAGCGGGGTCAAGGTTTACACCTACGCCGCCCTTGGTATCCTCGATAAATGCAAGAAGAGTCTTTGCCTTTTCGGGACCTGTTTCAATAGCGAGGGTAACGCCGCGCTCCTTTGCGTAAAGGCCGCACTCGGTAAGAGCAGCAAGCATTACGGGATAGGTGGGGTCGTTCTTATCAGCGGGAATTACACCGATGTGAGTCGTTACGACCTTAGTGCCGAACTCGCACGCGAGATCGATAATGTCCTTGGTTTTTGCAATACGTTCTGCATTATCCTCGGCACGCTCGAATCCGTAGCCGCCCATATCACCGCAAAGCGCGGAGATCACCATGCCCTTTTCGGCAAGGAGATTTTTGTATTCCTGCTTCTTCTCGGCGCTCAGCGACCAGGGAGAAAACTCGCCGTCGGTAGCGTATACCTGAACACCGTTAAGTCCAAGACCTGCCGCGATCTCGATGCCCTCGAAGTGAGTCTTGTTAAAGCAATTTGTAATTACACCTATTTTCATTTTGCACCTCAAATTACAATTTTCTTGCCGATCTCACGGCTTGCGAGTACTGCCGCCTCGCGAATCATCATAACGTAAAGGGTTTCTTTAACGTCGAAGGATGTCTCGCTCTTCTCAAAGAAGCACAGAATGTCGGCAAGAAGTGACTTGAAGAAGTCGGAGTCTATACCCGTGTAACGAGATTCGCCGTTTTTGTTCTCTGCACATACGGCAAAAGGAATGCCGTTTGAATAGATCATAGTGCCGCTCTTGCCGTCTTCAAACTCGACGTCAAGGATGTACTGACCCTTGCCCTTAAGAGCTGCGGTTACAGAGACGGGGCGAGAGCCGATAAGCTTGACCTGCATCTCGGCAAGGTGAATGATGTACTCGTCAAGCGAGCCGCCGCCACCGATGGTGATGACAGAATTTGCGCCGATCATGTCGTCAAGCTCGGATGCGTAGCGAAGCGCGGATGAGGAGAAGAACTTTGTACCGTACTTCTCTGCCTCGTCGAATATTGCCTTTGCGGTTGAGGAGTCGGGAGCAAAGGTCTTATCAACGTAGGTATTCTTCTTGTACTTGAAAACGGTCTTTACGTATTCAAGATGCTTTTCGGGGTTGGAGGGCGCGAGGACGATAATATAATCGGACTTCTCGCAAAGCTCCTCAAGGCTCTGACAGCGCTCAACGCCAAATGCGGAGCACCACTCGTCAGTATTTCTGCCGTCTACGGGAGAGACGTACTCTTCTGCCCAGGCATACTTTATCTCAAAATCCTTGCCGGTCTTTTCGCATATTTCCTTAAACCAGATAGGATAGTTGTTAGCATGCCATTCGCTTATATAAAAGTCTACGAGGCCTATCGTCTTCATCAGAAGGTGATCTCCTTCTTGAGCTCTGCGGACTTGTAAAGTGCTTCGAGGAGCTTTGCAGTTTCGAGAACCTTATCGATGTCGCTTCTGTTGGGAGTGCCGTTGTTGATGGAGTCGATGAATCCGCGGCTCTCCTGCTCGTACATATCGTCAAGCTCGTAATCGGGGGTGCTGTCCTCAAGGGTCGCGCCGTCGGTAAATACGAACTTCTGACCGTAGTCAAGACGCGCGCCTGCCTTGTCGCCCATAAAGTCAACGAGCATCTCGTTGGCAGAGATATTCTGCGCCCAAGCACCGTTGAAGGAGATAGTTCCCTTGTCGGTGCGGATATAACCGGTGATAAGGTCGTCAACGTCGTTGGTGCCGTTAAGGTCCTTGGTGTCCTCAGCCCACATATAAGTGTACTTGTAGGTACTCATATCCTTTGCCATCTCGCTGTAAGCATCGCAGGTAACGCTCTTAAGCTTTGCGTCACCGAGTATGTACATAATAAGGTCGAAGAAGTGTACGCCCCAGTCGATAAGAACTCCGCCGCCGGACTGCTTCTTGTCGGTGAATGCGCCGCCAAGGCCGGGGATGGAACGGAAGGAACGGAAGGAGCAGTAGATGTGGTAGATGTTGCCGAACTTGCCCTCGTCGTTGTAAGCCTTGATCTTCTCAACGGAGCGGTGGTAACGGTTGCAAACGCCGATAGCGAGGCGCTTATTCTGCTTTTTAGCCTCTTCTGCCATCTCGCAGGAGAGTGCGTAGTTAACGGTAATGGGCTTCTCGCAGAAGACGTGCTTGCCTGCCTTGAGAGCGTCCATGGTTACAACGTAGTGCGCGTAGTTGGGGGTGAGGACGTATACAACCTCTACCTCGGGGTCTGCAAGAGCTACCTTGTAGTCAGTGATAACGTTTTCGATCTTGGGGAAGTCTGCCTTTGCGGCTACAGCCTTAGACTCGATGATGTCGCAGGCATACTTAATTCTTACTTCGTCAATCTTCGAGAGCGCGGGAAAATGTGCATTTCTTGCGATTCTTCCGCATCCGATGACAGCAATTACTGTGGTTTTCATATTTGTCCTCCAAAAAAATATTTTTTAGCGTATAAGTATCCCGACGTTTTGTGGGATCATAACCATTATAACCCCCACGCGCACTTTTGTGAATATCTTGATTTATGCAAAAACTTATCCTGAGTTGCAATTTGCAAAATCTATTGACAAATTTTATCGAGTGGTATATGATAGATACGAGGAAAGGAGAGTCGCACTATGGACACTCAAAAAATCGCAAGAAAAATGAATTATCACTACGAGCCGTACTGCAACGATCCGATGCCTTACGGCTGCATTGACCTGTTACAGATCGGAAGCTCGCACTTTCAGCCGGGAACGGCAGTAAACCTACACACGCACGCGGGATATTTTGAGCTTACGGTAATAACCCTGGGGCGCGGCACAATATCGGCAAACAACTCGTCCGTGCCGGTCGAGCAGGGAGATATTTTCGTATCCTTTCCCTACGATACGCACAGTATCGAGGCGGACGAGCGCGAGGGAATGAACTATATGTTTTTCGCCTTTTTCTTGAAGGATCCGGCGCTGCTCTCGGATATGGAAAAGATATCCGCAATCCGCTCTATGACCGACGAGAGAATTATACACAGCGACACCACGGCAACCCTGCTCACCTCCGCGATAGCCGAGCTAGGCAAGGAAAGGCTGCACCAGCGAACTTATCTTGAAGCGCTATTTTCGCAGATAGTTATACACGTTATCCGCGCGTTTAACAAGCAAGAGCCGGCGGTTTTTGCCCCCGGCAGACAAGAGGAGCTGTGCTATCAGGTGATGGACTACATAAACACGCACATATACTCGATCGGTGCTTTGACCGAGATAGCGGATCTATTCAGATACGACTACACCTACCTCTCGAAGATCTTTACAAAGACAACCTCGCAAAGCATTTCGGAATATTACCGCCAGAGGCGGCTCGAGGTAGCGCGCGCGCTTATCCACGAGGGCGCGCTCAATCTCTCCGAGATTGCGGAGAAGCTACAGTACTCCTCGATATACTCGTTCAGCAAGGCGTTTAAAAATCAGTACGGCCTCTCGCCTAGGGATTATAAAAAGACGAATTTCAACAAGTAGAAAATAAAAAGGAACAGGCACAAAGGGCGATATTCTTAGCGGAGAAATCACGAATCAGATTGCTACTATGTTGCAAATTTGATCCACAGTAAACAAATAAATTAGCCCCGACAGATTTTAAAGTCTGTCGGGGTCATTTTTTAGTTGTTTATCAATTTATCTACCCATTCTTGAGTTAAAACATATTCTATATCGTCGATTATGATTGAATATGCTTTGTCATCAAATGACATCACTTGCAAAGGAATAACTATGTTAACATCGTCCTGTATAACACCGCAGGCATATCCGTAGACATAACAGTTTTTCAACATCCCGTCGGGTTGCTTTACCAAATCATACAGTCCAGCATCTTTTGCCTTTTGCCCGCTTTTAATTTCATTAAGAAAATCTTCACATTCAGTTATTCCGTTTTTTGAGATTATCGTTTCATCACTATTAAAAAGCGAATCTTTTACAAAATCAAATCTAATACAATTATCAATAGTGACTTCTGTTTTCAGTAATTCGGACTTTACATACATAGCAGCAAACTCATTGTCGGGAAAATATCTTACCAACACATCTTGACTACCATTAACAGAATACATACCTGTTTTAACCTTATTGGTAAGATGAACAAAGGTCTTTTTTTCTCCCTTTACATGACCGATGAACTCCCATTCTCCAAAGCACCAAACTCTACCCTCGTTGCCGACAAAAGTGTATTCAGTGCCGTCGACTGTTACAATGGTTTTATCTTCAGTTTCCGTAAATATAACTTTATTGGTACAAGAGGAAAAAGAAAAAATAACTACCAAACAAATAAAAATAACGAATATCTTTTTCATAAAATCCCCCCCGTTTTTCTGTTTAATAAGCTTCTCTTTTTAATTTTGCATTTTTATTGTTTTATCGCCAGTTTCGCCTTTGTATTACAAAGGCTTCGGGCAAAGCCCATACCCCTAAAGATGAACGAGCGCATCCAAAGGCTCCCTTGTGTAAAGGGAGCTGTCGCGTTAGCGACTGAGGGATTGTTTCCTGCTATTTTGGGCTTTTTTACAATCCCTCCGTCAGCCTTCGGCTGCCACCTCCCTTTACACAAGGGAGGCTTTTCGTTAACCCCATTATATCACAAATCGGCAGAGAAAACAAGTTCTCTGCCGAAATCTTTGTGCCGCCTGTTTCTCCGCTAAGAATACAGAGAGAAAGCCTGTTCCTTTTGTTTTGTTAGATTATACGCCGAGCCTGTCGGAAAACGGCAATTATTGCCAAGATGTAATTTTGAGCAAGAAGCGGCGTTCTTCTG
The DNA here is from genome assembly GCA_045576315.1 of Eubacteriales bacterium. Taxonomy (GTDB): domain Bacteria; phylum Bacillota; class Clostridia; order Oscillospirales; family CAG-272; genus UBA1740. Next base: position 1,074 of record JAZNGE010000012.1, on the reverse strand, counting down.
CCCGAAGCAATAGAAACCTATTGCGAGCTTGGCAGAAAACGACGGTTATTACCAAAATCTTGATTTTTGAGGAAGAAGCGTCGTTCTTTCAGCCGAAGGCGTAGTAACCTACGTCGAGCTTGTCGAAAAACGGCAATTGTTACCAAGAATGCAATTTCGAGGAAGAATCGGCGTTCTTCTGCCCGAAGCAATAGAAACCTATTGCGAGCTTGGCAGAAAACGGCGGTTGTTACCAAGAATGCAATTTCGAGGAAGAATCGTCGTTCTTCTGCCCGAAGCAATAGAAACCTATTGCGAGCTTGGCAGAAAACGGCGATTGTTACCGAAATTATACCACGCCCTGTGCGAGCATAGCGTCGGCGACCTTTATAAATCCCGCTATGTTAGCACCGGCAACAAGGTTGCCCTCCATGCCGTACTGCTTTGCTGCTGCGACGGAGCTGTCGTAGATGTTTTTCATGATGTCGTGGAGCTTTGCGTCTACTTCCTCGGCGCTCCAGCTGTAACGCATGGAGTTCTGGGACATTTCAAGTCCGGAAACGGCAACGCCGCCTGCGTTAACCGCCTTTGAGGGAGCAACGACTACGCCGTTTTGCATAAGGTACGCAACAGCCTCGTTTGTGGTGGGCATGTTGGAAACCTCAACGTAGTACTTAACGCCGTTGGCAACGATCTTCTCTGCCTCTTCAACGTCAACCTCGTTCTGAGTTGCGCAAGGCATAATTATGTCAGCCTTAACGCCCCAAGGCTTCTGTCCGGGGAAGAATTCAACGCCGAACTTATCTGCGTAATCCTGAACTCTGTTACGGCAGGATGCACGCATCTCAAGCATAAAGTTAACCTTTTCCTCTGTGCTGATTCCGTCGGGATCGTAGATGTATCCATCGGGACCGGAAATTGTAACTACCTTACCGCCAAGCTCGTTTACCTTCTTAACCGTACCCCAAGCAACGTTACCGAAGCCGGAGATCGCGAAGGTCTTGCCCTTTATGTCGTCACCGAAGTGGTTGAGCATATTTACGGTGTAGTAAACTGCGCCGAAGCCGGTTGCCTCGGGACGGATGAGAGAACCGC
>JAZNGE010000011.1:0-23706 GCA_045576315.1 Eubacteriales bacterium | reverse complement strand
AGTCGGCAGAGCGCGTTAATCATGATGTCACAGACTCTCGCCCGCGGAAAGCAAAAAGAAGAACACCACCTTGACGGTGGGGTTCTTTTTTTGAGTTACCCCAACAATTTTGAACCCTGTATCAATCCCAATGAGAAACCTTATATTTCTTTCCCATTGCCTTTTCATTGAAGGTGATATAAGAACGCTTTCTGCATTTCAAGATCAGCCGTCTGCCGTCCTCTCGATGTGTATAAACAGGCTCAAAGTTACCGGTGGTGGCTTTCAATTTCTCAGCCAACACCTCTACGTATTCTTTCTTTTTACCTATTATTGAAGGACAAGCAAAAGAAAGCTCATAGTTGTAACGCTTGAATATGTTTTTTGAAATCAAGATGTAACGAGGATTTTCAATCGGTGAAAGCATTTCTGCCATAGCCGCATTGAATATGTTTTGATCGTGAATCGATGCATTCCTCAAATGTAAAGCAACGACATATATTTGTTTGTACGCAGTTGTTTCAACCTTTGCGGAGGGCGATATCAAATCACATTCGCACAGTGTTTTGTAAACGGCAACTCCAAGCGTTTTGATGGAATGAGCCGGATTGAAATGCAGCACTATCTTCTTGATACTGTGGTACAAAACAACAAGCAATCCAACCATTACCGCGAGAGTTCCCAATGTCATGGGAACGTTATGATTCGCAATCGGTCTCATAAGCGGTTGCAGTAACGAAATTTCTATGGAAACAATAATCGCATTCAATGCAAAATTCCAAAACGTAAATACAGGAACTCTTGCCTCTTTTGGAACATTAGTTTCTACTCCAACGGCAAAGCTTCCGTACGCCACTTCTCCACGCCACTTGCTTTTCACTTCACCGCGTTGGGAAGACAGTTTTAGCATTTCCTCGTTGATTCGCTCGATGCCGTTTTTATCATAAGGCGGCTTGATCAATGTAATTCTCTCAATTCCGCTTCCAATCGTCCCGGTAGAATAATTGGGTCCCATAAAGGAGTCAAGACGACGTTTTAAAATATCATAGTCATATGAATGGAGCTCCTTGTAATCTTCTTGGAGGTATGCAGATATCCTTTCCGTAGCTTTATCTTTGAACAAATATTCCGGCTCGACCGTTACAAGATGCCATATATTTGCCGATTTTTGAGGATCGTTTTTATCAATACGAATCGCACGTCCGCGCATTTGGTTAGACAGAACAAAACTGCCGACAAAGCTTGCTAAAACAAGCGAATTGATGCAAGGCGAATCCCATCCTTCACCGAGAAGCGATTTTGTTCCGATGAGTATTTGAATTTTGCCTTCCTCAAATAACTTCCCAACGTAATCAATGCCCCGATGCAGAGCTCCTGCAAATTCAACCGTACAGTAATCGGTATCCGCGATATCCTCTTTTTTATGTTTAATATCGGAAAGATCAATGGATTTTGGAAGAATAACGAGAGATCCCGAAAGAACACCTATGTTTATATTTAAATTTGCGCGGCGTAGCGTTTCAAAAATGCTAACGATATTTACCGAATTGAATTCTTCAGCAGATGCAATTTTAGCAAGATTTTCTTTCTTGATATAATCGGTCAAAACGAGCATACGAAGGCGGTTTCCCATTGCCGAAACCTCATTTGAAGCGATACGCTCTATACCCTCAAGCTTTCCTACCGAGGAGATCAGAGCTCGTTTCAAACGCTCATTCAAATCAAGAGTTACCTTCTTCTTTTCATAAACAGAATGATTCTTTAAAACAGAAACGATCTCTGCTTTCTGTTCTTCGGTAATCAATTCTCCGTTAAGAAGGAATTGTATCGCTGTTTCGGCATACTGCATTTTAAATGAGGGGAGTCCTCTTTTAGCGGTAAGCTCACGAATCAGCTTTTTATCAATTTCAAAGCCATAATATTTCAGCAACGCTACAAGCGCTATGTATTGCTTGGCATCTGAAAACAGTATCTCGTAGTCCTTTTCCGCATTTAAGGATTGGCATACATCAGAAAAGAGGTCAAGCTTTCCGAGATTCTCAACGGCAAGCAATGCACGCTCCTTGTGAGTGCGGAAACTTTCTATTTCCGAGTCCGTAGGATAATTAAAGTACACATAATCTTGATGCGGACACAGGGTATTTTGACCGACAAGCTCGGGAACAAAAATCTCTTCGTCAATTTCTCCGCAGATATCCATGTATCTGCTCCATTCTGACCCTTCCGAATCATATGGTGGCGTAGCCGTAAGAGAAATAATTTTTACATCCTTATTAAGTGCGGAAATAAACTTTTCAAGTGCTTTCTGCCATTCGTTTTTGAGATGATGCGCTTCATCAAGGCATATCGTTTTTATTCCGAATTCTCTCATAACAGCAAAGATATCAACGTCCGAGCAGTCAATATCTTCGTCTTCGGTAGCAGATATCTTATCTATCGCAGTGTATAGCGCTTGATATGTTATCGAATTTACAAGCTTGATGTGATGCAGATCGTTCGAAAAGAGCGACGAAAAATCTTCTGCATTATCAAGGAACAGATTCTTAAATCTTTCTCCCCACTGCTGACGAATTGCTGTTGTGGGTGATAAAACTATACAAGGTGAAGCCAAGCGACGAATCAGCTCAAGACCAAGGACGGTTTTTCCGCTACCCGGTGCTGCAACAATATTAATTTTTCCGTCCCTAAGATACTTATCTGCATTATCAAGAACACGCTGCTGATAATCACGGAATTTTCCTTTGAAGTGTACATTTTCAAAGTTATTCATCTCATATCACTCCTTTTAAATACATTATATCATAAAATGCAATAAATTTCAACAACGAAAGTCACAGATTAAAGACTATAAGGCTGGGGAAAAGGTGCAATGGTGAAAGGAATATGATTTTTGCCCCCAAAAACACGAAAAGTCCTTGATTTTCAAGGACTTTTCGTGTTAGGTTGCAAAATTATTGCACCATTATGGCTCTCTGCAGCAAAAAAGTGCCGGTGGCACGTTTTTGCAAACGGTGTCTGCAGAGCAGACCGGCGCGAAGCGGAACCGGCGACTCGTGCATACCGCGTATGCGGTATCTTGCGAAAGCGTTTTGACAAACGCGCAAATTCACAGTCATGCGCACGTCTCTCCACCTTCGCATAGTCGCAGCCTATCGCCTCGATACACTCGGCTCTGTTTGCTCCTTGCTCTCGGGCGGTTTCGCTGCGCAAAAACAGTTATCAACTGTTTTGTGCTTGCTACGACTTCGCTACGCCCAGTCGGCAGAGCGCGTTAATCATGATGTCACAGACTCTCGCCCCCGGAAAGCAAAAAAAGAACACCACCGAAAAGGTGGTGCTCTTCTTTTTGGCCTCGTAGTACAAAAATGCAACTCGAAATATTGAATGAAGCATCGCCTAACGGCGATATGAAGCACTCGCTACGCTCGCATGATGCGTTTGCTTCGCAAACATGAAGCGAAGCGCACACTAACTTTTCCATGTGGCAAAGCCACGCTTCATAGAGCGAAGCTCTGCTTCATTTTTCATGCACCGCAAGGTGCGCTTCATTGAAAAAAGCACTTGCGAAAGCAAGTGCTTTTTTCTGGCTCCCCGAACTGGGCTCGAACCAGTGACATCATGATTAACAGTCATGCGCTCTACCGACTGAGCTATCGAGGAATACTAACAGCATTTGCTGCAAGCGAGGATTATTATAGCATATATTTTCCTGCTTGTCAACTACTTTTTTAAAAAAACTTTCAAAAAACAAAAATATTTTTCCTCCTGCCAGAAGCGCAACAATCTTTTTGGCTTTACGCTATTCTACGTATTGAAAAGCACGAATTGTTGTGCTATAATTGGCTACGTGACTGTTAAGCGCTTACAAACGCTTTCGGGTTGCAATTTTGTTTGCACGATTTAAAGGGGTTTTACAATGGAGCTTAAAGGCAAAATTATCAATTTCCTCGGTGACAGCATAACCGAGGGCGTAGGTGTTGTTGACAGAAAGAATAACAGATACGACAACATACTCAAAAGAAAATACGAACTTAAAGCGGTCTACAATTACGGCATAGGCGGCACTCGCCTAGCGCATCAGTCCAAGCCGAGTGAAAAGCCGCGCCACGACCTCTGCTTCTGCGGAAGGGTATACGATCTTAACCGCGATGCTGATATTATCGTTGTTTACGGCGGCGTAAATGACTACTTCCACGGTGACGCCCCCATTGGAAAGCTTGGCGACAAGACCCCCGCTACATTTGCGGGCGCAGTATACTTCCTTATGAATTTTATAACGACCGAATTTCCCGGCAAGCAGGTCGTGTTTATGAGCCCCGCACGCTTTGACTACGGCGGCATGAACGGTGACAAGCCGTCGACATACCCGATGAAGCAGCCTGATGCGATGTCAATTCTCGGCTATACCAAGATAATAAAGGACACCGCCGCGCTCTTTAATATCCCCGTTCTCGACCTTTTTGAAAATCTCGGCATCGACCCGGCAGACCCTGTACAAAGGGAAAAATACACATCTGACGGTCTGCACTTCAACGACGAGGGACATCATTTTATCGCAGATTGCCTCGGCAGATTTCTTGAGTCCCTTTGAAAGCAAAAAGAGCATAACAAAGCACCCGTGTCACTTTTTTGACACGGGTGCTTGCTTTTATTATGACATTATATCAAGCAATGCCGCCTTCTCGCACTCCTCGCTCGGCGGATATCCGAAATACGACTTGTAATTGCGGAAGAAGGTAGCATAGTCGTTAAAGCCGCATTCGGTAAAGATCTCTGTCGGACGTCCGCCGCGGCGTATCATTCTGCGCGCAAGCAGCAGCCTTTTTGATGCGACGTATTTCATCGGTGTCATTTTTATATGCTCGACAAAAAGATGGTGTAAATGCCCCTTCGTTATGTAGAGCGCATCGCATATCTCTTCGACCGACTTAAGCTCTTTGAGATTTTCTCTGATATAGCTTAACGCCTTGTCGATTATCGGGTTTACGCTTCCGCTGTCCTCGCCCTCCATAAGCGAAAGGTTGTAAAGTATCTCTTCGGACAGGTTGCTTATAAGTCGAGTGTAATCCTCTTCGCCAAACTTGCCGTAGTAGTAGTCCATCTTGGCAAACGCCTCGTAGATAAGATCGTTTCCCGCGCACTTGTAAACGTCGCGCCCCGATTTTATCTTCTGCCACAGCTCGCTCGGCAAACGCTTGTGATCTATAATAACGTCGTATCTTTCGTACATTGTTTCTTTCGTGGGATAAATATTGTGAAGAATGTAGGGCTTTGATATAACTATGTCACCGTTTTTTAATTCGTACGTGCGGCCCTCTGCGGTGTAAGCGATCTCGCCGCGTACAAGGTAGATGATCTCGCATCTGTCGTGCAGGTGCGCACAGAATCTATCGGAGTCTATATTTTCGTTCACGGTATGGTTGAAGGATATCTCGTCATTTTTAATAAGTGATATTACCTTAGTCAAATTCTCGCCCTCCTTTTACTTGTACTATAATAATATCACATAATTACACTTTTTGCAATATAAATACATATTTTTTATTATTTACTTGTAATTATTTCTGGGATATAATGAGAGTACAATAAATTTTATTTTGGAGGTTCTTTTATGAAGGACGTTAGAATTGCCGTTATCGGTCAGGGCCGAAGCGGTCGTAACATTCATGGCGCATATTTAAAGAGCGAGGCAAACGAGCATTTTGAGGTAAAGGTAGTCGTTGAGGCTGACCCCGCAAGACGTGAGCTTGCACTCAAGGAATACCCCGGCTGCGAAACCGTAGCAGACTACACGGAGCTTTTCGGCAGAACCGACATCGACCTTGTTGTTAACTCTTCCTACTCCGAGTATCACTATCCCATAACCCTCGATCTTCTTTCCCACGGCTTCAACGTTCTTGTTGAGAAGCCCATGGCACGCACCCGTTACGAGTGCGACAACCTCATCAAGTGCGCACAGGATAACGGTGTTATCCTCGCCGTATTCCAGCAGACCTTCCTTGCACCCTACTATATCTTTGCTAATGAGCTTTGCAAGAGCGGCAAGCTTGGCGAGATCAAGCAGATCGACATCAAGTACAACTCCTTCGCACGCAGATGGGACTGGCAGACCCTTCAGTCCAAGGTTGCGGGCAGCGTTTATAACACCGGTCCTCACCCCATTGGTATCGCTCTCGGCTTCCTTGATTATGACGATAATGCCGAGGTTAAGTATTCCCGTCTTGGCACAGCCATAACCAGCGGTGACGCAGAGGACTATGCAAAGATAATCATCTCCGCACCCGGCAAGGCTGTTATCGACATCGAGATGAACGCCATCGACTCCTACGCACCTCCGCTTCTTAAGATCTGCGGCACCAAGGGTACCTTTAAGTGCAACACCGCAGAGTACGAAATGAAGTATATCGTGGACGGCGAAAACCCCGAACGTCCCGTAGTTCCCACCGCCCTCAAGGATGCTGACGGTATGCCTACTTACTGCTCCGAGAAGCTTGAAATGCACGAGGAGTCAGGCAAGTTTGAAGGCTCTCCCTTTACTACCGCGGTTTCTTCCTTCTACGAGATGCTCCGCGATACCATCAAGAACGGCACACCCCTCAAGGTTAAGCCCGAGACCGCTGCGAGAATTATCGGCATAATCGAGAAGGTTCATGCTGATAACCCCCTCCCCGTGCGTTATTAATCGGTACTAAAAGGAGATTTTAGGTATGTATAAGATAGCCATTCTCGGCTGTGAGAATTCCCACGCCGATGCTTTTCTCACTCTTATAAAGGACGGCAAATTTGCCGACATCGAGGTTCTTGGCGTTTATACCAACGAGCCCGAGGCAGAGGAGCGTATGCAGAAAAACTTTGGCGTATATTGCGCTAAATCCTATGACGAGTTCGTTGGCAAGGTCGACGGCATCGTCATAACCGCACGCGACGGCAGAAACCACTACAAGTACGCAAAGCCCTATATCGCAAGCGGCATTCCCATGTTTATCGACAAGCCCATCACCAGCGACGAGGTTGAGGCTGTCACCTTTATGAAGGATTTAAAGTCACACGGGTGCAGGGTTGTAGGCGGTTCCAGCTGCCCTCACGCCCCCCTTCTTCACGAGCTTCGTGAGAAGATCGCCTCGGGTGAATGCGGCAAGGTTTACGGCGGATATTATCGCTCCCCCGTATCTATGACCAACAACTATGGCAATTTCTTCTTCTACGCACAGCATCTTGCCGAGGTGCTTGAGTCTGTGCACGGCTATAATCCCACAAGCGTTACAGCTTACATAAACGGCAACGTTATTACCGGTACCGTTCGTTACCCCGAGTATGACGTCAGCTTCGAGTTCGTTGACGGCAACTATACCTACGCCGCTTACGTAAGCGCAGAGAAGGGTATGTTCGGCGGCACGTATCCCATAACCGGTGACCTTTACCCCGTTGAGTTCGGTGAGTTCTATAGTCTTCTTTCGGGCGGCGCACAGCCTAAGTGCTATGAGGACTTCATGGCACCTGTCCGTCTGCTTTGCGCTATGGATCGTGCCATCGCAAGCGGAAAGGAGGAGGCAGTAACTCCTGCCACCGAGATCTGATGTCCAAGATACTGATTTCCGCATTTGCCGACGAATACGATCACGACCCTCGTCTGCAAGCCGAGTTTCTCGGCAAGCGCGGTGTGCCTTACATCGAGCCGAGATTTATAAACGGCACCAACATCGCCGACCTTGCAGAAAGTGATACAAAAGCATATACCGCTCTGCTCGCCGATCACGGTGTCAGCGCGTTTGCGATCGGCTCTCCTCTTGGCAAGATAAACCTTGCCGACGATTTTGACGCTCACCTTGAAGCAGCTAAAAAGTGCTTCACCAACGCAAACATAATGGGCGCAAAGAACATAAGAATGTTCAGCTTCTATCTTCGCGACGGACAGAGCCGCGACGAAGCGCGCGGTGAGGTTATTGATAAGCTCGGCCGACTTCTCGACCTTGCCGATCAGTACGGCCTTACCCTCTGCCATGAGAATGAGGCAAAGATCTACGGCGAGTCCCCCGAGAGATGTCTTGATATTTTGAACGCCTTTGGCGGCAGACTCAAGGCGGTCTTCGATATGGGCAACTTCGTACTCGACGGTCACAAGCCCTTCCCGAACGGATATGAGATGCTCCGCGATTACATCAAGTATTTTCATATCAAGGACAGCATGAGCGTCGGTGCTATCGTTCCTCCCGGCTGCGGCGAGGCGTGCATCGGTGACATACTTGCCGCTCATAAGGCTTATACCGATTCTGACATCGTCGTGACCCTCGAGCCTCACCTTGAAACGTTTGACGGACTTAATAAGCTCGTTGGCAAGACCTTTGAGAATCCCTACAAGTTCTCCTCTGCAAAGGTAGCGTTTGAAACAGCCCTCGATAAGCTTGAGAGCATCGTGGCGAAAATTGGCTGAAAATTGCCAAAAATGTAATAAAACAAACATTTTGCACCATCACGGTGCGCAAAAATAAAACAAAAAAGGCCGATCGGTAGTTGTTTCCGATCGGTCTTTTTGTATGAAATTAATCTTCCATCATCTTTTTTGCTGCGGCAACTATAATGCTTGCCGTGCCGTCAATGCCAAGGGTAGAGGAGTTGATAGCCATATCGTAGTTGTCGTACTTGCCCCACTTGTTTCCGGTATAGAAGTTGTAGTAGGACGAGCGACGGCGGTCGGTCTTGTTCATAACGTCTATGATCTGCGAGGACTTGATCTCGGGGTGTCTTTCGGCGATTCTTGCCTTTCTGTGCTCAACGTCACCGTAGATAAACAGGCGCATAACGCCCTCCTCGTCACGAAGCACGTAGTCAGAGCAGCGTCCGATAATAACGCAGCTGCCCTTTGCCGCATATCCCTTGATTATATCCGACTGCAGAATGAAAAGCTTGTCATTAAGGGGCATCTTGTAACCAAAGTGCATAGTCGCACCGGCAATGTTAGAGCCCATTGCGAGAGTGTAAAGCAGGCTGTTTGCCGCAGACTCGTCGGCATTCTTGATCACCTCTGCGTTAAGCTCGCTCTTGGATGCCGCATCGGTTATTATTTCCTTGTCGTAGATCGGAATACCGAGTGCCGCTGCGACCTTCTCGCCTATCTCGCGTCCTCCGCTTCCGTACTGTCTGGCAATTGTAATAATGATCTTTTTAGCCATAATAACCTCCAAGTAAACTATTTTTTTATTATTATAGCAAAAAAATGAGAATTTGTAAAGAGTTTTTTTGATATATCTTTACCAAAAATATTGAAAAACACATTTGTTTGTGATACAATAGCTCTATACATTTATCTTAATTTTAGTAATGGAGGTAGCTTTATGAAGCTCGTTCTGTCATCTATGATACCTATGATCGATGCCTTCTGCGCCGACAAGCTCGGTGTTCCCGTGCTTGAGCTTATGCGTAAAAGCGGCAAGGCGGTTGCCGATGCCGTGAGAGCACGCGTTCAAACGGGCGGCAATATAGTTGTCCTCGCAGGCAAGGGCAATAACGGCGGTGACGGCTATGCCGCCGCGGTCGATCTTATGGACGAGTATTCGCTCACGGCCGTTGATATATTTTCTGCAGGTCAGAAAAGCGATGAGGGCAAGGAATTTCTCTCCCTCTATGCAAATAAGGGCGGACAGATAATCTCCTTTAACGGTCTCGATAGTGTCAAGTCGCTCCTCGACTCTGCCGATTGCGTTATCGATGCCGTGTTTGGCATCGGCTTTGCGGGTGAGATGCCGGAGTTTCTCCGCGCTCTCGCCGTCTACGTGCGCTCCCTCGTCGGCGTGCATAAGATAGCCATCGACGTCCCCCTCGGCGTAAACCCCGACAACGGCAGTGTCAGCGACTATGCCATCAGCTCCACCGCCACCGTCGCATTGAGCTTTATAAAACCGGGCATCGTGTCCTATCCCGCCCGCTCGTTTGTCGGTGAGATAATATATTGCGACCTCGGAATTCCGCGCGACAAAATACTCGAAAATTTTGAATTGCGCCACCATATGATAGATCACAACTGGGTGATGAAAAATATGCCCAAAAGAGAAGAGAATTCCAATAAGGGCACCTTCGGCAAGCTCCTTGTCATAACCGGCAGCGAGCGCTATCGCGGTGCGGCGCACCTCTCTCTTGAAGCCGCCCTGCGCTCCGGTGTAGGACTCGTTACCTACCTCGGCGCACCGTCCGTCGTGTCCGAGCTTTCTATGAAATACCCCGAGGTGATCTATAAAAAGAAGGCGCTTGGCGATAGCCTTACCGATGATGATATTGCCGAAATATGTGCTCTCTCTTCATCTCACAGCGCAACTCTTATAGGCTCCGGCTCCGATAATACGGCAGGACTTGGCCGTCTCACCCTCGCACTTTTAGCTACCGAGGGCTCGCCCCTTATCCTCGATGCCGATGCGATCAACGCGCTTTCCGCAATGGGTGAGATGGGCATCTTGGCACTAAAAAAATCACCACGTACCGTAATAATTACGCCCCATCCGCTTGAATTTGCCCGTCTTTCCATATCCGACGTCGCAACCATCCAGCACCACAGACTCGAGGTTGCCGAGCGCTTCGCCGTCGAGAATGACATCATCCTCGTTCTTAAAGGCGCAGGCACCGTCATAGCGGATTCGGACGAAATATACATCAATGCCACCGGCTCATCCGCTCTTGCCAAGGCGGGCAGCGGCGACGTCCTCTCCGGCGTTATGGCAGCCCTCGTCGCACAAGGTGGCTGTACCCCCACCGCAGCGGCAGCCCTTGCCGTCTATGTACACGCTCTCGCAGGTCAGCACCTCGCGGCTGAATTCTCCGCCTACGGTGTCACCCCGTCCGATCTTCCCAAAGAGATCGCGCGCACCATATCCGAGCTTGTTTCCGACGGTGACGACTTTATGTGAAAAAGCATTGACAAAAGTTTAAATATATGGTATAATTTATGTATTTTAATGACGAATTTCGAAAGGCAAAATAAAATGAAGATTTATGACGAGCTCGTTGCCCGCGGTCTTATCGCGCAGGTGACGGACGAAAACGAAATTAAAGAACTTGTAAATAACGGTAACGCGACCTTCTACATCGGCTTCGACCCCACCGCCGACAGCCTTCACGTAGGTCACTTTATGGCGCTCTGCCTTATGAAAAGACTTCAGATGGCAGGCAACCGCCCCATCGTTCTTATCGGTGGCGGTACAGGCTACATCGGTGACCCCTCGGGCAGATCCGATATGCGTTCCATGCTCACCCCCGAGACCATCCAGCACAATTGCGACTGCTTCAAAAAGCAGATGGAGAAGTTCATCGAGTTCGGTGAGGGCAAGGCGATAATGGTTAACAACGCCGATTGGCTTCTCGGCCTCAACTACATCGAGCTTCTTCGCGACGTTGGAGCTTGCTTCTCCGTAAACAGAATGCTTACCGCCGAGTGCTATAAGCAGAGAATGGAGAAGGGACTTTCCTTCCTTGAGTTTAACTATATGATAATGCAGTCCTACGACTTCTATCATCTTTATAAGGAATACGGCTGTAATATGCAGTTTGGCGGCGACGACCAGTGGTCGAATATGCTCTACGGTACCGAGCTTATCAGAAGAAAGCTTGGTAAGGACGCATACGCTATGACCATCACCCTCCTTCTTAACTCCGAGGGCAAAAAGATGGGCAAGACCGCTAACGGCGCAGTATGGCTCGACCCTGCAAAGACCTCGCCCTACGATTTCTATCAGTACTGGCGTAACGTTGGCGACCAGGACGTTCTCAAGTGCATCAGAATGCTGACCTTCCTTCCTCTTGAAGAGATCGACGCTATGGATAAGTGGGAGGGCGCACAGCTCAACACCGCAAAGGAGATCCTTGCATACGAGCTTACCAAAATGATTCACGGTGAGGAAGAGGCAGCAAAGGCACAGGCAGCATCTCGCGCACTCTTTGGCGCAGGCGACTCCAGCCTTACCCCCACCGTTGAGGTAGACCCCGCCACCCTCGTTGATGGCGCGATAGACGTTAACTCCCTCCTCGTTCTCGGCAAGATGGTACCCTCCAAGTCCGAGGGTCGCCGTGCGATAGAGCAGGGCGGCGTAACCGTCGACGGCGTTAAGCTCTCCGACGTCCGCGCAACCGTAACCGAAGCACAGCTTAAAGAGGGCGTGCTTATCAAGCGCGGCAAAAAGAGCTTCAACAAGTTCGTGCTTGCATAAAAAGCAAAAAATAAAGAGCCGAATCGACCGATTCGGCTCTTTCGTATAACGCGGGAAAAGTGTATTTGTAGGGACAGGCGTCTCGACTGTCCTTAAATGGTGTAGTGTGATGTTTCGCACGGCGAAACCGTGCCGCTATGTTGCGAACTCCTGCGCCTTCGGCGCGCGAAGTCGATTCGAGCAGGGAGAGCAAAAAAGAGAAGCACCGCTAGGGTGCGCTCCTGCGGAGAATTAGCGGCAGAGAGCTTTAGTTGGCTAGGTTAACGTGTCGTTTCGCACGGCGAAACCGTGCCGCTATGTTGCGAACTCCTGCGCCTTCGGCGCGCGGAGTCGATTTGAGCAAGGAGAACAAAAAACAGACCACCGAAAAGGTGGTCTGTTTTTTGGTGCTCCTGCGGAGAATCGAACTCCGGACACCTTGATTAAAAGGCAGAAAACGCAGTTTTCGGACTCGCCCCGACTGTGCAGAATGCACAAGAGAATCAGAGATCAGAGCGCGAGCTGCGGCACGATCCGAGCCCCAACTCACGACGCTGCAGGCGAAAAACCGCCTCGTCATTTGTACACCCTGCACAAATTGCCCCTTGGAAAACCAAAATAGAGAGGTCAAGGAAGGGCGGGAGGATATGCTCACAAATTTTTCGCCCCGGGTGTTAGCGAAAAAATTGGGAGGGATACCGGACTAACCGGACTTGACGGAACGGAGATCAGAAGCCACACTCAAGCCCGGAAGGGCGGGAGGTCACAAAGGGAACGCCCGCCCTCCTGGCTCACGCCGAGTGCCGCCGGAGGCAAATTAAAAAGTTCGTCCACCTTTCAAGGTGGTCGGCAGACAGCCCCCTCGGAGAGTCGACGTCGCAACGTCGAAACCCCGGGCAAGAGCGCACCCGGTAGAACAGAGCTTCAGAGTGGCGCAAAGAACGTGCGCGGGTTCGGCGCGCCGGGAAAGCTTCAGAGAGCGCTGCACGTCGAGGAAGACGTGCGCTCTTGCCTCGTTCCCCCTCGGAGAGTCGCTCTCGCAAGAGCGAAAGCCTTAAAAAACGCCCTGGGCGCGATTTTGGCAAAGTGGAGGTATGACGAACCCCTCACACAAGATAAAAACAAATAGAGACGGCATTTTCAGAGCAAGAGAAAAGAAAAGGGCGTGCACGGTAGGCGGTATAGCCGAGTGTGCGCCCTTTTCTCGTCTGTAAATGCTGTCGATCGGTCGGTCAACCGTCATACGACGTGCACTTTGTCCGCGCGCGCGAGCGCGCTCTCGTATCAAGACAAAGTGCACGTCGTATGACCTCACTTACGATATTTTACGATAATTTACGAATGCCATTCATAGAACGGACACAAATAAAACGCCCCGAATTTAGCTCAATTTCCTAGGGGTATCTATAATCCCGGCAAGATAGTCCAACGACACGTTGTAGTATCTTGCAAGGGTCACAAAGTGATGCATTGGCAATTCACGTTTACCACTTTCGTAAAGTTGATATTGCTGTCTTGTTATCTTCAGAACGGCAGCAATTTCATCTTGCTTTTTGTCGGCATCTTCGCGTGTGTCTCTCAAACGTTGATAAATCATTATTACCTCCATAGCGCCATTTTTTGTAATTATAGCACGGCATTCAAATAAATGCTTGACAAGCATTCGTTTGAATGCTATAATTGAGTAAAATGCATTCATACGAATGCTTTTGCTCTGTTGGTTTTGAAGTAAAGAAGGAGGTACACTAAATGAGCGATCAGACATCAACGAAGGACAAACTCCTATACCAAGACTACGGCTACGTCGAAGTCTTGGATGAGAGTTATATTCCGTACATATGCCCGGGAGATCATCTCCTCGTCAGAGAGGTTAAAAGCGCTGCCGAAGTTAAAGACGGAGATTTCGTCTTTTGCGAGTTCAAGGACAAGCTACTTTTGAGCTTTGTTTTCTTCGGAGAAGATTTCATAACCTTGAGTACGTGCCGGTACGGTGAAAAGCCGATCTTGATGCGCCCTGGCGCATTCAGACCGCGATACGTAGTAGAGCGCGTTTCGCAAAGCATTCACCGCGCTTTCTGTATAGTTCCTACTCCCAGCGAATAAAGAAAACCGAAAGGAAGATCCAACAATGACGTACACAAAGAACACCGAAATTCTTAAAAGCCTCAATCTTACATCTTCGGAGGCAATTAGTGTTAATAGAGCAACAGATCAAATTCACTACTACGTGATTCGGTTGGCTGATATGTTCGAGGTAGCTATTAGCCTTTTGGAGATCATCGATCTACCGTCAAATTCTCACGTTCATTCTCTCCTCAACGTTATGGCGGATCTCACCGAAGAGATCAATAATGAGCTTGCCGAAATTAATGATCTTGCGGTGAGCTTGTCGGGAGGTAAACATAGTGGCTAAATACCCCGAGCGAGTCAAGGAAAGTGAGCGAACGACGATCACCTTCCTTGAGTCAGAAGAGTTTGCCACGGTAAGAACGCGCAACCGTCGTATCAAGCAGCAGCTTGAGAAGGCGGCACAGCGTTCGCCCCTGGTATACCGCAAGTCCGATGACGGTACGGTAGTCGTTTACGAGCTGCCGAAGGATTTTATCAAAATCAAGGCTCACGACCTTGGCAAATCAGACCCGCTAAAGAATCCGGACGGGTTTGACTTGGAAAGGTCGGAGCCGGTAGTTGACGATGAAGGAAATGAGTATCCCGGTTGGCGTTGGTTTAGCTAGGCGCAAGGAAAGTGCGGGTGAGTGTATGCGTATCAGATTCTTCGGCTACGTTCCGGACGCAGTCGGGAACGGAGAGCAGAAAGCGAATAACGAGGTTGAGATCGAGCACGGACACGGTTACGAGGAATTCAACCGAGAACTTGATACCAAGGCTTACAACTGTCCCAGGTGTAAGCGCGTTCTCTTTGAGGCGGACGTGAGCTTGGACGGAGTCATTTTCATAAAATGCCGACGTTGCAAGCGAGAGGTTGCCGTGAGAACAAAGCCAAAAATGCGCCGTATAGGCTTTTTGTAAAACCGTTTCCGAAGCCTCGGGCGCGCGCATATAATCGCCCGCGCATTCCGAGTATTTAAAATATTTACATAAGCTATACCTTGTACAATAGAAAACTACTTGATATAAGTCTCAGAATGTCAGCAAATAGCCCTTGGGTCACCTCAGAAACGATTATAGCATATTGAGCTTTTCGAGGCAAGGGCAGGAGCCCGCGAAAAGCGAGCCAGGGAAATCAAACGAAAGGAGGGGGGAGTTGTGCTCCAAGTAAGTGAAAATCAAATAAAGTTTTGCACTCGCGCCAAGTACTACAAGACCCCTGAGGGCGTAATGAAGCTTGCGACCATTCAGAATATCAGCTTCCCCTCCTTCCGTCTTCCCGGCTTCGAGGAAGTCAAGCGCAAGGGGAACGCAGCACTTGACGATCTCATAGCCGAGATCGAGGCAGAGAACGCCGCGGCAAACTCTGCGATTCCGGAGCTGTACGACGAGGGCGCAAGCATTGAGCCAAAGTCAAAGCTCCCCGCCTGGCGTAATTTGCACCGTGCCAAGATTAACGCATTCAATAAGATACTTTGCAATCCCGACTTGGATACTTTCGTTACGTTCACTATCTCTCCGAAGCACGTTGAAAATCGCGCTTCTTGGGACGACGTTTACAAAAGATTAAAGGTGTGGCTTTCGGACAGAGTCCAAAGGCGCGGCTTGAAATATGTCATATGCCCCGAACGTCACAAGAAGGGCGGTATTCACTTTCACGCCATAATGAACTCCGCAGCACTCAAGCTAACCCTCGCAATAAACGCGCACACCGGCGCGCCCCTCGAGCATAACGGACAACCTTTATACAACGTGTCGGATTTTCATTTCGGTTTTACCTCCGCAGAGGTTATCAAGGCAACTACCCTCGACAGAGAAAAGGTCGCGAAGTACATATTCAAGTATATGGGCAAGCAAGGAATTGAGGGAAAAATCGGAGGGCGGTACGTCCTCATAGGAGGGGAGCTCGCCTCCCCGGTGTATCTTTACGGAACAGATCCCCGGGAGTTTATCCCGGTCACAGATGACCAGGCATCAAACGATGCCTTTTACCGAGAGTCAGAACACGAGGGGATAAAGTACCGGGAATGGAGTTTTATATGACAGTTTCACAATCGTTTGAGATTTTCCTGGAAGATCAGTACCTCAAGGGGAACAGTCAGAAGACTGTGACAGATTACCGGAACAAGCTTCGTCCCTTTCTCGATCAGATCGGAGAGCGCGAGCTTGCAGAGCTCCGATCGGAGCATCTGAACGAGTATGCCCGGAAGCTGCGAGAATCGCACACCAACACCGTCACCATTCAGAGCTACGTCCGTTCCCTCCGCGCCTATCTCAATTGGCTCTACGTAAACGATTACGTAGAGACCGATTTTTGCCGTAAATTCCGTCTTCCAAAGGCTCGCAAGCCTTTCATCAACGTCCTTACCGATCAGGAGCTCGAGAGAGTTTTTGCCGTTTACGGCGACAACTCGAACGTGATCCACCTGCGTAACCGGGTGATTCTCTCGCTTATGGTAGATGCGGGGCTGCGGCTTGATGAGGTCGTGACCGCGAAAGTCGCTGACCTGCATTTGCCGGAGGGATATCTGATCGTAAGCGGCAAGGGAAACAAGCAGCGCGCCGTTTCCTTCGGGCTCACCACCGAGAAACACCTCGCGGCATACCTGGATGCCGTCGCGCCTTCCCCAGCTCTCCTCCAAACCCTTGGGGGCGAGCCGTTAACCCAGGCAACCCTTAAGGATATGTTCCGCAAGCTCAAAATAAAAAGTGGAGTCCCTCGACTCCACCCGCATCTGCTTCGGCACACGTTCGCCACCCGGTATCTTGAGAACGGGGGCAACATCTACAACCTCAAGGAACTCCTCGGACACACCACGCTCAAGCAGACCCAGGCATACCTCCACGTAGCGCAGAATAGGAGACACCTTGATTTCGCACGTTACTCCCCGCTGGACAACATAAAAAAGCCTCCTCAAGCTTGAGGGGGCTTCTTTTTTGGTGCTCCTGCGGAGAATCGAACTCCGGACACCTTGATTAAAAGTCAAGTGCTCTACCAGCTGAGCTACAGGGGCGTTTTATTAAATTTTTGCTACGCAAAATGCGGAGAATTTGCTACGCGGGGTGGCTTTGAACCCGTACGTTCCGCTATAGGTCTTTAAAAAAACGTGTCAGCCGCGTTACGCAATATACCGCCGATAGCTTTGTACCACTATAGAACAGCCACCGGCGGTATGCGAACTCCGGACACCTTGATTAAAAGTCAAGTGCTCTACCAGCTGAGCTACAGGGGCGTACGATCGCTACGCTTTCGTACCGTAATATAATACCACAGCTGAAGAGATTTGTCAATACTTTTTTTCAAAAAAACGAGTCGTTTGATAGGATATTATTATTTGTTAAATAAGATCGGCGCTCCTGAGGTGTCCTTTTCATTGTCGGATGCACAGTCACCCTTATCAGCCTTAAGCATCTTTTCGGCATCAAGGACAGCCTTCGTTACCGCTTCCACGCAAAGCTCGATTCCCTCCTCGGAGAGATGGATAAGGTCATCGCTTACGTAGCGCGGTATATCCTGTGCGACAAGCGAAAAGAGGTCGTTTATAATTATTCCTTTCTCCTTTAACAGAGGAACGAGAGCATCGTTATAGCGCTTGATCTCATCAGTGCTATTGTGCGGATTTTCCTTTCTTACAGGGGTGGTAGTTGCAAAAATTACAATTTCATGACGGGCGAGCAGAATATCTGCAATACGGAGCATAGTGCTTACGTATTCCTCGACCGAGGTGAACATTCCGTCGTCGAAAAGGTCGCACATATCCCAAAGTCCGTTGTTCCAGTGTACGATACGGCTGCCGCTCATTCCCGCCTTCCAGTCCCACATGCCGCGCAGAGAATACTTTGCAAAACGGCAGTTTTCCCCCGGTTGGTAGACCTCATAGCCTTCTCCGAGTCGATCTATTACGCGCGGAGCGTACTGCATTCTTATAGAGTCTCCTATAAAGCTTATCTTTGTCATAAAGATCCTTTCTGCCATCCTCGGACAGCCAATGCGTTTTTTGTTAAATACATTGTATGCTCAATGCCGTGAAATGTCAAGCATTTTTCAAAAAGCCGATGTTGAACACGCTCACTTTAGCGGTCTTGCGGCTAAATAAAATCCGTTCTTTGCAAGCCGTCCGGAGAGCATAAAAAAAGCCGAAAAACGATCCGTCACTTTTTAACAGCTCGCCTTTCACGCACTCAACGAATCCATTATATCACATTTTTACCGTCTTGTAAACCCCTTTGTGTGCAAAAGCTCCAATTTCTATGTTTTGAACAAAAAATATTTGTGAACTTTTGCTACTTTGCCAATTGCAAAAGCCGAAAAATTATGCTATACTTAAGTCACAAGGAGGAGGTACAGTCCAATGGCAAAGTAAAACGGACTTCTTAACAAAGACTAAAACGCATAGACAAATCGATCAAAACCGAAAGAGAAAAAAGTAAAAGCGAACGCGGTGAAAGCGCCGCTTTAAATAGAACTAGATCCGAGTCAACAGATTCGAATTTCAGCACAACCGATTCCTCTAATTTTAAGATAAGTTTTGAGATATAAAGTATTCGGCAAAGATCGTCAGCGTTTGAAATCAGAGTTAAGATGTCAGGCAACTTCACCTTTTGAAAAATGGCAATAACAAATAAAGCCTAAGAGCTAGTCGGGTAGTAGTGGAAGTAGATGTAAGTTATTTAAGTTAGCCGTTTGAAAAGGGTAGACAATAGAAAGTGAGGATTAAGAAAGATGTTAGATACCAAGAGTGAACAGAGATGACCCTTGATCGTATGAGTGAAGATACGGTCAAGGGTCATTTCTATTTTATGCCTTCTCCTGTGGGAGAAGGGGGACCGCTAGCGGTGGATGAGGAGTAAATAAAAACTTTTCATCAGCACTTCTGAAACGCCACGCGCTCGTCGCCGCTTTCGAGGTAGATTATACCGCACCTCTCAAAGCCGGCACGCGCCAATGCACGCTGCATGGGAACGTTGTCGCGGTGAGTGTCTATCTTCAGGTTAGGAAACTTTTTGAAGCACTCCGCAAAGCAAAAGCCCGCAACGCCGCGCCCGTGCGCATTTTCTGCCACTGCGATCCGATGTATCACGGCATACGGCTCGTCATTCAGCCACGCGCCGTCGTATATCACGTCGTAAGTCTTGTCAGGCCCCGCTCCAAACATAAATACCGCCAGAATCTCGCCGTCCTCCTCACACACGTATCCGACCCCATTCTCGATATCCGCCATAACGGTCTCGATGTTCGGGTATTGCATATTCCATTGTGTGGGGTTTCCGGCCTCGCGCATAAAACTGCGCGCATCCATATATATCTTCTCTGCCGCCAAAGCATCATTGGCGGTCGTTTTTCTTATATTCACCTGTCTGACGCTCCTAATTGAAATAATGCTTTCTCACGATCTCTGCGATCCTCTTTGATAAAACATCCTTTGTCGGTGGATGTATCGCATCCGTCTCGCAAATGTCGCGCGATATAACGGTGTCCGTATCCGACACTACCTCTGCGTAATTACCGTTGAGCGATACCGTCGCTCGACCGCGTCCCTCGCCGAAGATGCGTATAGGTCTGTTCGCGGCAAGCACCATGCCGCCGGCGAATATATCTGCAAGCTTCATTTGAAATAAACTCCTCTTTAATCCTCAGCGATCATTCCTCGATCCCGTAGATCGAGGGCGCACCATCATCCGCAAGTAAAAGCAGAGGGAAAAGGCTCATTATCCAGCCGCCCATAACGCAGTACGGTCCCCAAAAGGGCAAAGGATCCGATAAAAGTATTCAAAATAATTATACTACACTACAAGCAATTGTCAATATAAAGAAAACAATAAAAGCGAAAAAGGGAAGAGATGCATCTTTTTTCGTCAAGCCTAACCGTATTACAACTGACGCGCCCGAAGAAAATAAGGAGAAGATCGAGGCGAGTGTACCGAGCCGAAGGGGATCGACTATATTTTCGAGCCGTCGGGAACCCGTTCAAGTCTCATGAAGGGCCTGCTGTCATTTTGACGGCAGGTCCTTCTATTCCCGCTGTACAAAGTGCAAAAGAAAGCAAAAAGCCCAAACTGAACCTTGGTTCAATTTAGGCTTTAAGTGTGAGTAATCCAAAATTTTAATACCATTTTCGGGTGGGTGCAAATTTTAGAGTTATGGGTGCATTTTCCTACAAGGTTTGCACCTATATTAGTTCGACAAATTGGAATCTGTTTTTGGGATTAACTAAGAAATAATCATAGCATAATTTCTTCAATTACGCTGTATGTTCCAGGTTGTCCTTCTTTTGATGAACCAATAATAATTTTTTGTGCATTAAGCACACTTGGTATGTTAATGTCCTTAATCGCTTCAAATGCGGCATTAAGATGTCCTTTGCTATTTGTGATCAAAATTGATGTGTGAAAAATAAAAGATTTATCAAACTCGTGCTGTACCACACCATATTTTTCAAGCAACAATTGGTCAAGCCTATTATGTATAGCGGTAAGGTAAGCACTATCTTGCATAGTCAGCCAAATAATAGTATCCGTTTTTTCTATACTTTTGACAGTGATTGTAAATGGCTTTAGTGATTTACAAAACTCACGTATGTCATATGTTACTTCTTTCAATATGTCACTTGAAATCTGAAAAGAAATTTTCAATGAAATGTGAAAAGGCAAGGTTAATGTTGGGGATGTTATTTCGTGATTTTTTATATAGTTTTCTGCATTTTCACGAAGTTCGCGAATTTGCTCGTTTACATCAATTGCAATCCAAAGATACATTTCCATCCTCCGTCAAATTCTGGATTTTCAGTGAGTTTATTATAACACACTATTGAAAATAAATCAAGGCGTAAGCCTTGTATATCATCACGTCAAAAGTGAGTATACCTCGCTTTTGACGAGTATATCACCAATGCAAAGCATTGTATATCATCATTACGGAGTTTTAATACACGCTAAAGTGTGGTGAGATACAAGGGCGGCTTGCCGCCCTTGATGATATACACCACGCTTCGCGCGGTGATGTAAGGAGCGAAGCGACGGAATAGCGAGCCTGCGAGCGTCTATGCCAAGCCTGCGACTTGGATAAACAAAAAGAGAACTTTCGGTAGACAAAAGTTCTCTTTTTGTTGCGAAGAAACGCGCAAACGGTGCGTAAGTGTAGGTAAAAACGAACAAAAGGTGCGTAAACTATTTCAAACCTTCGCTAAATACGAATTGCGTATTTATAGGTATTTTGAAATATTCATTATCTCCATTGTCAATCAGAATTAGTGTGTTTTTATCCGCAAGTTTAAATTGGAATGTTGTGCTTTGTGAGGTAGCAATGATTGTTCCGTCGACAACTGCGTAGGTGCCGTGCTCCGCATAAGAGATAACCGATCCTGCACCAAATGAAAAAGTCTTTTGATCTGTATCCAGCCACAAATACGGAGTCAGCATTTCTTCATAGTCACCAACTGCATAATAATTTCCAGAGCGCAAGGAGGTCGCATTGTTATCAGCATTACAACTGGTAAACGATATTAAAATAATCAAGCAAATAAAAAAACTAATAATTCGTTTCATTTTATATTCTCCTTTGTGGTTTTACAAGATGCGATTTGGATATAAAGTCCTTCGTGCCTTGTGCATATTGTACTTCGTGAATATTCGCTCCAATCGAGGTGCCGCATCGCACCTTCTTTTTTGTTATTATATCATAAATTCATATACTTGTCAAATGATGCATCGCCTGCGGCGATATGATGTTTTTCGCTTCGCTCAAAATGATGTTGCTCCCGTTGGTCGCAATGATGCGATGTTTGCCCCAATGTGCCGTCAGGCACACATCATTCGCGTAGCGAACATCATTAGGCGTAGCCAACATCATTTGCCGAAGGCAAACATCATTCAAAAAACGCACCTTTGTCGGTAGACAAAAGTGCGTTTTTTGTTGGTGCACCAACGAGGATAATGTACGAACTTATATCACAAAAACACGTCTTAATACAATCTTAATACCCTGGGGTAGAGTGCTAATGCCATCTTTATTTGTTGTTTGGTAAAATGTATATAGTAGAAAGAGTATAAGGAGAGGTGTATAATGCGACCTTTACATAGATTTAAGCTGTCATCATTCCAAGTCATTTTACTTGGCTTTGCGGCAGTAATACTGAACGGAGCGTTTCTGTTAATGCTCCCTATATCAAGCAAAGACGGTGTTGTAACGCCGTTTTCGGATGCCTTGTTCACCTCAACCTCAGCAGTTTGCGTAACAGGACTTATCGTGCAGGATACGGCAACCTATTGGTCGTATTTCGGGCAGGCAATTATCCTCATACTCATTCAGATAGGCGGTTTGGGTGTTGTAACGGTTGCAGCTTCGGTATCGATTCTCGCAGGCAGAAAGATCGGGCTTGGACAGCGAAGCACGATGCAGGAGGCAATGTCAGCCCCAAGCGTTGGAGGCATCGTCCGTCTGACTTGGTTTATTCTCAAAGGTGTGCTGATCGTCGAAGCCGTTGGAATGCTTGCTATGCTCCCCGTATTCTGCATCGACCACGGAGCAAAAGGAATATGGATGGCGGTTTTCCACTCCATATCGGCGTTCTGCAACGCAGGCTTTGACGTGATGGGAGAAGTCAGCGGACAGTATTCCTCACTTACCGCCTATGCCACGCATCCCGTAATCAGCATTGTAATTATGCTGCTCATTATAATAGGCGGTATCGGCTTCTTGACTTGGGAGGATATATACAGACACAAATGGCATATCAAAAAATACCGCACGCAAAGCAAGATTATACTTGCGATGACGGGGGCACTGATATTCATTCCCACGCTATATTTCTTCTTCTGTGAGTTTGAAGGATATGCCCTCGGTGAAAGAATACTGCTATCTCTATTTCAAGCAGTAACGCCGAGAACGGCAGGCTTCAATACGGCAAACCTCGGTCTTATCAGTGAGGTCGGACTCTTACTTATGATCTTCCTAATGCTTGTGGGCGGCTCTCCCGGATCAACCGCAGGCGGTATGAAAACCACAACTTTTGCCGTTCTGTTTGCTTCGGCAACATCGGTATTCCGTAAGAAAGAAAACGCGCAGATGTTCAAGCGAAGAATTGCAGATGATACAGTCAAGCACGCCTCGGCAATCTGCCTTCTGTATATCCTGCTGTTTTTGCTCGGCGGTGCAGTCATAAGTGCGGTCGAGAGATTGCCTCTTATGACCTGCCTTTACGAAACGGCATCGGCAATCGGTACGGTCGGTCTTTCACTCGGCATAACCCCCTCGCTCGGTACTGTATCACGAATCATTTTAATTGCTCTGATGTTCTTTGGGCGCGTCGGAGGACTTACCTTGATTTACGCCACCTTTGGCGGTACAAAGAAAAATATATCGAAGCTACCGATAGATAAGGTAACGGTAGGATAAGGAGAAAATACTATGAAGCATAAATCAATTCTGCTCGTTGGAGTGGGAAATTTC
>JAZNGE010000010.1:0-53517 GCA_045576315.1 Eubacteriales bacterium | reverse complement strand
CGTCACTACGCTCACGTTGACTGCCCCGGCCACGCTGACTACGTTAAGAACATGATCACCGGTGCTGCTCAGATGGACGGCGCTATCCTCGTTGTTGCAGGTACTGACGGCCCTCTTGCACAGACCAGAGAGCACGTTCTTCTTGCTCGTCAGGTTGGCGTTCCCGCAATCGTTGTTTTCATGAACAAGTGCGACATCGTTGATGATGAGGAGCTTCTTGACCTCGTTGAGATGGAGATCCGTGACCTCCTTAACGAGTACGAGTTCCCCGGCGATGACATTCCGATCATCCGTGGTTCTGCTCGTGAGGCTCTTACCTCTTCTAACGGTCTTGACGCACCTGAGTTCGCTTGCATCAAGGAGCTCATGGATGCTGTTGACTCTTACATTCCTACTCCCGACCGTAAGGCAGATCTCCCCTTCCTTATGCCCGTCGAGGACGTATTCTCCATCTCCGGCCGTGGTACTGTTGCTACCGGTAGAGTTGAGAGAGGTACCATCAAGATGTCCGACGTTGTTGAAATCGTTGGTCTTTCCGAGGAGAGCAAGTCTACTGTTGTAACTGGTATCGAGATGTTCCATAAGCTCATGGACAGCGCTGAGGCTGGTGACAACGTTGGTCTTCTCCTTCGTGGTGTAGACAAGAAGGCTATCGAAAGAGGCCAGGTTCTTGCTAAGCCCGGTTCCATCACCCCCCACACCAAGTTCATGGGTCAGGTTTACGTTCTTACTGAGAAGGAAGGCGGCCGTTCCAAGCCCTTCTTCTCCGGCTACAGACCTCAGTTCTACTTCAGAACTACCGACGTTACCGGTATCATCACTCTTCCCGCTGACGTTGAAATGTGCCGCCCCGGTGACAACGTTAACATGAACGTTGAGCTCATCACTCCTATCGCTTGCGAGAAGGGTCTTCGTTTCGCTATCCGTGAGGGTGGCCGTACCGTTGGTTCGGGCGTTGTTGGTGAGATTCTCGGCTAATTTTAGCTGATTATTTAATCAATTTCTGACTAAACAGAAAGCTTATGCCCGATGCGCCTTTTGGCGCGTCGGGCATAATTAAATTAACACGGGGTAGGGCATAACGCCAAAATCACCCCGAAACATACATTTTTATAAAAATACATATAATATCTTTGGGGTTTGGTGAGCGTGATCTGTATACACGGATCAGCGTAATTCCATACCGGCAGTAAAAGTCTGCGAAATCACCGCGTGACAAAAGCGCGTGTGGTCCGATGGGGTGCAATTCCTCAACCGACGGTAAAGTCCGGATGATAAAAGAGTTTATGTCAAAGCGGCAATAGCCGCCTTTCATATCCTTGCCTCACAGTATAAGCTGTGAGCTTTTTTATTCCCAAAGCGAAAGGGAAATTTATGAATACCAAACGATCTGAAATAATCAAAAAAATATGCGGCATCGGCGTATTTGCCGCCCTCGCTTACATAACCACCTTTCTTTGTAAGCTCATACCTAACGTCGCAGGCTTCCTCTCCATTGACGCAAAGGACGCCGTAATCGCGATAGCATCATTCGTCTACGGCCCGATAGCCGGCCCTGTGATCGCCCTCATAGTCGCATTCGTCGAGTTTATAACTATAAGCACGACGGGAATATGGGGACTTGTAATGAACTTTGTATCCTCTGCCACCTTCTCGCTCGTGGTTTCACTCATATATAAATACCGCAAGACCTTTAACGGCGCTATCCTCGGCTTCGCCCTGACGACCGTAATAACGACCGCCGTGATGATCGCGCTCAATCCCATCATCGTGCCGCTTTATTCGGGCGCACCGCGCGAGGTCGTCGTGCAGATGATCCCCACCGTCCTCTTGCCCTTCAATTTTGCAAAAACGCTTATGAACAGCGCGCTCGCAATGCTCCTCTACAAGCCGATCATAAACGCCATGCGCTCGGCGCGTTTGGTAAACAGATCGGAGCATAAGACCGAGTTCAACAAAACCTCGCTTATAACCGTTATAGTGGGGGGCGTGTCACTTCTTTTGGCACTTGTCATACTTATAATCATCTGGTAATGCGCCACGCACAACTAAAAAAGGACAGAGAAAAACCTCTGTCCTTTTGTCTTTTGTTTAATATTCCTCGTCCGATTCGAGCTTGTTGTACGATATATTCCAAAGCACGTTGACGATGATCACAAGCACGAGTGCCACAGCTGCGAAAACCTGCTGCGGGAACACGTCGATGCCGAACACGGTGACACCTGTCGCCTGCATATGGTTGAACAGCGGCGTCACGGCAACCGTTGCCGCAAAGCCGATAAGTCCGCTCGTCATAGTGAATATCGAGATCGCGCTCGTGCGCTCCTCGGGCGGGCAGATCTCAAACAACAGGTTGCGCTGGCTGACCGCCATCGAGCTTGAATAGAGCATGCTGAAAAGCCTGTATACAAGGAACAACACTGCGCCTGTCGACGTTGTTGTGAATATCAGCGCAGTATAAGCACCGATTGAAAGCAGGTATCCAAGTCGAACGACCGAGCGGTGTTGCATATGGAATGAAAGACGTCCGAGAACGGCAAGCGCTACTATATGCAATACGCTGATGATCGTATCAAGTATTGCGATAAACGTCATCGAGAAGCCAAGCTCCTTGATCTGATAAGTGCCAAGGAAGGAGGCGCCAACGTTGGCGGCTACGCTATAGATGGCAAATATCGAGATCGCGCGGACGTACTTCTTATTTCTGCACAGTTCCTTGACCGAACTGAATGGTGACGGCTTGCGCTCGCTTACCTCGTGCTTTTCTCTTGCCAGAAACAGGGGTAGATTCGTGAGCACGGTCAGAACGAGTATCGTGACCGTCAGGGCGATAAATGCGCCCCTGAGATTCCCTTGCTCGTCGAAGCGGTCGACCATATTACTTGCCGCAAGGGCGAAGATGATCTGTCCTATTATCGAAACGATCTGGAGATTCGCCGTGTATGAGCCTCGCTTCTTCGGGTCGACAAGGGACATAAACCAGTTGACCTTTAGCGGTGAGGTGATGCTGCTGCATGCGCGGGCGAGTATGGTGATTATGCAGAATATCGCCACCGCCCCTGAATTGAAGCCGATAAGCGGGATAAGGTATAGCCCTGCAAGCATCAGGTGCGAGAGCACTTGGATGGGGATGATGATCGGCTTTATCGGGTTTCGGTGCGCGAGGGAAATTGATATGATCTGAAATACCGAGGAAAGCGACGTGATCGTTGCAAGTATCGCAGTCAGACCGTCCGAGATTCCTATCGAGGTGGTCAGCTTCGCGAGGTATGCGCCCGTCGTCACGACCGTTATGAAGTTCTCAAACATTGCCTCGATGATATACATCAGTCGGCTGCGCGCGTATGGGTCGTAGCTGCCCGTTCTTCTCTTTTCCATTTAAAATAGCTCCTTTTGAAGACCCTTTTTTAATTGTATGACAGCGCTGACGTCAGGTGCGCTGCGGTGAAGAAATTTCATCCTCGAAATCTTCAGCGTTGCTATTCGTTAGGGATATCATAGCACCGACAAAATGAAATGTCAATACGTTTTGGAAAAATAAGCGGGAGTTATTTCGGAGGGGATTTTATACGAGTTTTTTCCTTAGGATTACTATAATTTGCCTTGGTTTAAAAAAGTCGTTTTTATGCTTGACTTTTCCGTATCGATGTAGTATACTATTTGTCGGCAAAAGCTTTCACGGGTTTTTGCCTTGATTATTGTATTTTTTAATCGTGAGGGAAAAGATGAGATCATTTTCTTGCCCGTTTTTTGAGGACTCGTATAACGATGGACTCAACAAAAACGATCGCGTATCCGATGCGTGGCCGCTTGTTGTGAATTGCTCCGGCACGGTAAGCATTAACACCCCGTTTACTACTCATAACACCGCCTCAAGATCCGATTACTACCTTATGTATATAATCGAGGGTATACTTTCGGTGAACGTCACAGGCGGCGATGGCGTGGCAAAAACGGGCGATTTCGTGCTTTTTCCGCCGGGGTACAAATATAAATATACCTTTTCGGGCGATGGCGTAATATCCTACTATTACGTGCATTTTACCGGCTCCGACGTTGTAAAAACGTTACACGCCCTCGGCCTTTCGGCTGATGCCGCCGTGTATACGGCAGGGCGCTCAGACACCGTTATCGAGGCATTCTCGGAGATATTTACCGCATATACGGAAAATGACGAGTTTAGCGAGCTTGCCGCAGGCGCGGCGATAAAAAGGCTGCTTGTTGCCCTTGCGCGCGCAAGATCGGGCGGCGCAAAGCGCTCTCCCATAAAGCACTCGCTCGCTTACATAAGAGCCTCGTACACCGAGGATATAAGGATACCTCATCTTGCCGCCATGGACGGCTTCAGCACCTCGCGGTATAACGCCGTATTCCGTGAGCAGACGGGCACCTCTCCTATGGGGATGATCACAGACCTGCGCCTCGGACACGCGTGTACGCTCCTTTCGTCCACCGACCTTTCTATCGGTGACGTTGGCCGCATGGTCGGCTACTCGGACAATCACTTCTTTTCGAAAATCTTTAAATCACATATAGGCATCTCGCCAAAGGAATATAGGCAGAGAGCTATGGAGGTTAAAAACAATTAAAATGAAAAAAGACATTTACAGGTCAAGCCGCGTCGGTAACATCATATCAGCCGCGCTGGAATACTTTATTTCCTTGCTTGTTATCGACTCTTATCTTGCCAAGCTTACTACCGATATCGGTATCTCGGACAGCGTTACGGGTATTCTCACCTCGTTCGTATCCCTCGGCTTCGGCTTCCAGCTTTTTGCAATATTCCTTATCAACAAGACACCCGTTAAGCGTTGGGTAACGACACTTACGGTAATCAATCAGCTTTTCTTCGCTTTCGTATTCGTTATCCCCTTCTTCGAGATGTCAAAGACGGTGAAAACCGTTCTCTTCGTCGCAATGCTTCTGCTTGCGCACATCATTCTCAACGTTTCATCACCCGCCAAGATCGACTGGCATATGCGCCTGGTTGACGACGACAAGCGCGGCCGCTTTACCGCTCTCAAAGAGATCGTTTCGCTTCTCGGCGGTATGATCTTCTCCTTCGTTGTCGGTATGGTCATCGACAACTGTGAGGCAGACGGCAATCTCCACGGCGCGTTTATCTTCTGCGCGGTCGGTATTCTCGGACTTATGGTTATCGATACCGTAGTGCTTCTTCTTATGAAGGAAAAGCCTCACGAGGAGATCGAAGAGGGCGAAAAGGTGCCCGTAATGAAGGTCGTCGGACAGATCCTGCGCGACAAGAAGATATTTAAGGTGCTTCTCGTGTCGGTAATCTGGTATATAGCCCTCTATTCCACCATTCCTTTCTACGGCACTTACAAGATCAAGGAGCTTGGCTTCTCCATGACCTTCGTGTCTATCCTTTCCGCCCTCAATGCCGTAGCTCGCTCGCTCGCATCTCGCCCCCTTGGCAGATATGCCGACAAGCATTCCTTTGCCAGAATGCTCAATATATGCTTCATAATAGTCTTTGTGGCGTACGCTATTAATATGTTCACCGTCCCCGCAAACGGCAAGGTGTTCTACACTATATACTATATGCTCTACGCGATCGCCATGGGCGGTATAAACAGCGCGGGCACAAACCTTATCTACGACTTTGTCGAGCCGGATAAGCGCGTTGCGGCCCTCGCGCTTCAGCATACTCTTGCAGGCTTTGCAGGCTTCTTCGCTACTATAATCGTCGGCTTCCTCGTCGATTATATCCAGAAGAGCGGCAATACCTTCCTTGGTATGAACGTCTATGCACAGCAGGTCGTTTCCGCAATAGGTGCTATCGTGGTCATTCTTGCACTCATATATCTTAACACAGTAGTTAAGAAGATGCAGCGCGAGAGGGAAAGAGAAAAGGCGGCAGCAGCTGAAATTCAGTAAAAAAACAAAAGGTCAATCGCCAAAGCGATTGACCTTTTTATGTTATATCAAGAACCAAAGCTTAAAGGTTCTTCCGAAGAGGATCATCCAGATAAGGTCGAGAACGTAAATGATGTTCCAACCAAGCACGATACGAAGAATACCGGCGATGATCTGACCCTCCATAAATCTTGTGATGATACCGCAAACTGCGGAGGTGATGGGAATGATCGCGAGAATGATGCTGACTATTCTGGAAAGACCAAAGTAGCCGCCCTTGGATTTCTTTGCCATGATGTGTTATCTCCTTTCGGTGTGATAAGAACATTGTAACACAAAATGATGAATTTGTAAATTATCTCGGCAAAAAAATTAAAAACTTCCTGCGGTGAGCTTGATTATAAGATCGGTGTCGTCCGGCTGCACCTTTGCCTCGTGTGCCGCCTTGTTGCGCACGACCTCGCCGCATTTGTCGCAGCGGTGTACTATGATGTAGCCGCGCTTGGGGTCGGGCAGGGCGCGTATGGGGCGCAGTATGCCGCCGCACTCGTTTGCTCTGTCGCCGGGATTTATATCCACGTGCAAGGAGCAAAGGCAGAATGGGCAATGATTGCGCGAGGTGTAGCCGAGGGGCAGGACCTCCTTGCCGCAATTTTTGCATATGAATCCCGAATCGTTTTTTGCAAATCTCTTGTTTTCCATAGCTTATTTACCTACGCAGAATTTTGAGAATATGTCGCTGACGACCTCTTCGGACACGGCGCGACCGTCTATCTCGGCTATCGCACCGAGCGCGCGCTCGACCTCTGATGCTGCCGCATCGGCGTAGACACCCGACGAGTATGCCGCTATAGCCGCATCAACGAAGGTAAGTGCGCGGGTGAGGGAAGCGTTGTGCCTTGCGCTCGACACGACCGCCTCGTTGCCGACCGATATTTTTTCGTCGGTGAAAAGGGCGTTTACAGCATCAGAGAGCTTGGAGAGCATCTCGCCCTCGTTCGTCTTTGCAGAGGCGCTTATAACGTAGTCAAAGCCGCTCTTGAGGAGCGAGAGATCGAATTTTGAGTCAAGCTCGCACTTGTTGATAAGTGCTATCTTCGGGCACTCGACAGTGCTTAAAAGCGCTAACAGATCAGCGTCCTCAAAGTCTGCCACACGCGCGCCGTCAAATACTGAAATTATCAGTTCAGCACCCGAAATCGCTGCACGGGTGCGGTCTATTCCTATTTTTTCAACCGCATCGGCACGCTCGCCGTCGCGTATTCCGGCGGTGTCGGACAGGTTGAGCATAACTCTGCCAAGGGGAACGGAGCGACAAAGAACGTCACGCGTAGTTCCCTCAATGTCGGTCACTATCGCAGCGTCCTCTCCGAGAATGGAGTTGTATACCGTGCTTTTGCCGACGTTGGTTTTTCCGCACAAAACGGTGTTTACTCCCTCGGTTATCGCCTTGCCCGTCGGGTAGGTAGATATAAGGCGCAGAAGCGAATTTTTGACCTTGTAGAGCCTATCAAGGCTCTCCTCGTCCGTAAAGTCGCCGAGGTCCTCGTCGGGATAATCTATACGTGCAAAGGTGGACGAAAGCAGCTCTGTAAGTGTGCCTCTGATCTCTGCTATCGCGCCCGAAAGGCGTGTGCGCGATGCCGCGCTCGTAAGCCTTATCTGCTCTCTGCTTTTTGCTTCAAGCAGGTCGCCGACCGCCTCTGCCTCGGTAAGTGTGAGCTTGCCATTTATAAACGCGCGACGGGTAAATTCACCCGGCTCTGCGAGGCAGGCGCCCGCCGAGAGTATTGCTTCAAGCACGGTGCGTGTAACGAGAATGCCGCCGTGGCAGCTTATCTCCACCACGTCCTCACCCGTGTATGAAGCGGGGGATTTGAACACGGTGAGCATACCGTCGTCAATATATTCGCCGCCGTAAGCTATATCTCCCCACACCTGCATTCGTGCCGTAAGCTCGGATACGGGCTTTTTGTTTTTTGGGAAAAATACACGCGAAGCAACCTCGATAGCCTCGTCACCGCTTATGCGGATAATCGCAACCCCGCCCTTGCCGGACGGGGTGGATATTGCAGCTATTGTTTTGCCGTAAGCCATTATACTTCTTCGGTCGTTTCCTCTGCTACCTCGGTAACAGTCTCGGTTACAACCTCTTCGTCAGTGCTTGCTACGGCATCCTTTGCCTCTTCCTCAAAAATACCCTGGGGCTTCTTGTCGGTAAGGAAGATAACGATCTTTCTGTTGTTGTCAGAGCCAACAGAGTTGGTGGAAACGCCCTCGATGCCCTGGATCTCGGAGTGAATAATTCTTCTCTCGTATGCGCTCATGGGCTCAAGCATAACGCTTCTTCTGTTGCGAAGAGCCTTTGCCGCCATTCTGCGTGCAAGTGCGCGGAGGGTCTCCTCTCTCTTTGCGCGGTAGCCCTCGATATCGATGGTAACGCGGCTCTTGTCGCGCTCGCCGTTGATGTTCTTTCTTGCAGATGCAAGGTTTGCAAGATACTGAAGAGCATCAAGGGTGTCGCCGTGGTGACCGATAAGGGTAGAGGCATCGTCACCCGAAATGATGATTCTTCTGGTGCCGTCCTCGCAGGAGTAAAGCTCTGCCTCAGCCGCAAGACCGATGTCGGAGATAAGGGTCTTTACAAACTCATAGGACATATCCTCGCCGTCCTTAACCTCGCGCTTTTCGAGCTTAAGCTCAGCCTCGGGGATAGCAACGCTCTTTTCCTTTTCAGCCTTTGCCTTGGGCTCAGCCTGCTTTTCGGGCTTTGCCTTGGGCTTGTTATTATTGTTGTTGTTATTGTTCTTCTTTTCGCCGCCCTGCTTGTTCTTGTTCTTCTCGCGCTTGGGGCGTCTTTCAACAGGGTCGGGAATCTCGATAAATGCCTTAACCTGTGCAGGCTTAACACCGATGATACCGAAGATACCCTTGCTGCCTGCGTGGATTATTTCAAAATTTACATCGTCAAGAGGACCTGCACCGAGTGCGGCTCTTGCGTTTTCCTTTGCTTCGATAATGTCCTTACCGCTAGCAATTATTTCCTTGATCATATAGTAGTTTACCTCTATGTTAGTCTTTGATCTCGGGCTTTTCCGAGTAGATAGATGCGTTCTTCTTCGCATCGGGCTCACTGCCCTTTACGGTGGGGAGAGTATCGTAGTCGTCCTCGTCTATAAAGTGGAGCGACTTGTACTTAACGTTGCCCTTGAGCGCCTGCTTCTGCGCCTTTTCTGCCTGCTTCTGCTCCTTCTTCATAGCCTTAAGCTCTTCCTCGGTGTAACGGGGCAGGGGCATAGTCTTTGCAAGAATGAAGGTCTGAAGGATAGCGAGAGCCGACTGGAATATCCAGTAAAGACCCATAAGAGCGGAGAACGAGAATGCCATGAACAGAGTCATAAGGGGCATCATAAAGTCCATCATCTTCATGGACATATTGTTCTGCTCATCGGTCTGGGTGAGCTGCTGGGTGCTGTTCCACTTGCGAGTTACGTACATAGTGAGCCACTGGAGCGCTGCCGCAACTACGGGGATAAGGCAAACGAGGATAAGGGGCCAGCCTGCTGTAAGCGAGGGCTTATCTCCAAGGTTAAGACCGAAGAGATTGAGGTTGGGAATACCTCTTCCGTTGCCGATACCGGAGATGTCAACACCGTACTTCTCGATGAGAGAAACGATCTTGATCTGATCCTCGCCGGCATCAGTGAGAGCCTTGAGAGCTTCTTCACCTACTGCGGCAAATCTCTGGCTGAGTGTGTAGAAGGCTGCAGCTGCATTTTTGCCGCCGCCGAATCCGCAGATGTAAGAAAGCGGGTATCTGACAACCTTGTAAAGCCAAACGATAAGGGGAAGCTGGATAAGCATGGGAAGGCAGCCTGCAAAGGGGCTTGCACCCTCTCTCTGCTGCAGATCCATGATCTCCTGCTGCATTTTCTGCTTGGATACCTGGTCGGTGCGACCTCTGTATTTAGCCTTGATAACTTCAATTTTGGGGGCGAGCTTCGCCATTTTGATCTGGTTTTTCTGCTGTTTAATGGTAAAGGGCAGGAAAACAACTTTAAAGACGAGCGCGTAGAGGACAAGTGCAAGGGCATAGCTGTGTGAGGGCATAATGTAGGAAAAGCCGTACAGCATATGTCCCAAAAGATTAAATAACCAATCCATCTTTAGGTTTCCTTTTCTGTTTCGTTGGTGGGTTCATTTTCGTTATCCGTGCGTCGCGGCTTGCGCGCTTTCTTTTCGGGTACGGGGTCGTAGCCGCCCTTTGAGAAGGGGTTACAGCGTAAAATTCTCCATACCATCAGCGCAAAACCAACGAAAAAGCCACGTTTTTTAAATGCTTCTATTGCGTAAGCGGAGCAGGTTGGCGTGTATCTGCACGATTTCGGTTTAATGGGAGAAATGAACCTCTGATAAAGGCGTATAAGCCATATCATTACGTGTTTCATTGTGTGTACATATCGAGCTTTGTAAACGCGATATCGAGCTGTTTTTCGATATCGGTGCTTTTCAGCTTTGTGGCGGCGGCGCGTGCGGCAATAACTATCAGAAATCCTGCCTTGAGCTCCCTCTTTTTTTCAACGGAGCGCAATCCCTCGCGCATAATGCGGCGGCATCTCGATCTTGTCACCGCTCCACCGAGCTTCGTAGAGGTCGTAAGACCAATACGGTTCATCACCCTCTTTTCAGGGTGCGCTTTCGCCAGCCTTTTGGCAGCATAGTCGGGCAATACGTAAACTGCGAGAGCGGACGTCACGACTCTCTTGCCCTTTGAATACGCTTTCGAGTAAAGATGATTTTCGCAGATAGCTCTGAACTTCATAAAACCACCTTCCTTACAAAAATGTCATACTAAACAAAAACCCCGATAAATTCGCGCCGGGCGTTTTATCGGAGGTTTTGTATGTCACGAGTGTGTGACCGATCAATAGGTGAGGCGAGCTCTACCCTTGGCGCGTCTTCTTTTAAGAACTTTTCTGCCGTTAGCGGTTGCCATTCTCTTTCTGAAGCCATGTTCCTTTTTTCTCTGTCTCTTCTTAGGCTGATATGTTCTCTTCATGATAGCACCTCCTTCAATTTTTTTAAACGTCAAAAAACGCGGAAACCGCGTCTATCCTTGCGTATTCATACGAAAGCATCATATATTATAACTGAAAAAAGTCAATTTGTCAAGTATTTGTTCAACAATTTCCTTTAATTACAATATTTTATATTATGGTTGTCCCGATTTTCCCCCTACACGTGTGCATAATTCACAAAAAATCAAGGAAAATCAACTGCAAATGGTGAAAAATTATCAAAACACTCTTGCGCTACGCGCGATGGTATGATATAATATAAGTAACAAAATAAGAAAAAATGCGAGTTTTACCTTCTATTATGTGAAAATGTAGCAGCGTACGATAACACGGGCACGGTGCTTGTGCGTTATAAGTACGATGCATACGGCAAGCCGACGATCACCTATTACAACGGCGGAGCAAGCACCGCAGTAGTCAAAAATCCGTTCCTGTTCAGGGGCTATTATTACGATAGCGACCTGCAGCT
This sequence comes from Eubacteriales bacterium, assembly GCA_045576315.1. Taxonomy (GTDB): domain Bacteria; phylum Bacillota; class Clostridia; order Oscillospirales; family CAG-272; genus UBA1740. The sequence goes on along the minus strand of JAZNGE010000010.1, from coordinate 42,093 downwards.
GTATTATCTTAACTCTAGATACTATGATGCTAATACCGGCAGGTTTATTTCTCCCGATAGCCTTGAATACCTTGGTGCAAATGGTGATCTCAACAGCTATAATCTTTACGCTTATTGCAGTAATAACCCGGTCAATTTTGCAGACCCGAGTGGACATTCTGTAATAGCGGCTGTGGTAGTTGGCGCTGTTTTAGGATTGGTGATAGGATTTGGCGCTACAGCGTATTCCGATTATGAAGATGACGGAGAAATTTTCAATGGAAGCATTGATGTTGGAGATTATGTAGCTAATTCGTTGGTTGGCTGCGCAGTAGGGGCAGTAGTTGGGTACGCCGTGCCTACAATAGGGGCGTTTATGTCAAGTACCATTACCGTAGGTTCGTATGTTACAGTAGGCGGCGAGCTCGTTTCTGTTACGATTTCTGGTGCCGAGATTGTTGGTGTGGCTACTGGTGCAACAATGTTGCTTGCATCAAGCAACAGACCGGGCAATAATAAAGCACAAAATAAACAGTTTAGAGATGCCATGCGCGAACTTGGCATAACCGATAAAAATCAAATGCGCAGAGTTCATGATAAAATTAAAGGACGCGATATGGGATATAACGAACTGATAGAATTTATAAAGCACGTGCTTAATATAAGGTGAAGCTATGAAAGAAAAATTGCTTAAATCATTAATTGGCGGAAAGGTTGCTAAAATAAGCAGAGTGTGCGATCTGATATGCATTCAAATTGAATCAGAAAGCAAAATGTGCTCTTATATAGATATCCAGTGTTTTTTTAGAGCATTGAAAGATAACGAGATAATTATCTCTTCTGATGATATTTATAGATGTGATAAAAGGTTCAATGTTGAAGAATTTGCTTGGGATATTCCGGGGCAGTCTGTCTTTGACAAACAAGTTCAGTATTATTCTATGTTGATTTTTAAATCTTCCATAGTCAGCATCCAAATAGAAAAATGTGGTGATTTGATTATTGGGTTGGAGAATAACATTGTTTTACAAATAATGGTGAACACGAGCGTGTGTGAAGAGAATTTTCGCATTTTCAACGATAACGAAGAGCTTGTGATAAATACGTCGGGCGAATACGATTAAAAAGCAGTACTACAGTACTACTAATCACTATACCTACAACCGTCTTGTTAGCGAGGATAACGGCGTGCTCAATAATACCCGGGTTTATACGTATGATAACGCTGGTAATATCCTTACTTGCGCAGTTTACGCCTATACCGCCGAAGGAACTACGCCGACCAATCCGCAATCGACCTATACGTATGGATATTCGTCATCTAAGTGGGGCGACGTAATGTCATCGTTTGGCGGTGGCAATATAACCTATGACGAAATAGGCAACCCTTTATCGTACTATAATGGCACAAGATACACGTTTTCTTGGACTGGCACCGATCTTACCGGAGCGGTAAAAAGCGGCACAACTTACTCGTTTACCTACAATGACGAGGGAATACGCACTTCCAAGACAAAGAACGGAGTAACGACTACCTATTATCTGAGCGGCACGCAGGTCATAGCAGAAGAGACAAACGGAAACCTCACGGTTTATCTCTACGATGCTGAGGGTTTACCGCTTGGAATGCGTTACCACGGTACGACCTACGCCGAGACCCGATGGGATACTTACTGGTACGAGAAGAACATCTTTGGCGACGTTGTAGCAGCGTACGATAACACGGGCACGGTGCTTGTGCGCTACAAGTACGATGCATACGGCAAGCCAACTATCACCTACTATAATGGCGGCGCAAGCACCGCAGTAGCTAAAAATCCGTTTATGTTCAGGGGTTACTACTACGATAGTGACTTGCAGCTGTATTATCTTAACGCAAGATACTATGATGCCAATACCGGTAGATTTATTTCTCCCGACCGTATAGACGTTGTATGCGCCACCCCCGGCGCTCTTACCGATAAAAATCTCTATGCTTACTGTGATAATAATCCGGTAATGAGAGTGGATTATGACGGCGAGTATTGGCATATAGTTATTGGAGTGGCTGCTGGTGCACTGATTGGTGGTATTTCTAGTATTGTTGGTCAGGCAGTTAGTGGCCAAAAAATCAACTGGGCAGAAGTTGCAGTTTCAGCTGCATCAGGTGCACTAACAGGGGCGATTACAGCGGCATGTCCTAGCATGGGCGCAGTGGCAACTGGTGTTGTGCACGGTGCCGTAGGTGCAGGTACACATGTAGCAACTGAACTTGTTAACGGAAGAACACCCACTGTAGCAGGAACATTGTCTGCCGGCGTTATTAGTGGAGTTCTTGCTGGTGGAGCAAAAGCGATTGGCAACAACCTTACCACGACTAAACTATATCGTTCTGTAAACGCCGTCGAAGCAAAGAACTTTTTAAGTACAGGAAAGTTAAGCGCTGGAGCGGGACAAATGGAAGGTAAGTTTTTTGCGACAACTAGATCCCACGCAAAAATTTGGGGATCAAAACTAGGTTCTGACAATATAATTAGTATTAGAGTGCCCAAGTCGGCATTGTCGCATAGTAGTGTTGAGTATTTTTCACGGCTTGATGCAATTGGTCCGGCATACTATTTTTCTGATTTGTCATATTTAAATTCTGTACTTCGATAATTGGAGGAAGAAATGAATAGAAAGTTTGAAGCTAAGATTTGTTGGTTATCTGAAACACTCGGTGGACGTAAAGATATTCCATTTGGTGATAAATATGCTCCTATAATAAAAATAACAAAGCCATTATTTGAATCAGATGATTTTTGGAGTGTTTTTGTTTTTAATAAAAAGAAACTTGGCAAAAATGAAACACTCTCAAATATAGAATATTTATCTGATGCCGCACCAGATAATCTTTCCACAGATGTGGAATTTGTGCTTTATGAGGGCAAAAAAACAGTTGCAAATGGAATTGTGTTGCGAGAAATCGGGCGTGAATAATAGTTATATTGCAATTATTTTTATGGATATGTCAAGCAAAAAAACAAATGCAAAAAATATGAGCACGCTAATTTTAATAATTTAAGTTGTTGATCTTTCGCTCCGCTCTAATCACTTGTGTTTTTGCCATTAACTATTTTTAAACAAACAATTTTGATTTTTAAAATGAGTTTGCTTAAGTTTTTAAAAACAAGAGCCCGGCATCGCCGGGCTCTTATTTTGTATATCGATCGAGCCGCCTGCGAGGCGCGAGGAGATTTTTGTAGTTTAGCGGTGTAAACTTGTCCGCGGTTATTGACTTTCGCGCGCGTTTCTGCTAAAATAATAGAATAAGATTATTATGAGGTCATATTTTATATTATATTTGGAGGGGTTTTATGAATCCGTCAGTTGAAAAGATCCTGGTTTCCGAGGAGGAGATCGACAGGATAACCACGCGCATTGCCGCGGAAATAGATAGAGATTATAAGGATCGTGACGGCAGACTTATTCTGCTTTGCATTCTTAAAGGCTCGATAGTTTTTATGGGCGACCTTATGAAAAAGATCACCGTGCCCGTTGAGATCGATTGTATGAAGGTGTCATCCTATGGCTCCGGCACGCAGACGACGGGAAACGTGCATATTCACCTTGACCTCATTCGCCCCGATCTGCCCGAGTGCGATATACTCATTATTGAGGATATTATCGACAGCGGTGTGACCCTTTCCTATCTTACGAAGTACCTTAAAAATAAGGGCGCAAAGAGCGTGCGCACCTGCACCCTTCTTGACAAGCCCTCGCGCAGAAAGGTTGATTTCACCCCCGATTATTGCGGCTGTGAGATACCCGACGAGTTCGTAATCGGCTACGGACTTGACTATGACGAGCGATTCCGCGCACTGCCTTACGTTGGCGTGCTTAAGCCTGAGGTTTACAGTGGAGAATAATCGCACCTATACGGTCGGACTTTATACCCTTGGGTGCAAGGTCTCGCAGTATGAGACCGAGGCGATACGCGAGGGATTCGTTGATCGCGGCTTTGAATCGCGCCCATTTGACGAGCGGTGCGACGTTTACGTTATCAACACCTGCACCGTTACGCGAGAAAGCGACCGCAAGTCGCGCCAGATAATTCGCCGCGCAATAAAGAAAAACCCCGATGCCATAGTTGCGGTCGTCGGCTGCTACACACAGCGCACACCCGACGAGGTCGCCGCGATAGAGGGCGTTGACATCGTGCTTGGCACGGATAAGAAAATGTCGGTCATTGACCTTGCTATCGACTTGCTTGAGGGCAGGGGAGGGAAGACCGTTTCGGTCACCGACGTTAACACGGCTGATTTTGAGCCGATGACTATTCGCACCGCAGAGCGCACGCGCGCTTACCTCAAAATAGAGGACGGCTGTGAATCGAGATGCACCTATTGCGCCATTTCCGATGCGCGCGGTCGCGTTCGCTCAAAGCCGAAGGACGACGTGATAAAAGAGGTCGAGAGCCTTGCGGCAAGCGGCATACGCGAGATAGTTCTGACCGGTATTGAAACCGGCTCGTACGGCAGAGATTTTGATTATGAATACGATCTTGGCGACCTTATCGCCGAGCTTGATAAGAGAGGGAGCTGTGAGCGCATACGCCTAGGCTCGCTTGCGCCCGAGCTTGTCGGCGAGAGGTTTGTTGATAAAATTAAGAACGTAAAGATCCTCGCACCGCACTTTCATATTTCTATGCAATCCGGCTCTGATAAGGTGCTTCGCGCAATGAAGCGCAGATATACCGCCGAGCGCGCGATAGAGAATATCGAGCGTCTTCGCGCCGCCTTTCCCGGTGCGAATTTCACCACCGACTTGATGGTCGGCTTCCCTGGTGAGAGTGAGGAGGACTTTCTTCTGACGGTGGATTTCGTTCGCCGTGTAAGGCTTCTCGACGCTCACGTCTTTGCATATTCGCGCCGCGACGGTACACCTGCCGCAACGTATCCCGATCAGATACCCGAGGATATCAAGCACGAGCGAAGCGAGCGGCTGATTGGCGCGAAAAACGAGGTACGTGATGCGCTTTTGAGTGACATTATATTGCTTGGCGAGCCTCTTGACGTTATAGTTGAGACTAAAGGTGAGGACGGCACGTATACCGCACATTCCGACTCGTACGTTGAGGTTAATTTTCGTGCACCCACCTGCAAAAATCTGCAAGGCGAGCGCGTTATGGTGGCACCCGTGTCGCATAAATGCGGCGTAGTCTTTGGCGAAATTATTTAAAAATGTATATAATTATTTACAATGGAGAATAAAAATGGAAAACAGCAAGAAAACAATGGAAAAGGTCGTTGCCCTTTGCAAGACCCGTGGCTTTATCTTCCCCGGCTCTGAGATCTACGGCGGCCTTGCAAACTCTTGGGACTACGGTCCTCTCGGCGTTGAGTTTAAGAACAACGTAAAGCGCGCTTGGTGGAAAAAGTTCGTTCAGGAATCCCGCTACAACGTCGGTCTTGACTCGGCTATCATAATGAACCCTGAAACTTGGGTTGCATCCGGTCACGTTGGCGGCTTCTCCGATCCTCTTATGGACTGCAAGCAGTGCAAGGCTCGTCACAGAGCGGACAAGCTTATCGAGGACTACGCATTCACCAACGGCACAAACGACAACCCTGCCGCTTGGAGCTTCGAACAGATGAGCGCATTCATCAAGGAGAAGGGAATTGCCTGCCCTACCTGCGGCGGTCACGAGTTCACCGATATCAAAAAGTTCAACCTTATGTTTAAGACCTTTATCGGCGTTACCGAGGATAACTCCTCTACCGTTTACCTTCGTCCCGAGACCGCACAGGGTATTTTCGTAAACTTCCCCGCGGTTCAGCGTACCACAAGAAAGAAGCTGCCCTTCGGCGTTGCGCAGATCGGTAAGTCCTTCAGAAACGAGATCACCCCCGGTAACTTCACCTTCCGTACCCGCGAGTTCGAGCAGATGGAGCTTGAGTTCTTCTGCAAGCCCGGTACCGACCTTGAGTGGTTCGCATACTGGAAGAACTACTGCCACCAGTGGCTTCTCGACCTCGGTATGAAGGACGAGAACCTTCGTCTTCGTGACCACGATCCCGAGGAGCTTTGCTTCTACTCCAAGGCGACCACCGACTTTGAATACCTCTTCCCGTTCGGATGGGGCGAGCTTTGGGGCGTTGCCGACAGAACCGACTACGACCTTGGCCAGCATCAGAACCAGTCGGGCAAGGATCTGACCTATTTCGATCCCGAGACCAACGAGCACTACATTCCTTACGTTGTCGAGCCTTCTCTCGGCGCAGACCGTGTTGCTCTTGCATTCCTTGTTGAAGCATACGATGAGGAAGAGCTTGAGGGCGGCGACGTTCGTACCGTGCTTCACCTTCACCCTGCACTTGCACCGTTCAAGGCGGCAGTTCTTCCTCTTTCCAAGAAGCTCTCCGACAAGGCGCTTGAATTGTACGACGAGCTTGCAAAGGAATTCCCCGTAGACTTTGACGAAACCGGCTCTATCGGTAAGAGATATCGCCGCGAGGACGAGATCGGTACTCCCTTCTGCATCACCTACGACTTTGACACCGAGTGTGACGGTTGCGTTACCGTTCGTGACAGAGATACCATGCAGCAGGTAAGAATCCCTATGTCCGAGGTTAAGGCATACATTAACGAAAAGCTTAAATTCTAAAAAACATACAGGGCTCGGTGTGAAATCCGAGCCCTGTGAAATGGAGCGATGAATATGAAAACTCCCGAAAGAATTGCCTCGTTCACCGTTGACCACGATTACATAAGCGAGGGCATCTACATCTCCCGTATCGACGGTGATATAGTCACCTACGATATGAGAACGAGAAAGCCGAATATGGGCGACTATATGGATAACCTCACCATGCACTCGGTCGAGCATATGTTTGCCACCTATATCCGTTCAAGTGCCATCGGTAATGACGTTATATACTTTGGCCCGATGGGCTGCCAGACAGGCTTCTATCTTTTGGTTCGTGGCAGAGAAAATGAGGATACGTATGCCGCAATTTTGGACACTTTGAAGAAAATAGTTGACCACACGGGCGAAATGTTCGGACAAAGCCGCAAGGAGTGCGGCAACTACAAAAACCTCGATCTCGAGGCGGCACGCACCGAATGTCGCCGCTATCTTGCCGCACTTGGCGACGGTGTGCCCGATTTTAAGTACAGGAGTGGAGAAAATGAGTGAAAACAAAGCCCCAATAGGCATAATAGGAGCTATGAGCGATGAGGTCGACGGCCTTATATCGAAGCTTGATAACCACAACGAAGAGCTCGTAAGTGGCATAAAATTTAACACGGGTAGCCTCTATGGCAAGAATGTTGTCATTGCAAGGTGCGGAGTTGGCAAGGTTTTTGCCGCTATGTGCGCGACCGCAATGATAATCAAGTATTCTCCCCGCCTTATCGTTAACACCGGTGTTGGCGGCGCGCTTTCGCCCGAGCTTTCCTGCGCTGATATAGTTGTAGCGACAAAGCTTGTTCAGCACGATATGGACACCTCGCCTCTTGGCGACCCGGTTGGACTTATCTCGGGCATAAACAAGGTCTATTTTGATGCCGATGAGCGTGCGGCAGACGTGCTTATGACGGCGGCAAAGAAGCTCTCCTTGCCGGCAAAGCGCGGCGTTATCGCAAGCGGTGATCAGTTTGTCGCGGACAAGGCTACAAAGGACGGAATAGTCACTACCTTCGGTGCTGACGTGTGCGAAATGGAGGGCGCGGCAATAGCCCAGGCGGCATACGTTACCGGCACACCCTTTGCCGTAGTGCGCGCTATCTCCGACGGTGCGGACGGCAACTCTCCCATGGATTTCCTCACCTTTTTGTCCATCGCGGTCAAAAGCTCGGAGAGCCTGACACTCGCGCTTGTAGAGGCGTTTTAATAAAATATTTTATAAACTTTGAAAAAACTATTGCATTTTGCAAAAATATATGATAAAATACATTAGTATTTAATGCGTGCATCATCTGCACGAATAGCATCAATTAGGAAGGATTTTAAAATGGTAGCAGAATATATACTTCTCGGCGTGCTTCTTCTCGCCGCTATATTCATCGTTATTGGTGTAACTCTTCAGAAGTCCAAGGAAGGCCTTTCCGGCACGATCGTCGGTAGCAGCGAGACCTACTACGGCAAGGACAAGAGTGCGCAGAAGGACAAGGTTCTTGGCAAGTGGCTCCTTATCGTGTCCATCGTTTTCGCAGTTGCTGTTCTCGTAGTTTACGTAATTCAGCCCGATTACAACTCGGCTTCTTACGGTCTTGATGAGTGGCAGAGCCTTAGCGACTACTCGTCCATTTTCAAGTGATGAATATTAATAAAAAAGCGGATGAGGTATACTCGTCCGCTTTTTTACATCAAAGAACCAAAATCAATATATAATAAAGGTATGAAGAACGCAAATAAAAGAAATTTATCTAAAATATCAAAGCGCAATACTCATAAGCGTCGCTCAAAGGAGCGCGCAAGGGAAGAGCTTTTGCGCATGGTCAGAGAAACCAACGTAGGCGTTGACTCTCTTCGCATAAAGGATTCTCTTGATGGCGGCAGACGCGATCGCATCTCGGACAAGCACAGAAGTGATGAGGTCGAGGCGGTGGGAATCTATTCCGCATCGAAAAGCGATTTCGGATTTGTCAGCTGCGAGGGCAGAGAGCGGGACGTTTTTATCCCCGCGGGCAACAGCCGCGGTGCGCTTGACGGAGATACCGTCGAAATAATCTATCACACCTATCGCGACAGATTCGGCGAGGAAAAGACCGAGGGCCGCGTGCGCCGTATAGTAACCCCCGCTCGCCGCACGGTCATAGGCACGCTTCAGCCCGACCGCCGTTACCATAGACACAAGGGTGTATTCCTTGGATATATTCTTGCGCCTGACGATACGAGATTGCCCGAATTCAGAGTTAAGGATGCAGGCGGCGCATCGGTGGGGGATAAGGTCGAGTGCCGAATTCTTCGCACCGCCGACGCTATCCTCGGCTGCGAGGTGATCGCAAGCTTCGGCGCAACCTACACAAAAGAGGCTAACTACGCTGCCATACTTGCCGAGTGCGGCATTCCTACCGACTTTACCAAAGAGGAGCTTGCCGAGGCGGATTTCTTCGCTTCAAGACCTCTTACCGATGAGGGCAGAGAAAGGCGCGACGAGATAATATTCACGATCGACGGCAGCGGCGCAAAGGACCTTGACGATGCCATCTCGCTGCGCAAAATACGCGGCGGCTGGCAGCTCGGTGTCCATATAGCCGACGTGTCCGCCTACGTGCCCGAGCGCACGCACCTTGACCGCGCCGTTATGGCTAGGGGCACGAGCGTTTATTTTACCGATAAGGTTGTACCGATGCTTCCGCCCGCACTCTCAAACGGTGCTTGCTCCTTGAACGCAGGCGAGGATAAATACGCCCTCAGCGCGATAATAAACCTCGACGAAAAGGGTGAGATAAAGAGCACAAGAGTTGTTCCCACAATAATAAACAGCCGTGTGCGCGGTGTCTACTCCGAGGTCAATGAAATATTCTCCGGCACTGCCGACAGTGCCACCCGTGTGAAATATAAGGCGGTAATTCCCACCCTTATGCGCATGCACGAGCTGTACCTTATACTCCTTGAAAAGTCAAAGGCGCGCGGCGCTATGGAGCTTGATGGCGAGGAGGCACAGATATTGCTTGACGAGAGAGGCGAGCCTATTGATATAGCAAAGCGCGAGCGCGGTGATGCCGAGCGACTTATAGAGCAGTTTATGCTTACCGCAAACGAGGCGGTAGCACGCCTTTTGTCCGAGCGCGGCATTCCTTGCGTGTACAGAATACACGAAGCACCACCGCCCGAGAGGCTTGCGGATTTCCTTAATTACGCGCATAGCCTCGGCTTCGATGCTACCGTAATATCCGAAAGACATTCCGAGGCTTCGGACTTTGAAAGGCTGCTTGAGCTTGCGGCAGAGCGCGATATGCTTGCGCAGGTATCCTACACAATGCTTCGCTCGATGTCAAAGGCAAAGTATTCCGAGGAGCGCCACTCCCACTTTGGACTTGCGCTCGATTATTACTGTCACTTCACTTCTCCGATACGCCGACTCTCCGACCTCGCAACGCACAGAATAATCCATAAGGTGCTTATCGAGGGCAAGCGTCCCGAGCTTTACGAAAAGTATGCCCGTCGCGCCGCCGTTGCCGCTACCGATGCGGAGATACGAGCCGTGAGTGCCGAGAGAAGAATAGAAAATCTTTACAAGGTCATCTATATGTCCGATAAGATCGGCCAGGAATTCGATGCCGTAATAAATTCAATCACCGGCTTCGGCTTTTTTGCCGTGCTTGAAAACACCTGCGAGGGACTTGTGCCTATCAGCGAGCTTCCCGGTGTGTTTTCGTTTGATGAGAAGCATCTTCTGCTTCGCTCACGCAACCTGACTTACCATATTGCCGACAAGGTGCGCGTGCGACTCGAAGAGGCGGATATAATTCGCGGAAAGCTTCGTTTTTCCGTAGTGTAAATACGAAAGGTGGTGGGGCGTGTGAAAAAAACGGTAGTCCGCGTGGTTGCGCTGGACATGCTTTTTCTGCTTTTGCTTACGGTGGCGGGCGCGTTTTCGGGCGTCCTGTCGGAAATTATCTATATCGCGGCGTATCTTTTGCCCCTCGCGCTCTTTCCCCTGTTTGCAAAAGGGGAGAGAAGGGAGAGGATAAAGCTTCTCCCAAGCGGTTCCGATGCGCTGCTTTGCTTGCCGCTGATCGCTCCGACCATCACTCTGACGATCGGGATTTCGGCACTTACTTCTTATCTTATGTCCCTTGGCGGTATGGGCGGTGCCGAGTCGCTTGACGGCTCGCTTTTTGAGCTTCTAATTTTACACGCCCTCCTGCCTGCCGTGCTTGAAGAGGCTCTTTATCGCTACGTTCCATTGACTCTTATTGCCCCGTATTCCAAAAGAAGTGCCCTGATAATTTCCGCGCTTTTGTTTTCGGTGGCGCATTGCAATATAGCGCAGATGCCGTATGCGTTCGTTGCGGGAATCATATTCGCCGCGCTCGATCTTTTTACGGGCAGTATTCTTCCGTCGGTCGCTCTACACCTTTTAAACAACCTTGCATCTGTGTTTTGGATGTGGGATGTAAGCGCACCGACATTTAGAGCGCCGTTTATTGCGCTCATGCTGGCTTTGACTGCCGTTTCGGTGACATTGGTCGCAATTTTTCATAGACGTTATTCGAAAAAAGTGTCATTTTTGGTTGACACAGGTGATAAAATCCGCATCGCGTGCGAGGTATGGCTGTTTTGCGCGGTATGTCTTGCGCTCGCGGTGGGAAGCTTTTTGTGAGGTGGATCATGGATAACAACAATTTAATTACGGATGAGGATTTTATCCGCGAGGCTATGCGCCTTGCCGGACTTGCCGAAGAGATAGACGAGGTGCCCGTCGGTGCTGTCGCTGTCAAGGACGGTAAGATAATCGCTTCCGCCTTCAATACCCGAGAAAGCTCAAAATGCGCGACCCACCACGCCGAGATACTCGCTATCGAAGAGGCCTGCCGCGCACTTGGCGGTTGGCGTCTGCCCGGTGTGACACTTTACGTCACGATGGAGCCCTGCGCTATGTGCGCCGGCGCTATAATCAACGCCAGAATACCGCGAGTGGTCTACGGCACGCGAGATATTCGCTTCGGTGCGTTCGGCTCGCTCATAGATCTTTCCGCAGTCGGTCTTAATCACACTCCCGAGATAGTCGGCGGTGTCCTCGAGGACGAAAACAGGGATATGCTCTCGGCTTATTTCCGCCGCAAGCGCAAGGTGAAAAAGGAAGCCGCCGATGACGGTTTGTCTTGACAATAAATATTTTATATGGTAAAATCTAAAGTATGAAAAAAGAATATCTTGAATGTGGAATAGTGCGCTCCCCCCACGGAGTGCGCGGAATACTTAACGTTGAATGCTGGTGTGATTCGCCCCGTGTCCTCGCAAAGCAGAAGAGGGTATACATTCTCGGGCGCGACGGCAGCTATAAAGAAGTAAAAGTGATCTCGGCATCTCCCGCTCCCGACAGGGTGCTTATGGGACTTGAGGGCATCGACTCTCGCGAGGCGGCACAGGGCTACAAGAACACCGTTCTTTACCTTCACCGTGACGATATCCCCGTGCCGAAGGGAGCTATGCTCATCGCCGATATGATCGGTCTTCCCGTCGTTGATTTTGACACGGGTAGGGTCTACGGCGAGATTTCCGACGTTCGCGACGGCGTCAGATACAAGCTTTATACGGTTAAGACAGAAACGGGCGAGGTCATTTTGCCCGGAGTTGACGAGTTCATAAAGGAGATAACCGAGGAGCGCGGATTGCTCGTGCGCCCGATACCCGGTTTTTTTGACTGATGCGTTTTGACGTTATGACCCTCTTTCCCGATATGGTGATGGGGGTGCTTAATGAAAGCATAATAGGCAGGGCACAAAGTGCCGGCCATATCGAAATACACGCCCACAACATACGTGACTTTTCGACAAACAAGCACAGAAAGACTGACGATACCCCCTACGGCGGCGGTGTCGGTATGGTAATGACCTGTCAGCCGATCTACGATTGCTATAAGAGCGTTGTTGAAAATATCCCCGAGGGCGCAAAAAAGCGCGTTATCTATATGTCGCCCAAGGGCCGTATATTCAATCACGAGATCGCCAAGGAGCTTGCCGAATACGATAACCTCATAGTCCTTTGCGGACACTATGAGGGTGTTGACCAGCGCGTGCTTGACGAGATAGTGGACGAGGATCTGTCGATCGGAGATTTCGTAGTAACGGGCGGCGAGATACCCGCTTGTATAGTTATCGATGCCGTATCTCGACTTAAGGACGGCGTTCTTCCCTCGAGTGAGTGCTATGAGGGCGAGTCGGTCGCTTCCGGAATACTTGAATATCCGCAATACACAAAGCCGAGAGAATTTATGGGCAGAGAAGTGCCCGAGGTGCTTCTTTCGGGCGATCACGCCAAGATCGAAAGATGGCGACTTGAGGAGGCGGTCAGAATTACGAGAGAGTGCCGCCCCGATATGCTCGCCCGTCATCCCGAAATAGAAGCGAGCCTTAATCCGCCGAAGAAAAGAAGATCTCGGCATAAAGAAAATGAGTAAGGAGCAGCTTGCCGTGCAGGACAAAAACATAAAAGATAACGAGTCGGACTCCGGCAAGAAAACGCCGGCGTTTTACAGCGCTGTATTCAATAGCCGCCAGCCGGCCAATCATAACGCAAAGCGCTCCCGCTCCGAGACGTCATTCCATCCGATCAAGTTTCTTAGCTCGATCGTGCAATCCGCCTCGTATGCGCAAACACGCGCTTACGGCTGGTTTTCAATGACCTTTGGTCTTGTGTCTCTTTTTCTTCACCTCGCAGAGTATTACTTTTCTTCCTCTCCGAGTGACGAGCTTTCGCAGCTTGTGATCGGCGCGGTGTTCGCGCTTTTGTCAATACCGCTTATGATAATCGATCTCCCGATATGCGAGGCGCTTCAGCGCTTCCCGGTGACCGACTATATACTCTTCGAGTTTTTCTCGATCAAGCGAATGGCAGAGGATAAAAAGAGAGGAAAAAGCCGCTCGGTAATCGGCATATTCTTCGGCCTTGTGGCTGCCGTGTTCGGATTTTTCTTCCCGATGGAGATGGTCGTGCTGGTTATGGCAGCACTTCTTTTCGCCACGGTGTCCTTTGTTTCACCCGAGTTTCCGTTCCTCGTTATGCTCATGCTCGTGCCGTATGCTACGTTCTTTGAGTATTCGGGCGAGGCAATGACCGTGATCTCCATTCTCTCCCTCGTTTCCTTCTTTGCCAAGGTAATGCTCGGCAAAAGATACTGCAACTTCGGTATCTCGGATTTTTGCATCATAGTCTTTTCCGCCGTTGTTATCATATTTGGCGTTATAGGCGGTGGCGAGGCATCAACGCGAGTATCGCTCGTCCTTGTCGCGCTTTCGCTTAACTATATTCCCTCAACCAATATCATAGTCAACCGCCGACTTGCAGACTGCGCGATAGACGCTATCGTATTTTCGGCATTGCCGGTCGCGGTCATAGCCGTCGCGGAATATATCACGAACATTTTTACCGTCGGTCGCCGTCCGGCATCGTCCGTAATGAGCTCGCCGTATATTCTCGCTACCTATCTGTGCGTTATCCTTACGCTTGTTGCATTCTCGATAATCGCGGTGCGCGGCTCGGTAAAAAAGGGCATTTATATAGCTCTTATCCCCGCGCTGATTGTGGCACTTGTTTGCACCGAGTGCCTACCCGTGTTAATTATTTTGCCTCTTTTGGTAATTGCGCGCTCCATAATGCGCAGCCGCAGAGCAAAGAAAGAGTTTATGATCCTTCTTGCACTTGTGCCGGCATTCGTATTCTTCTTGCCGACTTCCGTGCTGAATGCCATATCATCCCTCTCGCCTATGAGCACCACGCTCGTCGAGTTGCGTGCAGGGCTTATCCGCGCGCTTGAAAATTTCAGCCAAAGCATATTCATCGGCGTTGGCGCGGCAGACCTTTCGGCATCTGCTCCAAGCGAGTTTGTCAACACTATTCTCGGTATTGGCTGTCGTTTTGGTATAATAGCGGTCATAGTTCTTATCGCAGTTTGCGTTATCCGACTCCGTCAGGACACGGCTTATTCGGTTTTCTTAAAGTCCTCGCAGCTTTCCGTCTTTTCCAACATGACCACGGTCGCGATGTTCGCTATGCTGACGTGCGGCTGGTTCTCTGACGTGTTTGCCGACCTCGGACTTTACTGCCTTTTCTTCTCTCTGTTCGGACTCAATACCGCCGCACTTCGTATATCAAAAAGCGAGTATGAGGAGCGTGCGTGGTATTTCAAGGATCAAAAGGACGTTGACTCATCTACCGCTGACATCTTTTTGCGCCGATAATATACTGAAAACGGGCCAAGTTGCTTAAATTTATTTACTTTTTTTAAAAAAGTATTGATTTTTACTGATCGTTTTGATATACTGTTTGTAATAAAAATCTTCAAGGAGACCATTCAATGATTTCTCGCAGCGTCACAATACAGAACAACCACGGACTCCATGCACGTCCGGCAACCTTCTTTATCCAGAAGGCGAACTCCTACAAGAGCTCCATCTGGGTTGAAAAGGAGGATTGCAGAGTAAATGCAAAGAGCCTTCTCGGTGTGCTTTCTCTCGGAATTGTCAAGGGCACTACCATAACGCTCATCGCCGACGGACAGGATGAGAACGAGGCTATAACCGGCCTTTGTGACCTTATCGAAAAGGAACTTACCGAGTAATCCTTGTGATCGATTTATAAAAAAGTTTGCCTAAGGGTGCGTCGCGGTTGCGATATATACCCCCATCGGCTATAGCCGTTGCACAGAGTCGCGGGGCGCGCAGTTTGCACGCCGCCTTTACCGCGCCCGGGGTGCGACGGCTTATTACTTTGTAAGGAGGTGTTATTGTGGATACGCTATCAAGGCTTCGGGATAAGGCAAATTCCTTGCCCGCCCTTCCCGGTGTTTATATAATGAAGGACTCATCCGGCGAGGTCATCTACGTAGGTAAGTCCAAACGCCTCAAAAACCGCGTTACCAGCTATTTTGTCGGTACGTCACACACCTATAAGACCGAAAAAATGGTGTCCAAGGTCGCGGATTTCGACTATATAGTCTGCAAGACCGAGATCGAAGCCCTCACCCTCGAAAACGTCCTTATAAAGAAGCATTCACCCAAATACAACATAAAGCTCAAGGATGCAAAATCCTATCCGTATATCAAGGTCACAAACGAGGAGTATCCAAAGCTCTTCGTCACCCGCGAGCGCAAAAGCGACAGGGCAAAATACTACGGTCCGTATCAGGGCTCGTCAAGCGCACACGCGGCGCTCGACACCGTTATGAAGATATTTACCCTGCCGACCTGCAAAAGACAGTTTCCGCGCGATATAGGCAAGGAGCGCCCCTGCATCTATCGCGATATGGGCAGGTGTATCGCACCTTGCGCGGCCACGGTGTCAAGCGCGGAGTATCGCGCGCTCGTCAGATGTGCCGAGTCGGTGTTAGACGGTAACGTCAAGGGCACGCGCGATATGCTCACCGCCGAGATGAACGCCGCTGCCGAAAACCTTGAATTTGAGCGTGCCGCAACCCTGCGCGACAGTATACTTGCGCTGGAGCGGCTTTCCGAAAAGCAAAAGGTCGTCGCGGATGCCAAGGTCAACCGCGACGTATTCTCGCTCTACACGTCCGAAACAGAGGGCGTGCTTGCCATGCTGTCGATACGCGACGGCGCGTTGGTAAACAAAAACGAGTTTATCCTCTCCCTTTCCGAGCTTACAAGCCCCGAGGATGCAATCTCGCTGATAGTCGGCTATTACGACACCTCGTCAACCCCTCCGCGTGAGGTAATGCTCGATTTTCCCATCGATGACGAGGATAGGGAATTGCTCTCCGAGTATCTCTCTCTCGATACGAAATATAAGGTCGCCGTCAGAATACCCGAGCGCGGCGACGGACGCGCCCTTTGCGATATGGCACGCAAGAATGCCGAGGAGTCCGCAAGGCAATACCGCCTTGAAGGAGAGAGAGAGGATAAAAACCTCTCAAGGCTCACCACTCTTCTCGGGCTTTCCGAAATGCCGAAGCGCATAGAAGCATACGATATTTCCAACATAGGAAACGAAAATATAACCGCCTCAATGGTCGTGTACTCCGGCGGAAAAATGAAGAAGAGCGATTACCGCATCTTCACGGTCAAAACCACCGACGGCGCGGACGATTACGGCTCGATGCGCGAGGTAATGACACGCAGACTCAGCCATCTTGGCGACGGCACGGCATCGCTTGGCGAAGCCCCCGACCTCATCCTGCTTGACGGCGGTGAAGCTCACGTCAATACCGTGCGCCCGATACTTGAGTCAATGGAGCTTGATATATCCGTTTTCGGTATGGTCAAGGACGATTTTCACAAGACGCGCGCCATAACCGACGGCGAGAGGGAAATATCGATAGCGCTCGAGGCGGGTGTCTACGCCTTCGTGTATAAGATACAAGAGGAAGCGCACCGCTTCGCAGTCAAGTCCTCGCAAAATGCAAAGATCAAGACGATGACCACCTCAACCTTGCAAAAAATCGATGGTATAGGTGAGAAAAAGGCGCGTCTTTTACTTGCTTCAATGCCGCTCGCCAAGATTAAAACGGCGAGCAAAAAGGAGCTTTTATCAATCAAGGGCATCGGTGAAAAGGATGCCGAAAATATTTACAATTATTACCATAAAAACAAGTGAGGTGCCACCCCGTGTTAAGAATTATAACAGGAACAGCCAAAGGAAAAAAGCTTGCGACCCTTGAGGGAGAGGCTACACGCCCGACTTCCGAGAGAATTAAAGAGGCTATCTTTTCCGCAATACAGTTTGATATAGAGGAGCGCCGTGTGCTCGACTTGTTTGCCGGATGCGGTCAGATGGGTCTTGAGGCACTTTCTCGCGGTGCGGCATCGGTCATGTTCATCGATCTTGCTCGCGAGGCGATGGACGTCGTAAAGTCAAACGCGCGTGCAACCGGATTTTTCGACAAGTGCCGCTACCTTGTGAGCGATTGGCGCAATTATATCCGCAAGGCGTCGGGCAGGGATAAGTACGATCTTGTGTTTATCGATCCGCCCTACTCGATGGAGTGCTGTGCCGATGCGGTCGAGCGTCTTATTGAAAGCGATCTGTTGGCAAAGGGCGCGATCGTGGTGCTTGAGAGCGGAACCGAAAATCCCGATTTCTCCGGCCGCGACGATATCGAGATCATAAAATCCACCCACTACGGCAAAAAGACCTTTGTAAATATCCTGCTTTACAGGGGGACAGAGGATTGAGCGTTATTCTTCCCGGAAGCTACGACCCGGTAACCGTCGGTCACCTTGATATAATCAAGCGCGCGGCAGAAAAGTATGACGAGGTCTACGCCGTAATATTCGTCAACCCCGAAAAGACGTATACCTTTTCGCTCGATGACAGAATGCGTATGCTGATGCTCGCCACCGACGACCTTGACAACGTGCTTGTCAGCTACTCAAACGGTATGGTGGTCGATTATATGCGTGAGCATGATATTGAAAAGATCGTTAAGGGCTACCGCAACGGTACCGATCTTGAATACGAAAGAAAGCAGGCGGATTTCAATCTTGCCTACGGCGGATACGAAACCGAGCTTGTTAAATGCCGTGACGGTATGGAGTCTGTAAGCTCCACCGAGGTAAGACGGCGCATCCTTTCGGGCGAGGACATATCCCACCTTGTTCCCGATGCGGTTGCCGATTACATCAAGTCGCACGCATAAAATATTTATATTATATTGACAAATTTTGCAGGCTGGTATATAATAGATTAGTTGTAAAATCGTAATACACCGAAAGGAAGAAAATAATGAAGGAAAAGATCGAAGGACTCAAAGCGCGCTTTGACGAATCGCTCGCAGCTGCGCTTACTCTTGATGCGCTCGAAGCGCTCCGCGTAGAGTTCCTTGGCAAAAAGGGCTGCGTTGCCGAGCTTATGAAGGGGCTTCGCGACGTTGCGGATAAAAAGGCTGCAGGACAGCTTATCAACACCTTTAAGGGTGAGGTCGAGAGCGCAATAGAGAACGCCGAGACAGCACTTAAGGAGGCGGCTATCGCTGCGCAGGTAAGAGGGGCAAAGAAGTACAATCCCACCCTCACCTACGATAACGATCTCGGATCGTATCACCCCATCACTCTCGCGACCCGCGAGGTAGTCGAGATATTTGAAACTATGGGCTTCACCGTAGAGAACTACTACGAGATAGTTGACGACTACAAGTGCTTTGAGGCACTCAACATCCCCAAGCACCATCCCGCAAGAGATATGCAGGATACCTACTACCTTGAGAACGGACAGCTTCTCAAGACTCATACGTCCGCTGCGCAGAACGCGATTATGAAGAAGTACGGCGCTCCCCTGCGCGCAATTTTCCCCGGACGTTGCTTCAGAAACGAGTCCACCGATGCCTGCCACGAGAACACCTTCTTCCAGATGGAAGGTATGATGATCGACGAGAATATCTCGATCTCCAACCTTATCTACTTTATGAAGACTATGCTCTCCGAGGTGTTCAAGCGCGACGTTAAGGTAAGACTCCGTCCCGGATTTTTCCCCTTCGTCGAGCCCGGCTTTGAGCTTGATATAAACTGTGAGATCTGCGGCGGTGAGGGCTGCCCCTCCTGCAAGAACTCCGGCTGGCTTGAGCTTTGCCCCTGCGGCATGATCCACCCCAACGTACTTAAAGATGGCGGTATCGATACCGAGAAGTATACCGGATTTGCGTTCGGTCTCGGTCTTACCCGTCTTGCTATGATGAGATACGGCGTTAAGGATATCCGTGATTTCAACAGCGGTAACCTTAAGGCACTCTCGCAGTTCAAATCGAGATAAGGAGGAAGCGGCGAAATGTTTTTATCTATGAATTGGATCGGCGATTTCGTTGATCTTTCCGGACTTGATAAGAAGGCGCTTATACGCAACTTCACTCTCTCGACTGCCGAGGTCGAGGACATTATAGAGAAGGGTGCTGACACCCACGGCGTTATCGTCGCCAAGATCGTCAGCGTTGAAAATCACCCCACCTCAAAGAAGCTTCACCTCTTAAAAGTTGACACGGGTAGCGGCATTGTTGACATCGTATGCGGCGCGCCTAACGTGCGCGAGGGTATGAAGGTCGCTCTTGCAACCAGCGGCGGCGCAGTATGCGGCCACCCCATCGCTCCCGCAACTATCGCAGGCTTTACCTCTTACGGCATGTGCTGCTCCGAGGCTGAGCTTGGTATTTCCGACGACAACTCGGGCATTTGGGACATCACCGACGATATTCCTCTTGGCACCGATATCAAGACTGTTTACGACATTGACGATATAATCTTCGAGGTTGATAACAAGTCGCTCACCAACCGCCCTGACCTTTGGAGCCACTACGGTATGGCGCGCGAGTTTGCCACCATCACCGGCAGAGAGCTTAAAGCTCCCGAGCTTCATAACACCGACGTATACAAGGATCTGCCCCCCGTTAATATCGACGTTAAGGCTACCGAGCTTGTATGGCGTTACTCGGCTATCAAGGTTGAGAACATCACTCGCAAGGTGAGCCCCGTAAATATGCGCATACGCCTCTTCTACTGCGGCTCTCGCGCTATCAACTTCCTTGCTGACCTTACCAACTACGTTATGATGGAGATCGGTCAGCCCATGCACGCCTTCGACAACCGCAAGGTTGACAAGATCGAGGTTCAGACATTCTCCGAGGGACTTAAATTTGCTACCCTCGACGGAGTAGAGCGCAACATCGACGATAAGATGCTCATGATCACGTCCGGCAACGCCCCCGTTGCTATCGCGGGTGTTATGGGCGGTGACGCGTCCAAGATCGAGGACGACACCGACTCTCTCCTTCTTGAGTCCGCAACCTTCGACGGTGTTTCCGTACGTAAGACTACCACCCGTCTTGGACTTCGTACCGATGCTTCCATGAGATACGAGAAGATGCTCGACCCCGAGCTTTGCCGCACCGCGACCGAGAGACTCCTCTCTCTTCTGTTCGCCCTTGACGGCGGCGCGAGAGTTATCTCCGCGTTCTCCGACGTATACGTAAATAAGTATCCCACTATCACTCTTTCGTTCGATAAAAAGTACGTAAATCGTTACACGGGTATCGAGATCTCCAATGCCCAGATCGTAAAGACCCTTACCGGCCTTGGCTTCAAGGTTACAAATAACGGTGACGATTTCACCGTTGTCGTCCCCTCATGGCGCGCTACAAAGGACGTTACCATCAAGGCGGACATCATCGAGGAGATCACCAGAATTTACGGCTACGATAACTTCGATATCTTCACCTCTACCAGCGCCCTCGCCCCCGTGCGTAAGGAGGTAGTGAACTCCGCAGAGGACAGAATGAAGGATATCCTTGTAAAGAGCTACCGCATGCACGAGGTTCACTCGTACATCTGGTCTGATATGGCAAAGGAAAAGGAGCTTGGCATCAAGACTGTCGAGGGTATGAGAATAATCAACGCTCAGTCCCCCGATCACCAGTACATCCGCCTCTCCATGATCCCCACCCTTCTTTCCTTCGCAAAGGAAAACAAGGCGTATGCCGACACCTTCGGTATCTTCGAGATCGGTCACACCGTTGACGGCCTTAATGCTGACGGCACTTGCAACGAGCTTACCAAGCTTGGCGTTTGCCTCTTCTCCAAGACCGAAAATGAGGAAGCGCTCTTTATGCGCTGCCGCGATATTATCGCAGAACTTGTCGGTGACATTCTTCACAAGAATGCCGAGTTCGTTTCGGTTGAGCCGAGATTTGACTATATGCACCCCGTAAATACCTTCGCGGTTAAGGTTGGCGGATGCGAGGTAGGTGCTCTTTCCGTTCCTCACCCCACCGTGCTTGCGAACATCGATAAGAAGTGCGCTGTTGCATTCTTCGAGATAACCACCAAAGATTTTGCGGCTGTCGAGCCTGCAAAGGTTAAGTACGCCGAGCCCTCAAAGTTCCCCGGCGTTGATATCGACCTTACCTTCTCGGTAGATATCTCCAAGGTAGACCTCACCGCTCTTACCGCTCTTGCAAAGAGCGTTTCCGGCGAGTACCTCACCGACGTAAAGGTGAAGGACATCTACACCGCCGACGGCGTTACCGCGCTCACTCTTCGTTTCTCCTTCGTTTCGAACGAGCGCACCCTTACCAAGCAGGAGCTTGGCACCGATAAGATCCTCGAGGCATTTGCAGCCGAGGGAATTAACCTTAAGTAAAATAAAAAAAGCGAGATCGTTTGATCTCGCTTTTTTTGCGCCGTGTGATTAAGGAAGCACAATATCGCCGGGCAACTCTATGTCGCCGGGCAGCTCGGGCATATCCTCGGGCAGCTCGCCGCCGTTGATATAATCCTTGTAGGCATCGAAATAGGAGAAGATGATCTCGTTCATCTTCTGCTCGGATAGCTGCGAGCCCTCCTCGATGTCAACCATATTAAGCTCGTCGTAATTGTCGTGAATATAGTCGGCCATTCCGTCAACTATATCGGAATCAAGCTCAATTCCGTTGTCCTTGAGAATAGTGTCAAGAGAGGTCGATACCTCGGCCTTGTATTCTTCCTCGGTCTTTTCTTCCTTGCTTATTGAAAGGGTGTCAAACAGACCGCCGCGCACCTCCTCGTACAGCTGGTGCATATCCTCGCCCATTCCCATCTCCGCCGCCATGGTGGATATTGAGATCTTTGCAAGGGTGGTGACAAGAGGAGCGGTATGCAGGTTGCCGTTAAGGGTCGATATTACGGATTTGACAACGGTCGTTTCGTTTCCGTTCTCGTCGGTGCAGGTCTTGGTGAGCGCATCGGTGATCGCGTCGGTGTCGCCGAATTCAACGGCGTATATCACGTTCTCGCGCGCAAGAACGAAGTAAGCCTCGGTAAGAGAGTCAAGATCTTTCTCAAGTGAGGACTGATCTATCATCGAAATGGTCTGGAATGCCGCATCGACAACGTCCTTAAGCGGCTGCTCAAGCTCTGCGGTGAAGCTGCTGTCCTCATATACGTGGGATGCGTAAGCGCAAAGATTTGCAACAAGGTGTGCGGTGTATTCACTCTCGCAGATAGCATCGATCATATCCTCGATCGCTGCCTCGTTTTCGGGAGTGGGCTTCTTCCAGTCCCAACCCCAAAGGTGATTTACTCCGACGGCAATTTCGGTGGCAGGACCCTTGAGGGTGTCTACCATAGCGTAGTCGGTGTCCTCGATAGTTACGGTAGCAAGCTTTGAATACAGATCGCGTCCGCCGTATTTAGCTACGGTCTGGATGACGGTATCCTCTGCCGCGGGCTGAAGATTTTCGTTGTAAAATTCGGTGAATCTGATAGTTGCCTGATCCTCGGGCGCTTCCTCTTGCATTTCCTCAATAACTGCGGAAAATTCGGATATTGCACCTGCCATAGGCGCGATAATGAGCGCCGCAACTGCAACGCCCTGTACGATACCGAGCGCCATACCTAAAAGGCGGGTGAGCGCGTTGTTCTTGCGGTGGGTAAAGCCGAATATGCCGGAAATGATCGCGTGAGGCAAAAGCATCACGAGCTTCACAAGCAAGAAGCAGATCACGAAGCATACGGGCATGACCACAAGCGCCAGCGGTATCGACATCAGTCTTGAAAGAGTGTCGCCGTCGAGATTTGCGATCATTTCCTCAAATCCCTCAAGCGGCAGGTTGATAGACTGGAGCATAGCGAGTATCTCGTCGCCTGTGCGGTTGCCGAGCCATACGGTTGCCGCTCCAGAGAGGAGCTTGGTCAGAAAAAGGCTGATAAATACGGACGCGATCACGGTAACGCTTCTTATTACCTGACGGGATATTCCTCGTCTTGCGCCCTTGTATGCACCGATCAAGGTGAATACGCCGACGGTTGCCAATATAGCAATAGTAAACGGATGCATAGTACATCCCCCTTTGATGAAATTATATCTTCATTTTTATTTTAGCAAAAATAAACGTAATTGTCAATACGTTCCGCCCCTCATTTGATAAGTTGGGGTCTTATGGCTGCGGTTTTCAAAACTGCAATCTGTGTCTTCGCGTCCTTTATCTCACCCCTCATCACCATGCCGTAAAGCTCGGTGAAGGGCAGGGAATACACCTCGAGAAATTCGCCCTCGTCAAGCTCACGCTCGCCAAAGGTCAGCCCCTCCGCAAGATAAACGTAGATCCTTTCGTTGATCAGCGCGGGCGTTGTGGCTATCTCGCCAAGAAAGGTGTATTTTTCGGCTATCCCGCCCGTTTCCTCTCTTAACTCGCGTTTTCCCGCTGATAAGGGGTCTTCGTCAAGAGAGTTCAGCTTGCCTGCCGGTATTTCGAGAAAAACTCTGCCGTGCGCGTATCTGTACTGCTTTTCCACGATCACTCGGCCGTCGTCAAGCAGCGGCAGCACGCATACACCGCCGTTATGCAAGCAAAATTCGCGGTAGGACGTTTCCCCGTCGGGCAGGGCGACCGTGTCCTTTACCACGTGCAGTATCTTTCCGTCGAAAATTTCTTCGCGGCTTATGTATTTTTCTTCAAGAGCGTTCATGTTCGTTACCTGCACGGCGTGCCGCCACCTCTTATTTTCTGTATGTATATTGTACTCCTTATCGGGCGTAATGTCAAGATATATAAATCGTATTAATTTTTCGCCAAAGGTATTGTATTTTTTTCCTTTAATTGATATAATTAGGAAAAAGACAAAAGAAAAGAGAAGCTATGAGTTTAAATGATAATATAAAGCAAATAGAGGCAAAGATAGGCTACACCTTTAAGGACAAGAGTCTGCTTGTACAGGCGTTTACGCGCACCAGCTTTTGCAATGAGAATCGCGCCCCCGGCGGCGAGCCGTATCAGTCAAACGAGGTGCTCGAATTCTTCGGTGACAGCATTCTTTCCTCGGCTATCGTTACGTTGTTTATAAAGGAATATACGGAGAGATATTCTCACGGTGTCAGAACAAAGCTTGCCGAGGGCGACTTTACCGTCATACGCTCAAAGCTCTCGGATAAGAAGAACCTCTCCGACACCGTTACGAGTCTTGAGCTTGAGAAATATCTGCGCATGGGCGGCGGCGATGCAAAGCTCGGTATACAGAATGAGCCGTCGGTCAAGGAGGATTTGTTTGAGAGCATAGTGGGCGCTGTCTATATCGACTCGGGTATGGATATGGCTCGCGCCATTTCGGTGGTTGCGGGCTTGCTCGATATAAAACGCTTTATAAACTCCGATGGTACTAAAAAAAGCACTACGGTGCAGAGTTTTAAGAACCAATTGCAAGAATTTTGCGCCGATAAGAAGCGCAGATTGCCCCCTCCGACGTACAAAACCGTCAGCGAAAGCGGCCCGGAGCACAAAAAGGTCTATGAGCGCGCCTGCTATATAGGCGACAGGCTCGTTGCGGTCGGCAGCGGCAAGAATCAGAAGCTTGCGGACACCGACGCGGCAGAGAAGGCGCTTGGTATTCTTATGGCGGAGGACGCAAAGAGTAAAGCACCCGCACCCGACCTTGAAGCGATAGTGAAGCTCAAGGAATATGCTCGCTCGACAAAGAGCATATCTCCCACCTTCCGTGACCTTGGAGAAACCGAGAAGAGCACACCCGTGTTACGCGAATACGCAGTTATGTGCTCGCTTGGAGAGGTCAGCGCTATCGGTGTCGCACACGATAAGAGCAGCGCGAGATGTGCCGCGGCACAAAAGGTGCTGGCAAAGCTTATGCCGAAAAAGCGAGCGCAAAAGCAAAAGGCGGCAGCACCTGCGCAAAAGAAGAAAAAGCCCGCGCCCAAGGCGGAAGGCTCGATAAGAAAAAAGAACCTCGCAAAGAAGGTAGCAAAGTGATTTTTTTGTGGCTTAATGCCACCCCGTGTTAAATAAAAAACCTAATAGGAGAGAAAAAAGATGCAGATTGTAGTTAAGTATTCCGATTTTGGCGCTATCGGTGACGGTGTTGCCAATGATTTTGCCGCAATAAAGGCGGCGCACGACTACGCCAATGAGAAAAAGCTGCCCGTTGAGGGACAGCCCGGCAGAACGTACAGACTCGGCGATAACGGTAAGGAGTCTGTCATTATAAAGACCGATACTCTTTGGGTCGGATGCGCGTTCATCCTTGACGACTCCGAAATTGCCTATGACATGCCTGCGCGCACGACTCCTCTTTTTAAGGTGCAGTCTGATAAAATAGGCGTTACGATAGAGGGGGTGACATCGCTCAAAATAGGTGACACCAACATTGGCGTCAAGGTCGGTTTCCCCGCACTCTTGCACATTGTAAATGAGGGACAGCGCAGATATATTCGTAACGGTCTTAATCAGGATAAGGGTGATGCACAGCGAGAGGTGTTGCTTGTTGATGCAGATGGAAACATCGATCCCTCTACTCCTGTGTCTTGGGATTATGAAGAGATAACCAAATGCACGGCTATTCCGATCGATGACGAGCCCGTGGACATCAACGGCGGTCACTTTATCCGTTGGGCAAACCACGCCCCTAATCAGTATTACTACTATCAGCGCGGCATCAGCATCAGCCGCTCCAACGTAACCATTCGCAACTTTGACCACAAGATGATCAAGGAGGGCGAAACCAGATCTCCGTACAGTGGCTTTATAACCGCCGAGTTCGTCCACAACCTTACAATCGAAAACGGAATCCTTCGCGCACATAAGCACTACTACCGTCAGGATCCCGGCGGAAAGAATCTGCTTGGCTCTTACGAGATAAACTTCTATGCCTGCAACGCCATCACTATGAAAAACCTCTATCAGCCCAATATGTACGAGGATGATGACGTGACCGTTCTTTTCAAGGGCGAGATGGGCTCAAACTACTGCCGCAACTTCCTCGTTGACGGCTGCCACCTTTCTTCCTTCGATTCTCACAAGGCGTCGGGCAACATCACTATCATCAATTCGGAAATAGAGCACATCAACTGCATCGGCTGCGGTCACGTTCATATCGAGAACACCATCATTCAGATGGGACCGAAGCCGGAGATAATGACGCTTCGCGGCGACTACGGCTGCAGATGGAGTGGAACTGCGTACATAAAGGACGTCACCCTCGTATCTCCGAAGGACGATCAGGATTTCGCGCTTATGAGCGGATACGGCGCATGGGACAACTGGGACTTCGGCTACGAAACCTGTATGCCCCACACCATCACCATTTCCGACGTCAGAACCTCAAACGGCCGTCCTCTTTACATCTTCAACAGATATATTGAAAAATACGGTGACGTATCGCAGCCCACTCTTGCCGACGGCACAAAGAACCTCAACCCCTACAAGCCCGTCGAGAAGGTTATTATCGAATCGAACAAATACAACGTTCCAATAATTATCAACGACACTCCCTTGTTCAAGAACGTCGAGATAATTGAAAAGTGATAAAAATGTGACAAAACAAACATTTTTACCGTCAAGGAACGTGTAAAATGTAAAAAAGAAGCGAGCAAAAGCTCGCTTCTTTTTTTGTCTTAATCCTGAATTATCATTCCGTAGCCGCCGTCCTTGCGCTTGTAAACAACGCCCACCTTTTGTGTCTCGGCATCCGTGAATGCGAAGAAATCGTGACCGATAAGGTTCATTTGCAGTATAGCCTCCTCGGGTGTCATCGGCTTGAAGGGGAAGGACTTTACTCTGATGTTGAACTCCTCTTCCTCCTCGTACTCGTCGTCATCCTCCGGCTCAACTATTGTAAACGCGCCGCCCTTTACCTTTTTCTCAAGGCGTGTCTTGTTCTTTCTTATCTGTCTTTCAAGTCCCTCGACAGCACGGTCGAGCGCGGTAACAAAGGTTTCGCTCTCTTCCTCACTTCTGAAGGTCGTTCCGCCGTAATTTACGGTAATCTCGAGTATCTTCACTCCCTTGCGCACTCTGCAGGTTACGAATGCCTCGGTTTCCGAGCCAAAGAACTTGTCGAATTTGCCAAGCTTTTTCTCGATAAGCTCCTTGAGGCTCTCGCGCACGCTCATCTGTTTTCCGTAAATCGTGATCTTCATAACGATACCCTTATACCGTTTGTTCGGTATCCTTTCCGAAAGTTTCGGGGCAAGGCTGCCGCCGGGCGACCCCGCCCTCTGTCTTTATTATAGCATATAAGTTGTGAAAAATAAATAGATTTCAAGAAAAAATATAAAAAATATTGATAAATGTGTACAAAGTGTAAAAACTCGCGCCACACGGTAAAATTATATTGACCTCGGCTCGAAAATATGATAAAATAATATTTAGTGGGTGCCTTTTCGGCGCCCCTTTTTGCCCTCTTTGTCCCATTTCTTGACAAAAAGGTAAATTAGTGGTAATATATATCTATTAAAATATTTTTGACTTAATGTCCCCGAAAGGAGAAAAAATGCCTAACGATAGACGCCGTATAGCCAATATTGTCGAAACGTACGTCGATATATTGCTTAACATAATTGCTATCATCATCTCCTATTTCTTCGCTATAATGATCATTGGCGAGCAGGTGGTGCGGCTTAACTCGCCCGTAACTCTGCTTTTTATCGCGCTTGATCTTCTCTTGCTTACCTTCGTGTACACCACGTTAAATATGTACCGCCCCAACCGATACGCGCGCAAATTCCACAGTATCTACGAGCCCCTTCGCGCAAATCTTCTGTGCTTCGGCGGCATGGCGGCGGTCATCGCCTTTACCGCAAGGGAAGGGTATACCGAGTTTTTCCTCTATTGGATACTGTTCGCCTTCGTTCTCTCGACCGCGTTTTTGACCTTCAAGCGTCACCTCATAAAGACGGTCGTGGCCTCTCTTCGCACAAGGCGCTTCAGTCTGCGCAAGGTAATCATCGTAGGCGACAACGCCGCTAATATCAAGGAGTATCTGAAGCAGGCCGCCTCATCCGAGCAGTACGGTACTATGATACTCGGCTACGTGGGTGATAAGATCACCGAGGATATAGGCATTGAAAAGCTTGGCGGAATAAACAAGCTTGCCGACGTTCTTGATAAGTACAAGCCCACCGATGCGGTTTTCGCTATCGATGCCTACGATAAGCGCAGGATAATCAAGCTTGTAAATATGTGCGACGACCGCTGTGTCAAGGTGTTCTTCCTGCCTGTAATTTACGGCTTCTTCAAAACGCCAAGACAGATAGAGCAGGTCGGTTCGATCCCTGTTATCAACATACATTCAACCCCTCTTGACAACGTGACCAACGCCGCCTTGAAGCGCGCGGTGGATATTCTCGGCTCGCTTGCCCTGATCGTTCTTACCATGCCTATAATGATCGTTGCGGCGATCGGCGTGCGTATCTCATCACCCGGCCCGATTTTCTTCAGACAGATCCGTGTCGGCAAGATGGGCAAGAAATTCATGATGCTCAAGTTCCGTTCGATGCGCGTGAACAGCCTTTCAAACAAGGGCTGGACTACCGACACCGACTCGCGCAAGACCAAGTTCGGTAACTTTATCCGCAAGACCTCGATTGACGAGCTGCCCCAGCTCTTTAACGTCCTTCTTGGCGATATGTCGCTCGTTGGCCCGCGCCCCGAGATACCCGTGTTCGTTGAACAGTTTAAGGAAACGATACCGCTTTATATGGTAAAGCATTACGTAAAGCCGGGTATGACCGGTCTTGCGCAGATCAAGGGACTTCGCGGTGATACGTCGGTCGAGGACAGAATACACGAGGACATCGAGTATATCGAAAACTGGACCTTCTGGCTGGATATTTATATCCTTTTAAAAACACCTATGAAGGCCGTCAACAAGAACGAAAAGTATGTGGAAGCACCTGTTGAGGGTGACCTTCTCGATGATGAAACAACACGCGATTTTATAGTTTGACCCACACCCGTGTAACATTAAACCGCACCTAAAGGGCGGAGAAAGGGAGAAAAATGAGCAAAATACTCTACGCAGCCTCAACTATGGCGCACATACACAGCTTTCATGAGGATTATATAGCTGCTCTTCGCCGTGACGGACACGAGGTGCTTGTTATGGCAAAGGGCGAGGATGCCGATTTTAATATCCCTTTTGAGAAGAAGATGCTCTCTTCAAAGAACACCGCGGCAAGACGCGAAATACGCCGCATAATAAAGCGCGAGGGCTTTGATTGCGTTTTCGTCCATACGACCCTTGCCGCATTCCATATCCGCCTCTCTATCCCGAAAAGAAATCGCCCAAGGGTTGTGAATATGGTGCACGGCTACCTCTTTCCCGACGGATCTCGCTCGCTTAAGGACAGAATACTTCTTCTTTGCGAGAAGCTCGTTGCCAAAAAGACCGATTGCCTCATTCTGATGAATGACGAGGACGTGTCCATCGCAACTAAAAACAAGCTATCCCTCGAGCCACCCATTTTTATACGCGGCCTCGGTGCGCGCGCCCACTCTACCGAAACGCCCATATCCGTAATACGCCGCGAGCTTGATGCCGAGGGCAGATTCGTTATGACGTTCGTCGGCGAATTGAGCGACAGAAAAAATCAGCATATGCTTATTTCGGCTCTCCCACTCATCAAAATGCGCCTGCCCGCTGCTATGCTTTGGTTTGTCGGTGACGGTGATAAAAGGGAAGAGCTTGCCACCCTTTCCGAAAATCTCGGTGTTCAGGATTCTGTCGTCTTCCTTGGAAGAAGGAGCAACCCGTGTGACTTTATTCGCGCATCCGACCTGTATGTTTCAGCCAGTAAAATAGAGGGCATGCCCTTTAATATCATTGAGGCTCTCGGCACGGGCAAGACCGTGCTTTGCTCGGATATCAAGGGACATCGCGACCTTATAAAGCAGGGTGAGAGCGGATTTCTCTTTCCTTGCGATGATATAGACGCCTTTGTCAGTTCGGTCGTTGCCATTCACGGCGGCTTGCGCCCCGATATTGATGCCGTCCTTTCCACTTACAAGGCATACGAGTGGGACAGCGTGTACGAGGATACCTACTCCAAGATAAAGGAGGCACTCAAAAAGTGATAACGTGTATCAAAAAACTCGACATTAACACCCTTCGCAGCTTCTATATGGGACGTATATATCCCGTCGTTGTGTGCGCCCTTGTCCTTCTTGGATCTCTTACGGGGCTTGAGATGTACTTCAACTTCCTTGTGACAGGACTTTTTGTCAGCTCTCTTTTCATCTGCACCTCGACACGCCCGATGATAGTGTCGCTTTGCACCTACATCTTTCAGCTATCTGTAAAGAACTCGCCATCTCTTATAAATAACTCCGATTATCTTTACACGGGGTGGCGCATAGTGGCACTTATCGTGTCAATTCTTTCGATATTTGCTGCCGCTTTTTACTTCTTCTTTAAAAACAAGCTCTACCGCAAGATAGATATAAAGCGGGATAAAATTATCATTCCCATAGCGGCTCTGTGCCTTGCTTTCCTTCTGAACGGTGCGTTTTCTGCCTCGTGGGTGCCGATGAGCTTGCTGTTCGCATTTTTGCAGACGGTCGTCTACGGCTTTATATTTCTGCTTTTCTTCTACGGCCTAGGCGACGACGAGTCGACCGACAGCCTTATGCCGTATCTTTCCTACGTCAGCGCGCTTATGGCGTCGGTGATCATAATTCAGCTTGCCGTTCTTTTTTTGAGCGCCGATAATATCTTCGTCGACGGCTCGATAAACAAAGAAGCGGTCGTTCTCGGCTGGGGTATATGGAACCTTGTCGGAGCGTGCCTCGCTATGCTCATTCCCGTTATCTTCTGGGGCGTGATGCACTCGAAGCACTCATGGGCGTATTTCGCGGTTGCTACTCTCGCGTGGCTCTCTGCCGTTTTGACAATGTCACGCAACGCGCTTATTTTTGCTTCGCTCGCATACGCTGCTTGCGTTGTGATCGCCTGCTTCTTTGGCAATTACCGCAAGCCCTATCGTATAGTCTGCGCCCTTGGTGTTCTTGCCGTCATCGCAGGTGTTGTCCTCGTGTGGCAAAAGCTCCGCGCCCTGCTCGGTGATTATTTCGCCCGCGGATTTGACTCCAACGGCCGTTATGAGCTTTGGGCGATAGCCTGGCGCAACTTCCTCGATTATCCCATCTTTGGCTGCGGCTTCTCCGGCTTTGAAACGGTGCACAAGCTTGAGTCGGGTGCATTCGCCCACATGGGCCCCATGCCTACAATGGCGCACAACACCCTCTTTGAGCTTCTTTCCGCCACCGGCATCGTCGGCACGCTTGCCTACGGCTACTATCGCATGGTGTCCTTCATTCCCGTCTTTAAGCGCCCAACTCTTAAAAAGACGATGCTCGCCCTGTCGCTTCTTGTGACTCTCGGCGGCAGCCTGCTTGACAACTTCGTCTTCAACCTCTACCCGATGTATTTCGCAATGGTCACCCTTGCTCTTATCCACAGGGCCGACCCCGTGTAACGTAAAAATGCCTCAGATGCTCTGCATCCGAGGCATTTTTTATTGATTTTCAGCATTCCAAGCGACGATCTGCCGCTCGATAGCCGGCGTGATCTTTGCGGTCAGCACCTCGTAGCCTGCGGCTGTAAGATGTCCGCCGTCAGTCGTATACTCGGCGTATATCTCGCCGCTTTCAAGATTCATCAAAGCGGAGTACAGGTCGACATACTCGTATCCGTACTTTTCGGCGAGCATTTTGATTTTTACGTTATTGTACGCGGCAAGCTGGTTTTTCTTTCCCCATTCGCCACTCATTGACGTCAGCGAAAGCAGCACGATCTTCGTGCCCGGCACGTTTTCTTTAAATCCCGTGAGGATACGCTCGTAATTTTCAAACATCGTATCCATATTGTTTGCGCCGATCAGCATTACCGCAACCTTCGGCTTGAGCTCATAGAGCGAAACCTGCATCCGCTCCTCGAGCCCAACTGTCGTTTCGCCGCCGATGCCCCTATTCGAAACCAAATACTGCGGATAATATTTCTCAACGTCGTATCCGTCGGTCAGACTGTCCCCAAGAAAAGCCACGTCGATCGCATAGTCGCTGTATCGCGCGTTTTCGCTTTCGTATGCCGCCATCTTCTCGGCGCGATACGCCGCTACCTGCTGCGCCCACTCGTCGTCATCGCCGCAAGAGCACAAAGCACCAAGCGCCATCGCGCATATCATAAATAAGCAAAGTAATTTTTTCATGATCCAACCTTACCTCCAAACGAATTCTTTTCTTCATTATATCACAACTCACCCGCCAATGCAACAGGGCAATTGACATGGTGGCGAGCGGCAAACAAGTACGGGAATTTGCCTCGTCTTACGAGGTCTCCGCAGGAGACGACGAGGCAATGTTGCGAACCCAAGCGCGCGAAAGCGGTTTGATGGGGAAGGCTCGATTTAGATGCGCACCGAGTGCAAAGGGGAACTTCAACTTGTATACGCGCTTGATTCGATGAGTGTACGGGCAACAATGAAAAAAACACCTCTCGATATGAGAGGTGTTTTTTACATGGTGACCCGTACGGGAATCGAACCCATGTTACAGCCGTGAAAGGGCCGTGTCTTAACCGCTTGACCAACGGGCCGAGGATGGTAGCGGATGTCGGATTTGAACCAACGACCTGCCGGGTATGAACCGGACGCTCTAGCCAACTGAGCTAATCCGCCATCAATTATTTCGGAGCTTTCCGAAATCTCGCTAGAGTATTATATCACAACGAAATACAAAAGTCAAGACATTTTTGAAAGTTTTTTATTTTTTGTTAAAACGGCTCGATATTTGACATCTCGCTCTCAAACGAGGCTCTGTCCGTTTTAAAGGAAAAAACCGTCTTGTTATTTACCGTAAACGTGTACTCGGCAACGCACGAGGCGCTCTCGTGTATCGTGCGGCTCATATCTCCGTTACAGGGGGCGGCAAGAGGGAGCGCGTGGCGCTCTATAAGGCGTGCGGACAGCTCGCATTTTCCTTGCCTAACGATAGCCTCGCCGTCGGCGAGGTGTACGGCCTTCGCGCCGAGATATGTGGCTATGCGGTATTCTCGTCCGCGGTAGTGTATCACCCCTATAATACCCGTAAAATTTAACACGCCTAGGGGGATATCGGCAATGCTGAGCATCAGAGAGCCGCACTCGAAGAATGTGTGAGTCCATAAATAACGCGAGGGAAACGAGCGCCCTCGGTCGCCCTCTATATAACCTCTTCCGCCGCCAAGCTTGTAGCTTTCTCCGTTTATAATTACCTCGCCGCTGAGTGTGTGCGACATGCTTTTTATGCTGTGTCGGCATTCCATAAACGGCATATACTGAAACGGCCCCATAATGTCGTACCTGATCTTTGAAAAAGGGCCGAATATAAGCTTGCCGTATGCTGAAATATCGCCATCGTTTATGTGCAATATAATGCCGTCACGCCCAAAGTAGCAATCACCGATAGAAAAGCCGTTTGGCTCTCTTTTTAGGGCATCGTATGGGAAAAATACCGTCCTCGACGTGTTTTCCGTGATGATTTGTATTGAATTAAGCCGCCTGCCGTCCGTTCGGTGTGAGGCAGGTATCAGCGCAAGCGTTTGCTCGCCCGATTGGCATTTGAAATACCAGCCGCAGAAATAATCGCGCATTATACTCACCGCCGCGTTTTTTCTATATTATTGGCAGCGCTTGCGGCGAATATTCACTTGCAAAAGCAATCGATGTAGTGATCTATCCCCTTTAAAATAATTTCCTTGGCGGCATCCTTGTCGCTTACCTCGTTGACTGCCGTCTCCTTATGCTCGAGATTTTTATAAACCGAGAAAAAGTGCCTCATCTCATCAAAAATATGCGAGGGCAGCTGCCCGATGCTTGTGTACTGATTGTAGTTTGGATCACCGAATGGAATGGCAATTATTTTCTCGTCGTTGCGCCCGTTGTCTATCATCGAAATGACACCGATGGGGTATGCTCGCACGAGCGACATCGGCTCGAGCGGCTCTATGCAAAGGAGCAAAACGTCAAGCGGGTCGCCGTCATCTCCCCAGGTGCGCGGAATGAAGCCGTAGTTTGCCGGGTAGTGCGTCGAGGTGTAAAGAATGCGGTCGAGCATTATAAGGCCGGTCTCCTTGTCAAGCTCGTATTTTTTCTTACTCCCCTTCGATATCTCTATTACGCAAATAAAGTCCTCGGGGGTTATTCTTCTTGGTGAAATATCATGCCAGATGTTGCTCATATCGATCTTCCTTTATATTTATTGTTACTACGCCGGCAAATGCAAGCGTTTATTGTTGACAAATCGCGGTGAAAATAGTATAATTATTATGTGATGAT
The DNA here is from genome assembly GCA_045576315.1 of Eubacteriales bacterium. Taxonomy (GTDB): domain Bacteria; phylum Bacillota; class Clostridia; order Oscillospirales; family CAG-272; genus UBA1740. The sequence goes on along the minus strand of JAZNGE010000010.1, from coordinate 7,406 downwards.
CACTTCGAAAAAATAAGCAGGCAAATTCAAATACGTATTGACAAACACATCATTACATAGTATAATAACGGTAACATTCTAACGAAAGGTGCGACTGTGGCACACAGGTGTGCGCGGTCTGGATAACATATGGAAAGAGTTTTTAATTTTTCTGCCGGTCCTTCAATGCTTCCCATCGAGGTTCTTGAGAAGGCACAGAAGGAGATGCTTTGTTACGGCGATACAGGTATGTCCGTAATGGAGATGAGCCATAGAACTCCCGAGTTTGAGGAAATACTTCACGGCGCGGAGTCAGCTCTGCGTGCTCTTATGAACATTCCCACAAACTATAAAATTCTCTTTCTTCAGGGCGGTGCGTCCACGCAGTTTGCCGCAATTCCTCTCAACCTTCTCTCCGAGCATAAATGTGCTGATTACGTTATATCCGGCCAGTTCTCAAAGAAGGCGGCACTCGAGGCAAAGAAGTACGGTGATATAGCCATAGCGGCATCAAGCGCAGGGGCGCTTCCTACATTTTCCACCGTTCCCGAAATAAAGAAGAGCGATATTCGCCCCGATGCCGATTACGTTCATATATGCTACAATAACACTATATACGGCACGAAATTCCCCTCAATTCCCGAAACCGGTGGAATTCCTCTCGTAGCCGATATGTCCTCGTTTATTCTCTCCGAGCCCATTGACGTATCAAAGTTCGGACTTATATACGCAGGTGCGCAGAAGAATATCGCGCCTGCCGGAGTTACCATTGTAATTATCCGTGACGACCTTATAGGCAACGCAAGAAGCGACACGCCCGCTATGCTTGATTATAAGATCATGGCAGAGAATGACTCAATGTACAATACGCCGCCCTGCTGGTGTATCTATATGGCAAAGCTCGTGTTTGAGTGGTTGCTTTCCATAGGCGGTCTTGAAGAGATGAAGCGCCGTAACGAGAAAAAGGCGAGCCTCATCTACGACTACCTTGACAGCCAGTCTTATTACACCGCACCCGTAGACAAAAAGTGCCGTTCGATGATGAACGTAGTGTTCGTAACGGGTGATGCAAGGCTTGATGCAAAGTTTGCATCCGAGGCGGCAGAAGCAGGACTTAAAAACCTCAAGGGACACAGATCCGTCGGAGGTATGAGAGCATCAATATACAATTCGATGCCCTACGAAGGTGTTGAAAAGCTCGTAGCATTTATGAAGCGATTCGCATCCGAGAATCCGAAGCTCGAGGGATAAAAAAACAACTGAAAAACCATTTGCGGCAGGGGCGTGTCAAATTATCAGCCTCTGCCGCGCTTATTTTTATACAGAAAAAGGAGAACGGTTATTATGAAAAAGGTAAAGCTTCTTAACAAAATAGCACCGCAGGGCATAGCGGTCTTCGATAGCTCGCGCTATCAGCTCGCTGCGGACATAGACTCGCCCGATGCGATAATGGTGCGCTCTGCGGTAATGCACGATATGATCTTTGATAAAAATCTTCTCGCTATTGCGCGTGCCGGCGCAGGTGTGAACAATATTCCCATAGACAGATGCGCAAAAGAGGGAATAGTGGTCTTCAATACTCCGGGCGCAAACGCCAACGGCGTAAAGGAATTGGCGGTAGCGGCACTTATGCTTGCATCGCGCGATATAGTCGGCGGTATTAAATGGGCGGAGAGCCTTTCGGGAGAGGGTGACGTAGCCAAGGCAGTCGAAGCCGGCAAGTCGAAATTCAGCGGCTGCGAGGTGCTTGGTAAAACGCTTGGAGTCATCGGTCTCGGTGCTATCGGCGGCCTTGTTGCCAACACCGCGCGCAGCCTTGGTATGAACGTAATAGGCTGCGACCCATTCCTCACGGTCAATGCGGCGTGGAGTCTTTCGCGCGCGGTTCAGCACGCCGAAAGCTATGACGAGATTTATAAAAATTCCGACTATATAACCCTGCATATTCCATCGACCAAGGACACAAAAGGTATCATAAATCGCGATACGTTGTCAAAAATGCGTGACGGTGTGCGTATAATCAACCTCTCTCGAGCAGATCTTGTCAACACCGAGGATATGAAGGCGGCGCTCGCCTCGGGTAAGGTAAAAGCCTACGTAACCGACTTTCCCACCGAGGCTACCCTTGGCACCCCCGGCATCATAAATATCCCTCACCTCGGCGCATCGACCGAAGAAAGTGAGGACAACTGCGCGGTAATGGCGGCAAGAGAGCTTGTCGAGTTTATCGAAAGCGGCAACATCAAAAACTCGGTCAATTATCCGTCGGTGTCCATCCCCCATACCGGCGCGGCGCGCCTGTGCCTTATGCACCTTAACGTCGCGGGTATGCTCTCGAAGATAACCGACATCATCTCCTCAAACGGCATAAACATCGAAAATCTCTCTAACGGCTCGAAGGGGGAGTATGCCTACACGATAGTTGAGGTCGGCGTAGCAATACCCGACGCCATCGTTTCTTCGCTTGAAGCGATCGACGGCGTGATCAGAGTCCGCGCAATAGCTTAACGGCAACCGGCCTTTTCGTACGCGTGCGCAGTCCTTTTTGTTGTTATATTCCAAAAATCGAAGAATAGCACCGAAAAAATATGTAAAAAATAAAATTTGCATTTTTTGTAATTTTGTGATATAATGATATAGTATGTCGAAAATGCAATGAGCCTTTTCGCGGCTGAGGATTCAGCCTCACCCAAAAAGTCAAATCGACTTTTTGGTACTATATCATTGCAACAGAAATCGACAAATTTCACTATGAAATTTGCTTGCAAATCTGTGATTTGCTGTCGAAATGCTTTGAATTTCGACTTTCGATTGTCGTTATAATAGTTCGGTTAAGGAATAATATTTAAAATTAAGAGGACAAATGAATGAAGCGTACCGATTTAAGAAATATCGCGATTATCGCTCACGTTGACCACGGCAAAACCACACTCGTTGACGAAATGCTTCGTCAGGGCGGTATATACCGCGAAAATCAGGAAACCACCGACAGAGTAATGGACTCTAACGACCTTGAGCGTGAAAGAGGCATTACCATACTTGCAAAGAATACCGCAATTCACTATAAGGACGTAAAGATAAACGTTGTTGATACCCCCGGCCACGCTGACTTCGGCGGCGAGGTTGAGCGTATACTCAAGATGGTAAACGGCGTTATCCTTCTCGTTGACGCGGCAGAGGGCCCCATGCCCCAGACTCGCTTCGTGCTTGAAAAGGCACTCGCGATGGATCACCGTGTTATCGTTGTTGTAAACAAGATCGACCGTCCCGACGCTCGCCTTGACGAGATCGGTGACGAGGTGCTTGAGCTTCTTCGTGAGCTTAACGCGACAAACGAGCAGCTTGACTCTCCGATGCTCTTCTGCCCGGGTAGAGCAGGTACGGCATCCTTTGACCCCCATACCCCCGGTACCGACCTCAAGCCCTTGCTTGATACCATTATCGAATATATGCCCGCACCCGAGGGTGAGGAGGAAGAGCCCCTTCAGCTCCTCGTTTCCGCAATCGACTACAACGAGTTCGTTGGCCGTATCGGTATCGGCCGTATCGAGCGCGGTATGATAAAGGAGGGACAGGGCGTATCCATCTGTAATTACCACACCCCCGATGCAAAAACAAGACCCGCAAAGATAGTTTCCATCTATCAGTTCGACGGTCTGAAGCGCGTTCCCGTAACCGAGGCAAAGGTAGGCGACATCGTCTGCTTCTCCGGCTGCGAGGATATCTCCATCGGTGACACCGTTTGCTCCCCCGCACAGATCGAGCCCCTCGAGTTCGTTAAGGTCGGCGAGCCCACTATGGAAATGACCTTCTCCGTAAACGACTCTCCCTTCGCAGGTAAAGAGGGTAAGTTCGTTACCTCTCGCCATCTCCGTGCGCGCCTTTACAGAGAGCTTCTTAAGGACGTATCTCTTCGCGTTAGCGACGGCGACACCACCGACAGCTTCCGCGTTGCCGGCAGAGGTGAGATGCACCTCTCCATTCTCGTTGAGAATATGCGCCGTGAGGGCTATGAGCTTTGCTGCTCCAACCCCCGTGTGCTTTACAAGGAGATCGATGGCGTTAAGTGCGAGCCTATCGAGGACGTTATAATCGACGTGCCCGAAATGTACGTCGGCGCGGTTATGGAAAAGCTCGGCGCAAGAAAGGGTACACTCGTTGATATGCAGCTCCACGGCTCACGCCAGAAGCTGTTTTACTCCATTCCCACCCGTTGTCTGTTCGGTTACAGAAGCGAGCTTCTTACCGACACTCGCGGAGAGGGACTTATATCCAGCATCTTCGCAGGCTACGAGGAGTTCCGCGGCGAGATCAAGACTCGCTTTACGTCCTCTCTTGTCGCGAGCGAAACCGGTGTTTCCACCACCTACGGACTTTATCAGTCGCAGGATCGCGGCCCTCTCTTTATCGGTCCCGCAACCCCCGTCTACGAGGGTATGATAGTCGGCGAGAACCCCAAGCCCGACGACATCGAGGTCAACGTATGCCGCGAGAAGCACCTTACCGCTATCCGCTCATCAGGTGCGGATGAAAAGCTCACCCTCATCACTCCCCGTCAGCTCTCCCTCGAGGAAGCTATCGAGTTTATCACCGAGGACGAGCTTATCGAGGTAACCCCCAAGAGCATCAGACTCCGTAAGGTAGTCCTCGACACTCCCCAGCGTAAGCGTATAGCCGCGCAGAAGAGAGCAGCACTCAAAGAGCAGAGTAAATAAATGCAAAAAAAGAAAGACTAACCGAGCGTTAGTCTTTCTTTTCTATTACAAGAGCTTTGCATCGCATAGCCACAGGTATGCCGAGCATTACCAGCGCGACGAACAAAAGTGTGCGCGAAATCAGCTCGCCTCGCAAGAGGTAGAGCATTATCGAAACCAGCGACACGAAGCCTATTACCACTACGTGACTTTTGGGGCTTACTATCTGTTTTTGTGACACGCCCCCCACCATAACGGTGCTTATGGCAAATAAAACCAGCGCTGACGCAAGCTGCACGAGTGCCGCAGCAATATAGCCGTAGCGTGCCGTCACCGTGAGTCCGAGCGCGAGATTTACGCACGCGGTGATGATCGATGCCGCGCTTATAAGGTGCGATTTTTCACGAAAGAGCAGCACCGCGTTGATTATGGTAGTCAAAAAGCCGATAAGCACCGAAATGCTTAACGGATATATAGCCCCAAGCGCCTCACGGTATTCCCTCGGCGCTAAAAACGCAAGTCCCTCGGGTGAGAAGCAAAGACCGCACAGGGTCATAAGCGCAAATAGGGCAAACATCGGCTCGACTACCTCGGCTATCTTGTCCCCGTTTCCGCTTGCGAGCTTGCGATTGACCCACGGCGTGAGTGCCGAGTTTATACCCACCGTTATAAGCGAGAATACAAACCCCATCGAAAACACGACCGAGTATTTTGCAAGCGCCTCTTCACCAAAGTATCTACCCACTATTATCTTGCCCGATTGCGCTATGATTGCCGCCGATAAAAAGTGCGGCAAAAGTGGTATATCCACCTTTAAAATATACCGCCATATATCCCTCGAATAGACGCGCCCACCCTGCCCAACGATCGCCACCGCAAGCGGCAACGCAAGCGCCGCCGTAACCGCAAGCGGAGCAATAATTCGGGCGGTAGCACGCACCCGTGTGAAATTAATCAGCATAAACGATAGCATAGGAGAGAGCAGCGCAAGCGTCGCGTTTATAGCCGTTGCCGCCTTGTATTCATAATAAAAACGGCATTTTGCAAGGTATAGGTTGACAATTCCGCTTGCGAATACCTGAAACGCAAGAAAAAACAGTATATTTCTCCCAAGTCCCGTAAACGCCGCAAGAAAATTACCAAAAGCCGCAATAAGAGCGAGCGATACGCAAAACGCAAGGGAAATAATGCCGAGAGTGCAGCTTATAAACTCGCTCTCACGCCCCTTGTACTTTGCAAGTCCGCGGTATATGACGTTGCCCGTAAGCTCGAGTGTTATCGCTATTGTAAACAGACTCATAAAGCTGACGTATAATGGATAAAGACCGTATTCCTCGGGGGTGAGCGCACGGGTAAAGATAGGCGTGAAAACAAAATTCACCCCTCTCTCAAGCGCCGACGTTAAGGTGTACCACACCGATGCGCGCGCCGGTAACGTAAGCCGCCGCCCCTTTTTCATAATTACTGACAAAATGCAAGCCTCGCATAAAAATCCTTCATTTTTGCTAGTATTCCCAACGCGCGCAAATATTATTTGCAAAAAATTACTGTAATATTATTGCAATTTTCAAAAACCTGTGCTAAAATTAAACTAACTTTTTTAAAATCTATAAAAGAGGTGAATAAAAAATGTTTAAACTTAGTTATTTGAACGAGTTGATGGAAAGAGTTGAGAAGAGAAATCCCAACGAGCCTGAGTTCCACCAGACCGTAAAAGAAGTTCTTGAGTCTATCGAGCCCGTTCTCGAGCAGCGCCCCGAATACATTAAGAGCGGCGTAGTTGAGCGCATGGTAGAGCCCGAAAGAATTATAAAGTTCAGAGTTCCGTGGGTTGATGACAACGGTAACGTACAGGTCAACCGCGGCTTCAGAATCCAGTTCAACAGCGCGATCGGTCCTTACAAGGGCGGTCTTCGCTTCCACCCCTCTGTAAACGAGAGCATTATCAAGTTCCTCGGCTTTGAGCAGACCTTTAAGAACTCTCTCACCGGTCTTCCTATGGGCGGCGGTAAGGGCGGCTCTGACTTTGACCCCAAGGGCAAGAGCGATGCCGAGGTTATGCGCTTCTGCCAGAGCTTCATGACCGAGCTTGTAAAGTATATAGGCCCCGATACCGACGTTCCCGCAGGTGACATCGGCGTTGGCGCACGTGAGGTAGGCTACCTCTTCGGTCAGTATAAGAGAATTCAGAACGAGTTTACCGGCGTTCTCACCGGTAAGGGACGCCCCTACGGCGGCTCGCTCATTCGTCCCGAGGCAACCGGCTTCGGTGCTGTTTACTACACCGTTGAGATGCTTAAGTCCTTCGGTGAGACCATCGAGGGCAAGACCTTCGCTATCTCCGGCTTCGGTAACGTTGCTTGGGGTACTGTTCAGAAGATCAACGAGCTCGGCGGTAAGGTAGTTACCATCTCCGGCCCCGACGGATATATCTACGATAAGGACGGCGTTTCCACTAAGGAAAAGGTTGATTTCCTTCTCGAAATGCGCGCATCCTGCCGCAACAGAGTAGAGGACTATGCCGACAAGTTTGGCGTTCCCTTCTTCAAGGGTGAGAAGCCCTGGGGCGTTAAGGTTGACGTCATCATGCCTTGCGCAACTCAGAACGAGGTTGACCTTGAGGATGCAAAGAAGATCGTTGCAAACGGCGTGAAGTATTACGTTGAGGTTTCCAATATGCCTACCACGAACGAGGCAGTCGCATATCTTATGGAGCAGGGCGTTGTCGTTGCT
>JAZNGE010000009.1:0-153313 GCA_045576315.1 Eubacteriales bacterium | reverse complement strand
CGCGATTTTCCGGTTTAAGCTCCGGGCAATGGAATAAGCTATGGAAGTTTTACCAACGCCGGGAGGACCAACAAGACAAATTATCTGATTTTTGACATCCGGACTGAACTGTCTCACTGCAACAAACTCAAGAATTCTGTCCTTTACCCGTGTTAATCCGTCGTGATCGGCATCAAGTATCTTCTTTGCATCATCAACAGATATTTTCTCCTCGCTCTTGATACCAAAGGGGTAGTCAAGGCAGGTGTCGAGGTAGGTTCTGATTACGGTTCCTTCTGCCGCGCCAAAAGGCGTTTTTGCGAGCTTCGATAGCTCCTTGTAGAGCTTTGTTTTTATCTCGTCGGGCATTTTTGCCGCCGAGATTTTGTCGTCATATTCCTTTAACTCATCATCCTCTTCAAATTCACCGAGCTCGGATTGAAGAGCCTTTATTTGCTCGCGAAGGAAATAATCCTTTTGGTTGCGGTCGATCTTTTCTCTGACCTGGAGCTGTATGTCGCGCTCGCATCTTAAGAGCATTGCTTCTTCCTCGAGGGCGATAAGAAGCTTTTCAAGACGCGGCTTTACGTTTATGGTTTCGAGCACGGTCTGCTTGTTCTTGTAATCAATAAGCGCGCTGGATGCAACGAAATCGGCAAAATAATCAGGTGCAGTAATAGCCTGCGCCGCCATATTCATATCGTCGTTGAACGTAGGGTGAATATCCTTGATTTCATTTATAGTCGACTTGATCTCGTGCATCATAAGATCGATCTGCTCGGTTACGGTCGCTTTTTTCTGTGCCTTTCGCGCCGTAGCATAAGCGATCATAAAATCTTGCGAGAGGTCAAACTTGGCAATTTTAGCTCTCGCAACTCCCTCGAATATGACGGTGAGTGTGCCTTGGGGATTTTTAACCACGTGCTTTATTTCGGCGAGCACGCCGGTCTTGTACATATCATCCTCTCGGGGATTTTCTACGTTAAGCTCTTTTTGCGCGACCAAAAGCATTTTTGCATCGTGAAGGGTTGCCGCTGCGGTAAACGCTTTGAGGGATGAGGCGCGAGCGATCTCTATATTCATCTGCACAGCAGGGAAACCTACTATACCGCGAAGGGGCAAAACCGGGAGAACTACTTCTATATAATTGTTGTTAATTTCTGACATTGTGATACCTCGCTGGTAAATAACGATAAAAATTCATTATATTATAACACATTTAAATCAGAAAATCTATACTAAAATGAAAAAATATTTAAATAATTATTATTTACAGCGTGTCGCAGTAGCTTTTTGCAAAAAACAAAATTATTTTTCAAAAACCTATTGACAATCAGCGATGTAGGTGATATAATATTCGGGAAAGAAGCAATGGCTTCTAAAACAAGCAGAATTTCCGTTCTCACCATACCACAGGGGTGCGTATGGTAAATACATTAGTTCTCTCCTTCGGGGAGATTTGTGTGCGTACGGGGATTCTCTGTATGCATTTTTTGTTTTTTGGAGGTATAAAACCATTAGCGCTAACAACAACAAGGATTTGCTCATCAATGAAGAGATCAAAGCTCCCGAAGTAAGAGTTATCGGACCTTCGAACGAGCAGGTAGGCATTATGAAAATCGACGATGCAAGGGCGTTTGCGTATAACAACGGCGTTGATCTCGTTCTCATAGTTCCTAATGCGACTCCCCCTGTTTGCCGTGCTATCGATTACGGAAAGTTCTGTTTCGAGCGCGATAAGAGGGAAAAGGAAGCAAAGAAAAAGCAGGTTATCGTTAAGGTCAAGGAAGTTCAGCTTTCTTGCCGCATTGAGCAGCATGATTTTGACACCAGAGTAAATCAGGCTAAAAGGTTCCTCAGAGAAGGAAACAAGGTAAAAGCAGTAGTTCGTTTCAAGGGTAGAGAAATGACTCATATGGAGCTTGGCCGCGAGGTCATCGCAAAGTTTGAGGAGGCGTGCGCCGGTTCAGGCGTTGCTGAAAAGAAGCCCGTCCTTGAAGGAAGATACATGTCTATCATCCTTTCTCCCGTAAAGCCGGACAAAAAATAATTCAATTGTATTAAAATAGGGTATATCCCAAAAAGGAGAATAAAAATGGCAAAGATCAAGACACATAAGGCATCTGCCAAGAGATTTTCTCTTACTGGCAGCGGTAAGGTAAAGATGTCTCACAACAACCATCGTCACAACCTCGGTCACAAGACCGCGAAGCGTAAGAGAGGCCTCCGCAAGAGCGCGATCCTCAGCGAGTGCTTCGGACCTACTTACAGAACCCTTATTCAGAAGTAATAAGGAACAAAGAGAAAATTTGGAGGAAGATATAAAATGGCTAGAATTAAGGGCGCTATAATGACGCGCAAGAGAAGAAAGAGCGTACTCAAGGCTGCTAAGGGCTACTGGGGCGCAAAGTCCAAGCATTTCAAGATGGCAAAGCAGGCTGTTCTTAAGAGCGGCAACTATGCATTTGCAGGACGTAAGCTTAAGAAGAGAGATTTCCGTTCTCTTTGGATCGCTCGTATTTCCGCACAGGCAAAGGTTAACGGTATGAACTACTCCACCCTTATGCACGGCATTAAGGTTGCTGGTATCGATCTTAACCGCAAGATGCTCGCTGAGCTCGCTGTTTCCGATAAGGAAGCATTTGCAAAGATTTGCGAGATGGCAAAGGCTGCACTTTAATATCAAATCCCGGTTGACCGTAAGGTAGACCGGGTTTTTTTAACCTTAACGGAGGATTATAATGAAATTTCAAAAAACGGCACTTACAAGCAGGCAGAACGCAACAATCAAATGGGTGACAAGCCTTCATGATAAGAAGGGAAGAAGGTCTTCGGCCTCTTTTATTGCAGAGGGTGAGAAGCTGACTTTTGAAGCAGCGGCAGCAGGTCTGCCCATAACCCACGTGTTCGTTTCCGATAAAAAAATCGATGCACTTGTCTCGCGTATTGAAGAGGCATTCTCTGCCGAGCTTTATAAGGATACGGAGATTATTACCGTTGCTGAAGAGATTTTTGAAAAAATTTCTACTGAAAAAGCGCCTCAGGGCATCATAAGTGTTATAAAACATCTTGACTTTTTTAAAGAGTTGGATATAATATATAAGGAAGAGTTTTTTTTAGAGGATAGCGAAAGAGCTATTGCATTATGCTCTGTACGCGATCCGAGCAACATTGGCTCTGTAATCAGAAGCGCAGTCGCTTTCGGTGCGCAGCACATCATCTTAAGCGCTGATTCGGCTGACATTTATAACCCAAAAACCGTAAGAAGCGCTATGGGTGCTCTTTTTAAGGTGAAGGTTACCGTTGTCCGCGATTTTGCATCATTCATAAGCGCGGCCCAGACCAATGGACGCAGGATTTTTGCCGCCGAGCTTTCGGCAAATGCGATTTCTCTTAATGAAGCTCAGGTGCGCGATAGCGATATTTTTATAATCGGCAACGAGGGACACGGTATACCCGCAGATATTTCTGCCGCGTGCGATAAAAGTGTCTACATTCCCATATCCAGCAATACCGAATCGCTTAACGCGTCGGTTGCGGCTGCGATCTTTATGTGGGAGCAGGGAAAAAATAATTAATTTGTGAGGCGGGAGGTTAATATGCAGGAACTTATATATTGGATATGGCTTTCTTTGGCATGTACTCCCGGATCACAGACGTTTGCTTCATTGCTCGGCAAGTTTGATACGGCAAAAGAGATTTACGATGCGGACGATAGCGCTATCGCTTCCGTGATAACCTCACGTTCTCGCGACTATGAGGCGTTAACCAATAAGGATCTCGAGCAAGCCGAGCTTGTACTTGATTTTTGCACTTCAAAAAACGTAGGTATACTTACTTATTCCGACGATAGATATCCCGATTCTTTAAGGGATATCCCCACACCGCCGGTCCTTTTGTATTATCGCGGTATTTTGCCTGATTTTTCAAAGCTGTTTTGCGTTTCGGTTGTAGGAACAAGGTGGCTTACGGAATACGGCAAGAAAAATTCGTTTACCATGGCATATGATTTGGCGCGCGCAGGCGCGACAATCGTTTCCGGTATGGCGATCGGCATAGATGCCGTTGCCCACGCAGGTGCAATTGCGGCTAATAAAACAACCGTTGCGGTTATAGGTAGCGGTATTGATGTTTGTTATCCAAAGGAACATCGTTTTCTTGCGCGCGAGATAGTTAAAAACGGCTGTGTATTTACCGAGTATCCTCCCGGTGCGCGCCCCGACGGACATAATTTTCCCGTACGCAATCGCATAATTAGCGGTTTGTCTAAGGTGACACTTGTTATAGAGGGCAAGGAGCGCAGCGGAGCATTGCTAACCGCACGTCACGCCAAGGAGCAGGGCCGCACGGTGTATGCAGTGCCGGGTAACGTCGGCAACCCTAACAGCGAGGTGTGTAACCTTTTGTTGAAAAACGGAGCGCGCGTTTGCACTTGTGCTGACGATATCGTTCGCGATTTTGAAATGTCTTCAATGGGCAAATTAAATCCGTTTGAGCTTGCGAAAGATGCTCCTGTAAATATGCACGAAGTCCTTTCCATGCTCAAAATAGCCTGCGTAACGAAGGACGATCCTATATTCAAGCCATCTCGTTCCAGGAGAGCGGCAACTGATAATCAAGCTATGCAAAATGCGCCTTCTGTCGATACGGCGGCAGTAGAGCAAGCACCAATTCCGGATTTTTCCGGCTTTGATGCCAAGGCATTAAAAATATATAAAAAGATACCGCTCGGACAAGAGTGTACGATAGAGTCGCTCACCGATCCCGAGCTTTCGATGAGAGATGTTATGAAGGGAATTCTCAAACTCGAAATGGGAAAATTCATAACGGTTTTACCCGGCGAAAAGGTTCGCCGCAACTAAAGAAAGGAGCTTTGCACACTCAATTATGGCAAATCTGGTAATCGTTGAGTCGCCTGCAAAGGCAAACACAATTAAAGGATATCTCGGCTCGAACTATAAGGTCATCGCTTCAAAGGGACACGTACGCGACCTTCCCAAGAGTACCCTTGGAATAGATGTCGACAATGGTTTTGAGCCTCACTATATAAACATACGCGGCAAAGGCGATGTTATTAAAGAGCTGAAAAAGGAAGCAAAGGGCGCATCAAAGATATTTCTCGCTACGGACCCTGACCGTGAGGGAGAGGCTATTTCATGGCATATAGCTTCACAGCTTGATATTCCGCCCGAAAAAGAGTGCCGCGTTACCTTCAATGAAATTACAAAATCCGCTGTTAAAGAGGCTATAAAGAAGCCGAGACGCATTAACATCGATCTCGTTAATTCGCAGCAGGCGCGCAGAATCCTTGACAGACTTATCGGCTTCAATCTCAGCCAGATACTTTGGAAGAACGTTAAGAGCGGTCTTTCAGGCGGACGTGTTCAGTCTGTTGCTATGCGTATAGTAACCGAAAGGGAAGAAGAAATACGTTCTTTCGTTCCGCAGGAATATTGGACGGTTGAGGCAATGCTTCAAACCGAGGATTCCGAAACCGCTGTTAGATTTTTCGGCGATAAAAACGGTAAGATCAAGCTTGAAAATGAGGAAATGGCTTCTGCCATTCTTGATGCAATAAAAAATAACGATTTTAACGTTACCTCGGTCAAGCACCAGGAAAAGCAGAAAATGCCCGCGCCCCCCTTCACGACCTCAACGCTTCAGCAGGAAGCGTCAAAAAAGCTTGGTTTCCAGGCTCAAAAGACCATGAAGGTCGCACAGGAGCTTTACGACGGTTTGAATCTCGGTGCTGATCTTGGTGGCGTGCAGGGTCTTATAACCTATATGCGTACCGACTCCACGCGTATATCGGATGCAGCGCAAGAGGCTGCTCTTGTTCTCATTCGCAAGAATTACGGCGAAGAATATATCCCCGAATCACCTCGCGTTTACAAGAGCGGTGCCAATTCTCAGGATGCCCATGAGGCGATCAGACCTGTTAATGTCGCTATAACGCCCAAATCTGTTAAGAAGTTCCTCACCTCCGAGCAGCACAAGCTTTACAGACTGATATGGGAGCGTTTCCTTGCAAGCCAGATGGTGAGCGCGGTTTTTGATACCGTATCTATCGAGCTTGAGAACTCCGGATATGTATTCAAAACCGGTGGATATCAGCTTAAATCCAAGGGATACCTCGTTCTCTTTGGCGGTGAATTCGAGGACCTCGACGTCGAGGAGCTTATGATGCTCGGTCTTCCCAATATCAAGGAAGATCAGACTCTCAAGTGCAATAGCGCTGTTAAGCAGCAGCACTTTACCGAGCCGCCGGCGAGATACACCGAAGCATCCCTTATCAAATTCCTTGAAGAAAACGGAATCGGTCGCCCGTCCACCTATGCGCCGATAATTTCTATAATCATTTCCAGAAATTACGTTAAGCGCGACGGAAAATCGCTTGTTGCAACCGAGCTTGGCGAAATAACTACCAAGTTCATGCGTGAGCATTTTCCTGAAATAATAGACTACGAATATACCGCGCTTATGGAATCCAACCTGGACTCAATAGAGAACAAAGAGAATACCATAGTCGGTGTTTTGTCCGATTTCTATGCTAAATTCAGCGAGGAGCTTGAAACAGCATCCAAGCTTGAATCCAAGGTCAAGGTACAGCCCGAATACGAAATGAGCGACGTCATTTGTGAAAAATGCGGCTCTACGATGGTATACAAAAACGGCAGATTCGGCAAATTCTTAGCATGTCCCAATTACCCCACCTGCAAGAACACCAAGGCGGTTGACAAGGACGGTAATATAGTCGTGCGTGAGGAAGAAAAGCAGGTTGAGCTTGCCGGATTTAAGTGTGAGGTATGCGGCAAGGATATGGTTGTCAGAAATGGCAGATACGGTATTTTCTATGCTTGCTCTAATTACCCCAACTGCACCTTTACAAAACAGAAAACCGTAGAAACCGGTGCTGCGTGCCCCAAGTGTCAGTCCAAGATTCTTGCTCGTCACGGTCGCGGCAGAACGTTGTTTTACAGCTGTGAGAATTATCCTAAGTGTGATTTTTCTACCTGGGATATGCCCTTGACAGAGAACTGTCCAGATTGCGGTGAATTGCTTTTCTACAGAAAGAGCAAGAAGGTAGTAATGTGCAAAAATAAGACTTGCGGTTACAAACGCGAGGAAGAGATGACGGTGATTGAGTGATGAACGATACACCCGTAGTTAAAATTATAGGCGCAGGTCTTGCGGGATGCGAGGCGGCATACCAAGCCGCCAAGCTCGGTGTAAAGGTCGAATTGTACGAAATGAAACCTGTTAAATTCTCTCCTGCACACCATAATCCCGATTTTGCAGAGCTTGTGTGCTCGAATTCCTTGCGATCTAATGACCCGTGTAACGCAGTAGGTCTTCTCAAAGAGGAGCTTTCGGCTATGGGCTCGCTTATAATGGAAGCAGCTTATCAAACTGCCGTGCCTGCCGGAAGCGCTTTGGCGGTAAACCGCAATGATTTCAGCCGATATATAACAGAGAAGATAAGGTCAAATCCCAATATAACCGTTCACAATGAAGAGGTTGACCGTATTCCCGATGACGGGATCACCGTTATCGCTACCGGCCCGTTGACATCTGAGGCTTTGTCTGCGCGTATAGCAGATATGACCGGCGGCACCGAGCTGCATTTCTTTGATGCGGCAGCCCCTATTGTGGATTTTTCAACCGTTAATACCGATGTTGCGTTTTTTGCTTCCCGTTACGGCAAGGGTGATCCAACCGATTACCTCAACTGTCCGATGACAAAAGAGCAATACGATGTATTCTATAACGCGCTCATAAATGCGGAGCTGGCCGAGCTTAAGGATTTCGACAAGAAGGAGCAGTCAGATCTCACCGTGTTTGAAGGCTGTATGCCTGTTGAGGTTATGGCAAAGAGAGGCTACGATACTCTTCGATTTGGACCGATGAAGCCTGTTGGACTTCCGTGCCCCGATACCGGTGAGGATGCCTTTGCTACTGTACAGCTTCGAAGAGAGAATAAAGAAGGCACAATGTATAACATTGTTGGCTTCCAGACTCATCTTACCTTCGGAGAGCAGAAGAGAGTTTTTCGTTTGATTCCCGGTCTTGAAAATGCCGAGTTTTTCAGATATGGTGTAATGCATAGAAATACATATTTGAATTCGCCGGGATTTTTGACACCGACTTATTCCACCGTTTCCAATGCAAATCTCTTTTTTGCGGGACAGATGACCGGTGTTGAAGGATATGTAGAATCCACCTCTTCCGGATTTGTAGCGGGTATCAATGCGGCCCTCACGGCACTTGGCGAGCCCCCTAAGATCTTCCCAAAGGAAACAGAGATAGGTGCGCTGGCACATTACGTAAGTGAAGGCGGTGTCAGCTCGTCCTTTCAGCCGATGAATGCTAATTTCGGTATAATAGCACCTTTTGATAAAAAAATCAAAGGAGGAAAGAAAGCGAGAAATGCTGCGTATGCAGAGCGTTCGGCTTTGCTCATCAAGGAGCATTTTTCGCATTTAAATAAGACATGAAAATAGCAGTAGATGTAATGAGTGGCGATAACGCCCCTCTTGAACTCATAAAAGGAGCTGTCTGTGCGGCAGAGGCCTTTGATGCTGATATAACGGTTGTCGGAGATGAGAACGTTATTTCCGACATTGCCGTAAAGAATGAAATAGATATTTCGTCCCTCACTATCGTGAATGCCACGTCGGTTATAACGATGGAGGATAAGCCGATGTGTGTCGTTAGAGATAAGAAGGATTCTTCTATGAGCGTTGGCTTGCGTATGGTAGCCAATGGCGAGGCAGATGCCTTTGTAAGTGCCGGCAACACCGGTGCACTTATAACCGGAGCAACTCTCATAGTTAAGCGTATACTCGGCATAAATCGCCCGGCTATCGCATCCGTGCTTCCGCTTGAGAATCCCGTATTGTTGATGGATTCCGGCGCGAATCTCACGGTAACCTCCGACAACATTATGCAGTTCGCTTTTATGGGAGCGAAGTATATGGAGAAGATATATAATCTTGAACGCCCCAGAGTCGGACAGCTTAACAACGGAACCGAATATAACAAGGGAAATGCGTTGCAGGTCGAGTCGTATCAGCTGCTTTCGGATAGCGGACTGAACTTTGTAGGCAACGTTGAATCCAAGGCCGTTCCGTTCGGCGTGTGCGATGTTTTGGTTTGTGACGGATATACGGGAAATATACTTCTCAAAAGTATTGAGGGAATGAGCAAGTTCATGATGGGAATCCTCAAGGATCTTCTCACCACAAACCTTGCTACTCAGCTGTCCAGTCTGACCATGAAGGAAAAGCTGCGCGATATTAAGCATCGTTTCGATGCTTCAGAGCATGGCGGAGCACCGATATTAGGTATTTCAAAGCCTGTAATTAAAGCTCACGGCTCATCTGATGCAAACGCTATAAAAAATGCGATAAGACAGGCAATCTATTTCGTTGAAACAGGCATAAATAAGGATATAGCTGTTTACGCCGTTGATTACGACGAAAAAAAGCTTATTGCCGAGTCTGAAAAAATGTATACATCCATAGAGTAAGAAAGGGAGGTGGCGCTGTGTCAATAGGAAAAAGCATATTTGAATTAAGTAAGTCTATTGGCTACACGTTCAGGAATATTGTCCTGCTCGAAAATGCGCTCACACACTCGTCTTACGCAAATGAGCAGCGCGCACGCGGCATCTCGTATCCGTCGAATGAGCGATTGGAGTTTTTTGGCGATGCCGTGTTGCAGTTGCTTATATCCGAGCATTTGTACGAAACACTCGTAGGCAAGAGTGAAGGTGTGTTGACCAAAATGCGCCAACATCTTGTGTGCGAAAAAACACTCTCGCGTATAGCAGCCTCGATCAATCTCGGTGAATATCTTAACGTCGGACACGGCGAGGAGCTTACCGATTGCCGCAGAAGACCGAAGGTGTTAGCTGATGCGCTTGAGGCACTTATCGCCGCGATATATCTTGATTCGGATAGCTTTGCCGTCAAAGGCTCAAAAGAAGTCATCCTGGATCTGTTCGCGGATGAAATCAACAATTGCAAAATGACTAATAACGGCGACTATAAGACAACGTTACAGCAGTTGGTTGAGAAAGATGGCTCAGCTACACTTGAGTATGAGGTAGTTGCCGAAAAAGGACCCGAGCACGAAAAAACATTTACGGTCGTAGTCAAAGTAAATAATAACGTGGTAGGCGAGGGCACAGCGACCACTAAAAAGGATGCAGAGCAGCAGGCGGCAAGAATTGCTCTTGCGTTATTCGGTATAACGATATGAATAGGCATGTCAACATTCCTGTGTTTATTCCGCATCTTGGGTGCCCAAATCAATGTGTTTTCTGCAATCAGCGATCTATAACCGGTGTTTCTGAATTTGATATTGATTCGGTTAAAACGGTGATAGATACCGCGCTTGAAACGATAGAAGCTGATGCAGAGGTTGAAATTGCTTTTTTCGGCGGATCATTTACGGGTATAGATTATACTCTTATGTGCGATCTGTTGAAAATTGCGCAATCGTATATTATTTCCGGCAGGGTATCGTCCATTCGATGCTCGACAAGACCGGATTACATAAATGAGAATATTTTGCAGACCCTAAAATTCTACGGGGTAAAAACGATCGAGCTTGGTCTTCAATCTTCCTCGGAGGAAGTCCTCGCTCTAACCAAACGCGGCCACACATTTCAAAGTGAGCTTGATGCTTGCAAAATGATTGTTGATCATGGATTTTCGCTTGTTGGTCAAATGATGATAGGATTGCCCGGTTCTACGATAGAGAGCGAGGAACAGACCGCTCGCTTTATCGTGTCTATGGGTGCCGTCGGTGCTCGAATATATCCGACTGTGGTCTTCAAGGATACAGAGCTGTGCTATATGGCAGAGTGCGGTATCTACGATCCAATATCGCTTGATGATGCCATATCTCGCTCGGCAAATGTATTTCGCATATTCAAGGATGCCGGCGTTGAGGTCATAAGGATAGGTTTGTGTTCGTCTGATAACCTTTCGGATGAAAACACATATTATGCCGGTCCTAACCATCCGGCACTTGGAGAGCTCGTTGAGAGCGAGTACTATTATCACATAATAAAAGAGAAAATTAAAGAATTGCGTATTACCGATGCGTGCAATATCGAAATATGCGGCGCGCCGCATACGCTTTCTAAACTTATAGGACAAAAAAAGAAAAACAAATTTCGCCTGACGTCGGATTTTCAAACGCTCGGAATATTCTTCTTTGAAAGTGAAGATGTTTCTGAATACGACGTTGAGATCCGAATTCGGAAAGGAACAAACAAATGTACTTAAAATCACTAGAGCTTCACGGATTTAAATCGTTCCCCAACAGAACGGTACTTACGTTCGAGCGTGGAGCTACCGTAATTGTCGGCCCTAACGGAAGTGGTAAATCCAACATATCCGATGCTATGCGTTGGGTTCTCGGTGAGCTTTCCAGCCGTAATATACGTGGTACAAAGATGGAGGACGTTATTTTCGGCGGTACCGATGAGCGTCGACCCATGGGCTTTGCCGAGGTTTCCGTAACCTTCGACAACACCGATACCGAAAACCGTCTTGATTCGGAGTATGACGAGGTTATCGTAACCCGTCGTTATTTCCGTACCGGTGAGAGTGAATATCTTATAAACCGCCAGCCTTGTCGTCTTCGCGATATATACGAGCTGTTTATGAATACCGGTGTCGGACGCGAGGGTTACTCTATCATAGGTCAGGGTAAGATAGCGGAAATAATCTCGAAAAAGAGTGATGAGCGCCGTAGCATTTTCGAGGAAGCGGCGGGTATTTCTAAGTACCGTCACAGAAAGGAAGAGTCCGAGCGCAAGCTGAAGCAGACACAGGATAACCTTGATCGTGTAAAGGATATTCTTCTTGAGCTTGAAAACCGTGTTGGTCCTCTCGAAAAAGAGGCAGAAAAAGCACGTAAGGGTCTTGCTATTTACGAGGAAAAGAAGCGCGCAGACGTATCCCTTTGGCTCTTTGATACAGAGAAAATAAGAGTAGATATAGAAGAGGCTGAAAAGGCGTGGAAGCTCGCTAACCATGAGCTTGAGATCATAGATCAGATCATTGTAGATCTTGACGCGCAGGAGCAGAACCTTTACGAGAAAACGCAGGCTAACCGTGCGCTTTCTCATGAGCTTTCCGAGCAGATAATTCAGTCTAACCAAAAATTAAGTAGCCTTGACACCGCGTTGCGTACGGCTGATTCTGATTTTGCGCACTCTGCAGAGATGATCGAGCAGTGCAAATTGCGCATTGTCGAAATAGAAAGAGCAATTGAGTCTATCAGCGCAAACAAAAAAGGCTACGATGACAAGAAGAGCGAGTTTGAGAAATCCTTGCAGTCGCTTATGGATAAGAGACTCGAGTTCTTGTCCGAGCAGCAACGATTGATCGATGAGATCGCAAAAATCAAGCACGATCTCGATGAGGCGTTGGATGAGCTTACCGTCGAGGAGGGAACTGCTAGTAACCTTCAGGTCAGAATAGGCGTTCTTAAAAATTCCAAGGTCAATGATAATACCAAATCCGAGGATATTGAGAACGAGATAAAGGAATACGAAAAGACGGGTGCGGCTCTTAAGGCAGAGGCAGACCGTTGCGAGACTGCGGCAGCTGATTTTAAGGTGAAGATAGCAGAGAAGGACGAGGTTATTGCATCTTCTAACGAACGAATCGAGCAGCTCATCGGTGAGCGTGAAGAAATAAACGAGAGCCTCAACTCCTTGAAGCTTGAAAGAGATACGATGGTTCAGCGCGCAGATGTTCTCCAGCGAATGAACGATCATTTTGAAGGATATGCCGAGAGCATTAAATTTGTAATGCGCGAGTACAATCAGGGTAACATATCCGGCGGCAAGATCTACGGTCCTCTTTCGTCACTTATAAACGTTGAAAAGCAGTATATCACAGCGATAGAGACCTCACTTGGCGCAAGCTTGCAGAATATCGTAGTTGACAACGAAGAGGTTGCTAACTCCGCAATACGCGCACTTAAGCGCGCCAACGCAGGCCGTGCTACGTTTTATCCTATCAGCGCCATCAGATCTGCGGGTGAGACTGACGAGATTCGTGAGTCAAAGAAGATGCCCGGATTTGTCGGTCGCGCAGATACTCTTGTTGAAACGGATGACAAGTATAGATCTATTATCGAGTGGTTGCTTCTTCGTACCGTAGTTTTCGATACGATCGAGAATGCTACCGCTGCTGCTAAAAAGCTTCGTTACCGTGTAAAGATCGTAACGCTTGACGGACAGCTCATCAGCGTGGGCGGTGCGTTCACAGGCGGTAGTGCTAAAAAGGATAGCGGTATACTTACAAGACTTACCGAGATTTCTACACTTCGCGAGAAGGCAGAAAAGTTAAGCGCTAAGATCGATGATACCGTTGCGGCTATCAACGAAATTAACGAGGAGCTTTCTGCATCGCAGGATGCACTCCACGCAGCCGAGCAGGATAAAGAGCTTCTTCTTACCCTTTCTCGTTCTCAGTTTGCCGCTCTTGACAATGCGAATGCTAAGTATGAAGCAAACTGTAATATACTTGAAAAGCTCAAGTACGATTACAATAATCTCATTGGTCAGCAGAATGAAGCAGAGGAAGAGATCAAACGACTTGAGGGTGAATATTCCGCCGCTCTTGAGCGCATAGCAGCACTCAAGGACTTCAGATTGAAGCGCGGCGCTGAAATGGGCGTTCTCGATGAAAAGAGCGACGAGTTCGCAGGCAAGGCTAACGAAACCTACATTTCTATTGCCGAAGCACGCAAGGACATCGAAAGCGTACAGCAGATGATCGATAGCTTTAACGATCGTATTGCAGAGCACGAGAGTGACAAGGCTGTACAAAATGCCAGAATCAGAGATCTTACCTCGAAGCGTGATAACATTGATAATATCAAGGCTGAAAACAAAGCGGAATATCTCGAACTGGAAAAGAAAATCAAAGAGCTCATGCAGCTCCGTAGCGAAACCGACAAGGGCGGTGATGAATTCGAGCGCGAGCTTCGTTCCATCCGTGAGAGCAAGGATGAGAAGAACAGAAGCAGAAGCGTTGTACAGGAATCAACACTCCGTGCAGAGAGCCGCTTTGAGCAGCTTAAGGAAAAGCAGGATAAGCTTGGACATCAGCTTTGGGACGAGTATGAGATTACATACGATCAGGCAGTAGAGCTTGAATATCCTCCTGTAACTGCAGAGAACAGAGAAGAAGTAGCTGCTATTCAGACCTCTTGTAAGAATCGCTTGAGAGCATTGGGTAGCTATAATCCTGCCGCGATAGAGGAATATGCAGAGGTTAAGGTAAGGTACGATGCACTTAATGCGCAGTATACCGACCTTACAAACTCATATACCGAGCTTGTTGATATTATTGCCCGCATTGAAAGCGAAATGAGGACGAGCTTCGTTTCTGCATTTGAGGCTATCAACCATAATTTCGGAATAACCTTTAGAGACCTGTTCGGCGGCGGTAATGCAGAGCTTCAGCTTACCGATCCCGAGGATGTCCTTACGTCCGGAATTGAAATCAAGGCCGCACCTCCCGGTAAGATCATCAAGAGCCTGGCGCTCCTTTCCGGTGGTGAGCAGTCCTTCGTTGCTATAGCGCTTCTGTTCGCAATTCTGAAGGTTAACCCCACGCCGTTCTGTATTCTCGACGAGATTGAGGCGGCACTTGATGAGGTTAACGTATTCAGATTCGGTGAATATATCAAGCGTTTTGACGACGGAACCCAGTTTATTCTTATCACACACCGCCGTGGTACTATGGAGATCGGTGACCGACTTTACGGTGTAACGATGCCGCAGCGCGGTATATCTCAGGCCATAGAGCTTGATGTTCAGGAAATTGAAGGAAAGCAGAAGGAGCTGTTGGATGGGGTTCTTTGATAAACTCAAAAGCGGTCTTAACAAGACTAAAAATGCCATAGTTGGCAAAATAGATAATATAGTTAAAAGCTTCAGAAAGGTCGATGAAGAGCTTTTTGAAGAACTTGAAGAGGCACTTATTTCTGCCGATATAGGTGTCTATGTTACCGAGGAAATACTCGATAGATTGCGCGATGTCGTTAAGGACAAGAACATTAAAGATTCCGAGCTGGTTAAGGAAGAGCTTTTTGCTATCCTTCGCGAAATGGTTGGCGAGCATGAGCCGCTTAACCTTTCTACCAAGCCGTCCGTTATTCTTGTCATTGGCGTAAATGGAGTAGGAAAGACTACATCCATAGGAAAAATCTCGGCAGAATTGAAATCGCGTGGCAAAAAAGTCGTTGTTGCGGCGGCGGATACCTTCCGTGCCGCAGCAGCAGAACAGCTGTCTGTATGGTGCGATCGTGCCGGTGTTGATATTATAAAGCAGGGCGCCGGAGCAGATCCCGCATCCGTTGTTTTCGATGCGATCGGTGCAGTCAAGAGTCGTGGCGCGGACGTTCTTATCATAGATACCGCAGGACGACTTCATAACAAGAAGAACCTTATGGACGAGCTTTCTAAGATCGACAGAGTCATCGCGCGAGAGCTCCCCGATGCCGCAAAGGAAACTCTTTTGGTTCTCGATGCGACCACGGGTCAGAACGCTGTTCTTCAAGCAAAGGAATTCAAGGAGGCTTCGAAGATTACCGGTCTTGTGCTTACTAAGCTTGACGGTACGGCAAAGGGCGGCATCGTCCTCTCTATAAAGCAGGAGCTCGGAATTCCCGTTAAGTTCATCGGTATCGGTGAAAAAATTGATGATATGAAGCCGTTCAGCGCATCAGAATTCGCAAGTGCGCTTTTTGAAAGGGATGAAGCATGATAACAAGTAAGCAAAGAGCATATCTTCGCTCTCTTTCGCAGAACCTTGATACGATATTTCAAATCGGCAAGGGAGGTATAACCGAAGAGATCTGTACTCAAATCGGTAATGCCCTCGAAGCTCGCGAGCTTATAAAGGCGCGCGTTCTTGATAATAGCGGATACACCGCAAAGGAGGCAGCAAATGAAATAGCAGAGGCTATTTCGTGCGATGTTGTTTCTTGCGTTGGAACACGCTTTGTTCTGTATAAAGAATCTCAAAAGAAAAAGAGGATCGAGCTTTGAGTTCAAATGCTAAAAGCATAGGAATTTTTGGCGGAACGTTCAATCCGCCTCACATTGCTCACGTTGCAGCGGCAGAAGCTTTTTCAAAGCATATTGATCCTGATACTCTTATGATAATTCCGGACTTTATACCGCCGCACAAGAGCTTTGCCGGGACTGTTACACCTGCTCAAAGGCTTGAAATGTGCCATCTTGCATTTTCACATATCAAAAACGTTTTAATTTCCGATATGGAGATTGCGCGTGGCGGCAAAAGCTATACAGCCAACACACTTACCGAGCTTTCCAAAACCGGTTGTGATCTGTATTTTCTTTGCGGCACGGATATGTTCCTCACACTTGATAGTTGGTACTCACCGGCTACGATATTCAATTTGGCGACCATATGCTACGTAAGACGTGAGTCGGATAAAGCACTTGATGCCGAGATAGATAGATGCACCGAGCTTTATCAGCGCAAGTACGGCGCACGAATTATCCCCGTTCAGATGGATACGGTTGAACTTTCGTCAACCGAGGTGCGAGCATCATTATCCTCTTGCGGTGTAAGTGATGCAATACCGGAGTCTGTAATGCAATATATCAAGCGAGAAGGTTTGTACACATGAGGTTTGGACATATAGAGCGCGAAGCATTGGCGCTCAAGGTAGAGAACCGTCTTTCTCAAAAGAGATTTGAGCATACGCTTGGCGTGTGCCGTATGGCAGAAATATTGGCAGATTATTGCTTGCCGGATAAAAAGAACGAGCTGGAGGTTGCAGCACTCCTTCACGATATCGCAAAGGAGCTTACGTTTGAGGAGTATATGCGTATCATCAACGATGAGCATATTATTCTTACATCAGCCGATACATCTTCGGTGCTTCATTCTTACGTTGCTCCGTATGTTGTAAAAAACGAGTTTCCGGAATTTGCAACGCCCGACGTTCTGTCTGCGGTAGCAAATCACACGGTCGGCGATGCCGCTATGTCTGTTTTTGACGAAATAATATTTCTTGCAGACTATATAGAGGAAGGACGCACATATAAGGATTGTGTGCGAACACGCGAATTTATACTGTCGTCGCTGGTTGACGGTGATTATGACGGTAATATAAATGTTTTGCATAAGGCATGCGTTATGTCGATAGATTGCACGTGCAAGAACCTTTTGGAAAAGGGAAAAATCGTCAATCCGAGGTCATTACATGCCAAAGATGTCTTGGTATCCAAGATTCATTAGCTTTCGCACTATGAAGGTGTGAAAATAAATATAGCGTTTAAACGCAATATCCCCAGAGTGGAGAAAGGTGATTTTAAATGGAGTCAATTAGCAACACACTGCGCGACGCGGACTCTGTTACGCTTGCAGAGGCAGCAGTAGCGGTACTAATAGAAAAGAAGGCACTTGACGTGCGACTATATGAGGTTGGCGAAGAAAATCCCGTTACAGATTACTACGTTAACGTGACCGGACGCTCGCTCACTCAGGTAGCGGCTTTGGCTGATGAGGTTGCATTCAAGCTTTCCGAGCAGGGAAAGGATGCTTTAAGAATCGAGGGAAAGCGCGGTAATGCGTGGATCCTGGTAGATTACGGCGACGTTATCGTAAATGTATTCGATAAGGAGTCAAGAGAGTTTTATAACCTTGACAGGCTTATGCCCGCAGGTTCAGAGAAAGATATTTCCCACATCGTCAAGCGAGTTGACGACAAACTTAAAATCAATAGCATCGAGGAATAAAAAATGAATTACAATTATAAGAAAATCGAAGAAAAATGGCAGCAGAAATGGGATGAGGCACAGGCTTTTTCTGCAAAACAGGACTATACGCTCCCTAAATACTTTGCTCTTGTAGAGTTCCCGTATCCCTCGGGACAGGGCTTGCACGTTGGTCACCCTCGCCCTTATACCGCTCTTGATATAGTTTCAAGAAAGAAGAGAATGCAGGGATACAACGTTCTTTTCCCTATGGGCTGGGACGCTTTTGGTCTGCCTACTGAGAATTTTGCTATAAAGAATAAAATACATCCTAAAATAGTTACCGAAAGAAACGTTGCGCGCTTTAAGTCGCAGCTTAAGGCTCTTGGCCTTTCTTTCGATTGGTCCAGAGAGATCAATACCACCGATCCTAACTACTATAAGTGGACACAGTGGATATTCCTTAAGCTCTTCGAAAAGGGACTTGCTTACAAAAAGGAGATGGCAGTAAACTTCTGTACCTCTTGTAAGGTAGTTCTCGCAAACGAAGAGGTTGTCAACGGTGTTTGTGAAAGATGTCAGTCTGCTGTAATACGCAAGGTAAAGAGCCAGTGGATGCTTAAGATCACCGAGTATGCAGACAGACTTATATCCGATCTTGACGGACTTGACTACATCGAACGTGTTAAGACCCAGCAGATCAACTGGATAGGCAAGTCCAACGGCGCAGAGATCGATTTTGCTACCACTACCGGTGACAAGCTTAGAGTATACACTACAAGATGCGATACTCTTTTTGGCGCTACCTATATGGTAATAGCACCCGAGCACGAAATGATAGAGAAGTGGAGCTCGGTAATCACCAATCTCCCCGAGCTTGAGGCATACAAGGTTGCCGCTTCCAAAAAGTCCGACTTCGAGAGAACCGAGCTTGTTAAGGAAAAGACCGGTGTCGAGATTAAGGGCGTCAGAGCGATCAATCCTGCTACCGGCAAGGAAATTCCGATCTTTGTATCCGATTACGTTCTTGCAGGATACGGAACAGGTGCTATTATGGCAGTTCCTGCTCATGATGAGCGCGACTGGGAGTTTGCTAAGAAATTCGACCTTCCTATCATCGAGGTTGTTGCCGGCGGCGATGTACAGAATGAGGCATTTACCGACGTT
The DNA here is from genome assembly GCA_045576315.1 of Eubacteriales bacterium. Lineage (GTDB taxonomy): Bacteria > Bacillota > Clostridia > Oscillospirales > CAG-272 > UBA1740. The sequence continues at coordinate 134,400 of JAZNGE010000009.1, read as the reverse complement.
GCAACCGGTAAGCTTGTAAATTCCGGATTCCTTAACGGACTTGACGTCGCTGATGCGAAAGCTGCTATGATCAAGTTCCTTGAAGAAAAGGGTATCGGTACTGAGCGTGTTAATTTTAAGCTTCGTGACTGGGTATTCTCAAGACAGAGATACTGGGGCGAGCCTATTCCTCTTGTAAATTGCGAAAAGTGCGGCTGGGTAGCCATTCCCGAAGATCAGCTTCCCGTTGAGCTTCCCGAGGTTGAGTCCTATGAGCCTACCGAAAACGGAGAATCTCCTCTTTCTCTTATGACTGATTGGGTAAACTGTTCTTGTCCCAGATGTAAGGGTCCCGCAAAGCGCGAAACCGATACTATGCCTCAGTGGGCAGGATCTTCCTGGTACTTCCTCAGATATTGCGATCCTCACAATGACAAGGAGCTTGCATCCAGAGAGGCACTTGAATATTGGATGCCTGTTGATTGGTACAACGGCGGTATGGAGCATACGACCTTGCACCTTCTTTATTCTCGTTTCTGGTCTAAGTTCCTCTACGATATCGACGTTCTTCCGCAGAATGAGCCTTACATGAAGCGTACAAGCCATGGTATGATCCTTGGAGAAAACGGCGAGAAAATGTCCAAATCTCGCGGTAACGTTGTAAACCCCGATGATATAATCAGAGATTACGGCGCCGACACTATGCGTCTTTACGAGATGTTCATCGGTGACTTTGAGCAGTCTGCTCCTTGGAATACCCAGTCGATCAAGGGTTGTAAGAGATTCCTTGAGAGATTCTACAATCTTCTCGATATAGTTGATGGTGAAGGCTTCACTCCCGAGCTTGAAAAGCATATTCATAAGCTGATCAAGAAGGTGACTGAGGATATCGATGCGATGAAGTTTAACACCGCAATCGCAGCTATGATGGGAACTCTTAACACCGTTTACGAGGTTGGCAAGATCACCAAGACAGAGCTTGCAGTTCTTGCACGCCTGCTTTCTCCCTTTGCACCTCATCTCGCAGAGGAAATTTACGAGACTCTTGGCTGCGAGGGACTTGTATCTCTTGCCGAGTGGCCTGTATACGACGAGGCAAAGACTGTTGACAATACTGTTGAAATGCCCGTACAGATCAACGGTAAGGTTAAGGGTGTTATTACGGTAGCTAAGGATGCTGACAAGGATACTGTTCTTTCGATCGCTCGCATAGACGAGAAGGTCGCTGCGGCACTTGACGGTAAGACAGTAGTAAAGGAAATCGTAGTTCCCGGCAAAATCGTAAATATTGTTGTAAAGTAAATAATAACAGCCCTCCCACTGAGGGAGGGCTGAATTTTATTCAATTGAGATAAGCTTGGCTCCGCCTACCTTTTCAATTTTGTTGATTTGCTTGACAAGATCGTCAACCTCGCAGATGAGGGTAGATACATCGAGCGTGAGTATTACGTGCGCTCTTGAATTGATGGGAAGGTTTTGCGTTATGGTAAGTATGTTAGCACCGTTTTCCGAAAGCATGGTCAAAACCTTGCTAAGTATTCCGGGCTTGTGGGAAAGCGTAAATGAAATGATAGCCTTTCGACCGTCAAGAGTGGAGTTTGTAGCAAAAACATAGTCTTTGTATTTGTAGTAGGTGCTTCGAGATATGCCTACCATTTTTACTGCTTTGGAAACGTCCTTGGTGACGCCCCCGGCTAGCAGCTCACGTGCTTCGATAACCTTTTCAAAATAAGGCGGCAGAATACTTTTGTCAACCAGAAGATACTTATTGTTCGTCATAAATTTCTTTCGCTCCTTCATTATCGACCGAAACGCTTAACGCGACCCAGTTGTTTTCTAAAATTGATATTTTTTCGTTAAGTTGATTTGCTATTGGTGATGTTGAAAATGCTAGGCAAGTAGGTCCCGCACCGCTTACGGTGAATGAGATAGCGCCGCATTCGTATGCCGCTTTTTCTACTTGATTAAGATTTTTAAACAGGGGCTTGCGATAGCTTTCATGTAGGCGGTCTTCCGTAACAAGCTTTATGAGCTCGGGGTTGCCATGCTCAAATGCGTATGGAAGTAGCGCAACTCTCTGCATGTTAAAAATAGCATCATCTCGTGATATATTTTGGGGCAGAACAGCTCTGGCGACCTTTGTGTCAACTTTAAAATCGGGGATTATAGCCGTAAAACATATTGCATCCAATACTGAATATTTTTGTGCTTTCGGCTCGCCGTTTGCAACTATCGACGTGCACAACCCACCGAAAAGCGCAGGCGCTATATTATCGGGATGCCCCTCTATCGAATTGCAGATTTCAAATATTTGTTGCAACGAGAGTTTTTGCCCTGTAAGAACGTTTGCTGCATATGCTCCCGCTACTATCAGCGCGGCAGAAGAGCCAAGGCCGCGAGTTATAGGTATATCTGTTCGAATGCTCCTTATCTTCACAAAAGCATCGCAGCCTATCGTATCGCATACTTTTTTGTAAGCTACATATGCAAGGTTTTCCTCGTTGGAGAAAGCAATATCGAAGTTTTCAAATTCTACGCTTTTATCAGTTTTCTCAAATGAAAAAACGTCATATTTTCTAAATGCTATACCCGTGCAGTCAAAACCTGAACCGAGGTTTGCGGATGTTGCGGGCACTCTGATGATAACTTTGTTTCTGCGTATTATACTCTCGACGAGAGTTGGCATGCTTTCTTTTTTTATCGTGTTAGAGTGTATTATCTTTTTATTTCTGATATCCGAGATAACCTTTGGCGGTCTGATTCCCGTACGCTTGGCAAGAATGTCGATCGCATCAAATTCATTAGGGCACTCTAGGCCGAGCGAGTGAAGCACTCCGGAAGAAAACTTGTATGCGGATGCAGTAGAAAGTATAACGCTTTTGCATTCGCTTGAATTTTCCTTCTCCCATTTTTCATACACGTTCCAAGCTACCGCTGTGTGTGTGTCTATCAGATATCCGTGCTTTTCGTAAACGCTCTTAATGGTAGTGTAGGTGTCCTCGTCATCCGCACAATCCGCATCGAACACTTCGCGTATTTTCGAGAGTTCTTCTGCTGTTATTTCGTATCTGCCGAATTTTGCTAAATCAGCCATGTATTGCTTGCACTTTTCGCTGCCGCAAACGAAATAAAGCAATCTTTCAAGATTGCTGGATATGAGAATATCCATAGAAGGGGACTTTGTGATGTGAAATTCGCGATTTTTATCGTAAACGCCCGTCTTGAAAAACTCGGTCAAAACATTGTTTTTGTTTGAAGCGCATACGAGCTTTGCCACAGGAAGTCCCATCTGCTTTGCGAAATATCCGGCAAGTATATCACCGAAATTGCCTGTGGGAACTATAAAGTTCAATTTGTCGCCGAATTTTATTTCACAGTGATTAACAAGATCTCGGTAGCTTTTGAAGTAATACGCGATCTGCGGTGCAAGTCTGCCTATGTTTATGGAGTTCGCGCTCGATAGCTTTACACCTTCAGGAAGCTTTAAAGTATTAAATATATGCTTAACGCCGCTTTGTGCATCATCAAAGTTGCCCTCTACGGCGCATACGCAGGTATTCTTTCCTGCGCATGATACCATCTGTCTTTCTTGGACTGCGCTGGTGCCATGCTTAGGGTAGAAAACCACTATCTTGATGCCCGGAATATCGGAGAAGCCTTCGAGTGCAGCACTTCCGGTGTCGCCACTTGTTGCGGTGAGTATTACGATATCGTCGGTCATGCCGACTGATCTTTTTGCCTCTGATATAAGGTGCGGTAAAAGCTGTAACGCTACGTCCTTGAATGCGCAGGTAGGGCCGTGATACAACTCCATAACAAAGGCATCTCCTACCTTAGCCACAGGAGCGAAATCCCCGTTTTCAAATTTGCCGTCATATGCTTTCGAAACGGCAGATATGAATTTGTTTATATCAGAATCAAACAACGATCCGTCAGAGAAAAGCAGGGAAAGCACGGTGGCTGATATTTCCTTTTCCGTGAGGGTAAGGAGCTTTTCCATGGGGAAAGAGGCTGATTTTAAATCATTAGGAATGTAAAGTCCGCCGTCCTCAGCAATGCCCATAAGTATTGCTTCGGCTGCAGATTTGTTTATTTTTTCATTTCTGGTGCTAATATAAAACATTTTTGTATCACCTCTTGACTTTTGACATAATATATGATACACTATTTTTCAATCAAATACAAGTGTTTTTGAAGCAAAGACACAAAAACATTAAATTTGACCTAAAAAAGATCGTTAATACAACGTTTGTTTTGTTGCATTTTTACAAAATAAGCGAGAAAAGAACAACGCATCCTAAAGGTGCATATTATAAAGAAAGGATGTAAATTCATGAAAATTGCAATTCTTGGATTTGGTGTAGTCGGCTCCGGCGCATACGAGATCCTTAAAGCATCGGGGTATGAGATAGGAAAGATACTCGACATAAGACCGCACGATGAGCTTGGAGATGTACTGACGACAAATTTTGATGATATATTAAATGATAAGGAAATCGGAGTTGTTGCCGAGGCTATAGGCGGACTTGAACCCGCACACACCTTTGTAGTCAAGGCTATAAAAGCAGGTAAACACGTTGTAAGCTCCAACAAGCACTTGATATGTACTTATTACGATGAGCTTTTGACACTGGCTAAAGACAACGGCGTAACCGTTCGTTTTTCCGCAAGCGCAGGCGGCGGTATTCCTTGGTTACATAACCTCATCAGAGCAACACGCTGTGACAGCATAACAAAAGTGTGCGGAATAATGAATGGCACAACCAACTTTATTCTTGATGCCATGATAACCGATCATGCCGATTTTTCCGAGGTTCTTACCGTTGCGCAAAGACTTGGATATGCCGAGGCCGATCCCTCCGCGGATATAGATGGCCTTGATACAGCACGCAAAACCGCTATATCCTCTTCGATCGCATTCAATACTGAAATTTCCGAAGATGACGTGATGATCTTCGGTCTTCGAAACATTAAGAAATGCGACATTGACTATATTAAGAGCGAGTTTGGCATGTCGGTCAGATATGTCGGTACCGGTGTCCGCGATCAAAATACGGTGTCCGCATACGTTGAGCCGCTTATAATAGATAGTGTCTCGTTGTTCTCGGGAGTCAAGAAGAACAATAATATGATCTCGCTTGTAGGCGATAACGTTGGACAGCTTTCTTTCTTCGGACAGGGAGCAGGAAAATATCCCACCGGTACCGCCGTTGCCCAGGATGTTATAGATATAGTAAATGGCGACGTTTCGCTGCTTTCGCCCGGAGTTGTACTTCCGGTTGATAACAGCAAAGTAGTGAAAAAATATTATATAAGAACAAAGGCTGATGTTCCGGCAGAGATAATTGAAAGCAAAAAAATCATAGACGGATACAGCTTTGTGATCACAAACACAATAAGCGTTAGTGCAATGCACGAGATCGCTGAATCAATTTTCAAGAAGGATGGTGAGAGTTTCCTTGCAGGTATCGAGAGGTAAAATAGTAAAAGTAGTTAAATTCGGTGGCTCGTCAGTCGCAACCGGCGAGTGCTTTGATATGGTTAAAAATATCGTTACGGCAGACCCGGCAAGAGCATTGGTCGTTGTTTCGGCCCCCGGAAAAAGATTTGATACCGATATAAAGGTAACGGATCTTCTGTATCTTCTTCGCGCGCATATCAAATATAATGCGCCTTATGACGAAATACTTAATAAAATCAAGGCGAGATACGATGAGATATGCGAGCATTGCGGAATAGAGAAGTTCCTCGATGAAGATTTTGAACAGTTTAAATCAAAATTAAACAAAAAGACGAGTGTCGATTACATCGTTTCTCGCGGAGAATATTGGTGTGCGCAGATCATGGCAAGACATCTTGGCTATACTTTTGTTGACAGCGCGGAGTGGCTTGTTTTCAACTATAACGGCAAGGTAAACCTTGAGGAATCCTATGCTAATTTGTCCAAGATCGCCGAGAACGTTCAGAGAATGGTTATTCCCGGATTCTACGGAGCAATGCCGGATAAGAACATAAAGACATTCACTCGCGGCGGATCGGATATTACAGGCTCAATAGTGGCGGCCGCCCTCAGCACAACCGCATATGAGAACTGGACTGACGTTTCTGGTATTCTTGCCGCAGACCCCAGAATCGTTGATAACCCCCGTCCGATAGATAAGATCACATTCTCCGAGCTTCGCGAGCTTGCGTATATGGGTGCAGATGTTCTTCACGAGGAAGCGGTATTCCCCGTAAGGAACAAGAGTATCCCGTTGTATATCAAGAATACCAAGGATATAACAGCGCCCGGAACGCTCGTCATGGAGTCCTTTGACGAGGATAAGGATGAGCAGGCGCTTATTCGTCCCATCACCGGTGTTTCCGGCAAAAGAGATTATTCTATTGTAACGATCGTTAAGGCCGGCATGCGTGAAGAGCCCGGTTGTATAAGAAAAGCTCTTGAAATTTTTGAAGATAATGAGATAAATATCGAGCAGATCCCTTGCAGTATCGATACCTTCTCGTTTATCGTTACCGGCAATTCGATAAAAGACAAGATGCACGGTATAATTACCCGTATTGAGCAGCAGCTTGCTCCGGATTCTGTAAAAATCGTTAACGATATCAGTTTGATTGCTGTTGTCGGACGTAACCTTAGCCACAACGTTGGTATTGCAGGCAAAATTTTTACAGCGCTTGGCGAAAACGGAATAAACATCCGCGTTATATCACAGGGTGCTGACGAGGTAAATATAATAATCGGTGTCGATGATGCTAATTTCAAGAAGGCAATAAGAGTTCTTCACGATTTCTGATATTCTGGCAATTCGCAAAAGGAAAATAACAATGAAAAAATATAATGTAGGTATCCTCGGCGCCAGTGGTGCCGTGGGTAGAGAGATGATTAAGGTTCTCGAAGAGAGAAACTTTCCGATAAACACACTTAGGCTTTTTGCAAGCGAGAGAAGTGTGGGTAAGAAAGTCACCTTTGCGGGCGGCGAGCTTACTATCGAGCTTGCGGAGCTTGGCGCATTCGGTGGCCTTGATTTTGTTCTTGGTGCTGCATCAAATGCTGTTGCAAAGCAGTTTGCAGATGATATAGTTGCATCAGGCGCAACGTTTATCGATAATTCCAGCGCGTTTCGCATGGATCCCGACATTCCTCTCGTAGTTCCCGAAATCAATGCAGAAGACGCGGTAAACAACAAAAAGGGAATAATAGCAAACCCTAACTGTTCTACCATTATTACGTTGGTCGCTGTAAATGCAATCAATAAGCTTTCACGTATTAAAGGCATTGTTGCCTCTACTTATCAGGCAACGAGCGGCGCAGGTGCTGCCGGTCCGGTGGAGCTTGACGATCAGATCCGCGCGATAGTAAACGGCGGCGAGATAAAGAGCTCGGTGTTCCAGTATCAGATCGCAGAAAATCTCATTCCACAGATCGGTTCTTTTCTCGACAACGGATATACGACCGAAGAGATGAAGATGCAGAACGAGGGCAGAAAGATCCTTCACAACCCTGACCTTAAAGTGACCTGTACTTGCGTTCGCGTCCCCGTCGTTCGTTCTCACTCGATATCCGCTACCGTAATCACCGAGAATAAGCTTTCGGTTGAGACTGTAAAGGCCGCTGTTGCGGAATGTGCAGGCTGCAAGCTTTACGACGATGTCGAAAACAAAATATATCCCATGCCGCTTATAACCAGCGATCAAGATCTTGTATACGTTGGAAGAATTCGCGAGGATATTGTTAACGATAACGCTATAACACTTTGGTGCTGCGGAGACCAGGTTCGCAAGGGTGCAGCCACAAATGCTATTCAGATTGCCGAGGTGCTTATCTCAAAATGAAAATTTTCAGTGTAACTGCAATAAGCGGAGAATATGCTACGCTTGTTGATTCCGATGGAGAAGAGCTTTTTATAGCGATCGCCTTGCTCCCGCTCGGCGTTGACATAGGCACTAGGCTCTCTTATGAAAATCTTGAGTTTTCGATATTAAATTGAAGGCAGAAAAAACAGCCAAGGAATCTCCTTGGCTGTTTTGATTTTTTGTTATTTTAGTCTTCTCCTGCGAAATTGTCGCTTATAAGATCCTTTGCGGTCTTGCCGGCAAGGTCCTTTGCATCTCCGTGCTTAACGAAGAACATAGTGACAAACGAGAACGCAACGAACAATGCACCAAATGTGAAGAAGGTGTAGCGCATACCGAGAAGATCATAAAGCACACCTGAAAGAATGGGTGCAACGATCTGCGCTGCCATTGATGCGGTGTAATAATATCCGGTGTATTTTCCTACGTTGCCGCCTCTTGCAAGCTCTACAACCATAGGGAAGGAGTTTACGTTAATTGTAGCCCATCCCATTCCCGCAAGTATGAAAACAGGGAACATTATAAATTCAGGAGTGGTAGGCTCGATGAATATTCCTATCGCAAAAGCAGAGGCGAGCATAGCAACGCCGGCAAGAATAGTCTTTCTTCTTCCAAGCTTGGAAGCAATAATACCAACGGGTATATACGAAACGATAGCCGCTGCCTGAGCGATTATCAGAGTCATATTGAAGTCAAATCCGAGAATGTTGGACGCGTAAACCGAGTATTTGCTTGTGATGGAATTGTAACCTATATACCAAAGCGCAACCGAAGCAAGTATCAAAAGCAACGACTTAAATTCAGCCTTAGAAAGACTGCGTTTTTCTACGTCAACGTCGTTGGTGACGGGCTCTTCAAGTCCGAGACGTATAGTGTCCTCCTCCATCTCGGCCGCCCACTTTTTCTCTTTTACGGTGAGCATAAAGACTACAAGACCGGTAACCATTATTGCAACGACTGCGATTACGTAGCCGATGTATTGCATACTAAGAGTAGAGGTTTTAAATACCATACCGAGCACGAGCACGAGAATACCGCCGGCAGTTCCGGTAAGGTTGATTATAGCGTTACCCTTTGAACGCAAGGGCTTTACGGTTACGTCAGGCATAAGAGCCACGGCAGGGGAGCGGAAGGTTGCCATAGCTACAAGAACGATGAGAAGAACTCCGATAAAGGATATAAGAGGCCAAATGTTAGCGAGCGTAAGTGCCTGTACGTCTGCTCTTATGGCATCAATGCTTGCATTTATCGCATCAATAGAGGAGTTTGCGGCGGCTATTCCAAGCTGATCTTTCGCAGCCTTTGCTTCCTTGAGTGCTTCTTTTGCTGCGTCCATCATTGATTGTGCGGCGGCATATCTATCGTGTATGCCGGCGTCTACTAACGCATTGAATTGAACGGTATCAACAACCGCAAGGAACACAAATGCTATTACAGCTGCGATCGTACCCACGAGGATGAACGGTGTTCTTCGTCCCCACTTGTTAGAGCACATCTTGTCAGAAATTGCTCCGAAGATAGGAAGAAGGAAGACGGCAAGCACGTTGTCAAGCGACATAACGGCACCGGATATCGACTGGGGAAGTCCGAAATGGTTTGTAAGGATAAGCGGAACTATTGCATCATAGGCTTGCCAGAATGCAGATATAAGGAAAAAGGCAAAGCCGACGAGTATGGTTCGCTTAACGTTTAGCTTATAGCTATTCATAAAGTTCTCCTATTCGTGTTGAAGTTAATTATATCCAACCGACATTTTACCACAAATATATTTAAAAGTAAATATTGGTACGGAAAAATAGGCGTTTTGTACAGTTTACAGATGCGATTTCTTTTAAAAAAGCTGTGTGTTTTAGTTAATTTAACCACCAAACTGAAAATTGATGTGTGAAATAAAACAAAAAAGGAACCTTCGACAAGCGAAAGTTCCTTTTGGCGCGCCCAGGAGGATTCGATTCTCGCGCGAACTACGCGCTCGGTCTTCCACGGTCGCGGACGTCCACCGGAAGTCCGCTCTACACCGTTTCCCCTTCGAATCCTCAGGAACGAAAAAAGCCTTAGCAAACCACAAGGGTTCACTAAGACTTTTTTGGCGCGCCCAGGAGGATTCGAACCTTCGACCTACCGGTTCGTAGCCGGGCACTCTATCCACTGAGCTATGGGCGCGTATTGGAGCGAGTGATGGGAATCGAACCCACGCGACCAGCTTGGAAGGCTGGAATTCTACCATTGAACTACACTCGCATTCGTTAACAGCCTATATATCTTACCACAAAATATTTCCTTTGTCAATACCTTTTTTAACTTTTTTTGAAATTAATATTTCATATATTTTATAAATGTAAAAAAGTAATGTATCTATTGACTTACGACGGTTTTTTTGATAAAATTTAATAAGAAATAAATATCAGGTAGGACTATTGAATTGAAGTTTACCTTTGTACCGGAATACCGATTTGATACCTTTGATCTTGCATCGGCGGATTTTCTAAGATCCATCGGTGTTAAGGGGATCGTTCTCGACGTAGACAATACACTCGAACCGTACGAAAACCCACACCCGACCGAGCGAGTGCTCGCGTGGCTCGATTCGCTTAAGCAAAGCGGCATCAACGCTGCGATAGTATCAAACAATAACAGCGAGAGAATAACGCTATTCAATAAAGATCTTGGCTTGCCGGCTTACAGCAAGGCAGGAAAACCGTTTAAGAAGAATGTACTTCTTGCTATGGCAGATATGGGCACGACGCGCGAAGATACCGTTTTGATGGGTGATCAAGTCTTCACGGACGTTTGGGCAGCTCATAATACGGGAATACGCGCTATTCTTGTTCCGCCCATAAAAGATAAAACGGACATTTTCACAAAGTTCAAGCGCTTGCTTGAAAAGCCTATTTTAAGAAAATACGAAAGAAAGAACAGGGAAGTTTAAATTATGTCAGCTTTTTTTGGTCCCGGCGGCAATAGCGATGCCTTCAAGCTTGCCGGCGGCAAATCAACACTTGATGCACCCAGATTTGTTTCATCAATAGGTCTTGATGCCTATGAATACGAAGCGGGTAACGGTATTGCATCTTCCCCGGCTATGCTAGCGGCAATCGGAGAACAGGCAAAGATCCATAATATAAAAATGTCTTTTCACACCCCCTACTTCATATCCCTTTCGGGAATTGAGGAAGAGAAGAGACTTAAAAGCATAAAATACATCGCAGAGAGCCTCGATGCCGCGTATCTTCTTGGCGCAAAAACGATTGTTGTGCACACGGGTTCTGCCGCTAAGATCACAAGAGATGAGGCAATGCGCCTCGCTGCGGATACATTGATCAAAACGCTCGCACAGGTCGATACTCGCGGTATAAAGATCGGTCTTGAAACAATGGGCAAGAAGAATCAGCTCGGCACACTCGAGGAAGTGCTTGAGCTTTGTCGTATCGACTCCGCATTTGTTCCCGTGGTTGACTTTGGACATCTTAATGCGCGCGACTGCGGCGGCGTTTTCAAAACGGCGGATGATTATATGAGAGTTTTTGATGAAATTGACAGAAAACTCGGAGCAGAAATAGCTTGTAATCTGCATTGTCATTTCTCTAAAATAGAGTGGACGGATAAGGGAGAAAAGAAGCATTTGACTTTTGAAGACCAAGTTTACGGCCCGGATTACGAGCCTCTTGTCGAAGCTATTGTTAAGCATTCGCTCTCACCAACCATAATCAGCGAATCGGCAGGAACGCAGTCTGACGATGCGCTCGCGATGAAAAACTATTACAAGGAGCTTCTCAAATGAACAGACTTACATCTTTAAGAGAAAATATGAAGTCTCGCGGAATTGATGCTGTAATAATTCTCGACGAGCTCAATCAGCGCTATTTATCCGAGTTCGCTTTTACCGACGGACTGCTTTTGATAACGCAAAACACAGCACATCTCATAACGGATTTCCGTTACTACGAAATGGCACTTAACAAAGCTAATAAAGGCTTTGAGGTCGTGATGCCTGCCGATAGAGGTGCGCTTATCGAACAGGTGCTCAAAGAGCAGGGCGTATCTGTTGTCGGCTTTGAAGGTGCGTTTGTTTCTTACGAGGTATATTCCGCTTACGTAGCAAAATATCCGTTTGTATCCTTTGTTAGCATCGGCGACATGCTTTCCGTTATGAGAAGGATAAAAACTCCCGACGAGATAGAAAAAATGCAGAAAGCGCAGGATATAACCGACAAGGCATTTGCTCACGTCTTAAAAATGATAACACCCGAAATGACCGAGCTTGACGTAGCTGTAGAGCTTGAATATGCTATGCGTAAAAACGGTGCCGAGTCATTTGCGTTTGAAACGATAGCCGTTTCCGGTGATGCGTCCGCGTTGCCGCACGGTACTCCGAGAAACGTAAAGCTTCGTCCCGGATTTCTTACAATGGACTTTGGTGCAAAGCTTGACGGTTACTGTTCGGATATGACACGTACCGTAGTGATCGGAAAAGCTGATGCCGAGATCAAAAAGCTTTATAACACCGTCCTCTCCGCGCAGCTTGCCGCACTCGATTATCTGCGTGAGGGCGCAGATTGCGGTGAAGCAGACAAGGTTGCCCGAGACATAATCGATGCCGTTCCCGAGTTCAACGGTGCATTCGGTCACTCCCTCGGACACTCCATTGGTCTTTACGTACACGAAACCCCCGGCCTTTCCAAGCGCGGCTTTGGTACGAAGCTCTCCGCGGGACAGGTTACGTCGGTAGAACCGGGTATCTATCTTTTCGGAAAATACGGTTGCCGAATCGAAGATATGGTTGCAATAGAGAAGGATGGCGTGCATAATTTCACCCATTCGACCAAAGAATTAATAGAAATTTATTGATTTCTGCAAAAAAATCGAATTTACCTATTGCAAAATCGAGAAAAATATTGTAAAATATATCCGTATAGCATGAGGACTGCGCTCTTTTGAGTAGGTTGTGGCGGATCGGCAGCCTCTATCAATAAATTTATTTTCGCCAAGAAAGAAAAAAGAAATATGTTGACAGCAGGTGATTTTAAGAATGGCGTTACCTTCGAAATGGAAGGTAAGGTATACCAGGTTATCGAGTTCCAGCACGTTAAGCCCGGTAAGGGAGCCGCATTCGTAAGAACCAAGTACAAGGACGTTATTACCGGTACTATCCGTGAGCAGTCCTTCAACCCCACCGCAAAGTTTGAGAACGCAGTTATCGAGCGTAAGGATCTTGAGTATCTTTACAACGACGGTGAGCTTTACTACTTCATGGATCCCGAATCCTACGAGCAGATTCCTCTTAACCAGAGCCAGCTCAGCGATAACTTCAAGTTCGTTAAGGAGAACACCATTTGCCGTATCTCCTCTTTCAAGGGCAACGTATTCTCAGTTGAGCCTCCTACATTCGTAGAGCTTGCAGTAACCGAGACCGAGCCCGGCGTTCGTGGCGATACCGCTACCAACGTTACTAAGCCCGCTACCCTTGAGACCGGTGCAGTTGTTAAGGTTCCGATCTTCATCAACGAGGGTGACGTTCTTAGAATCGACACCAGAACCGGAGAGTATCTCGAAAGAGCATAATCCCGAATCGCTCTCCTGAAAACGGGAGAGCGATTTTTGCAAATAAACAGTAAGGAAGGAATTTGTTATGAATATCAATAAGGAATCCGCATATCTTCGTGGTCTTCTTGAGGGCTACGAGCTTGATTCTAACAAAAAGGAAACCAAGCTTTTCACAAAGATGCTTGCACTCATCGACGAGATGGCAGATCACATCACCGCTCTTGAGGCTGACAATGCCGAGCTTCGCGAGTACATCGAAGAGCTTGATCAGGACCTCGGCGCAGTAGAAGAGGATCTCTACGTTACCGACGAGGATGATGAGTATTACGATGACGACGAGGATGAGTTTGAGGACGAGTACGATGACGAAGAGGACTACTACGAGCTTGAGTGCCCCTCTTGTGGCGAGATAGTTTGCTTCGACGGCTCTCTCAATCCCGACAACCTTATTTGTCCCGCTTGCGGCGAGAAGATCGCCGATGTTCAGCTCTGCGACGGCGAGTGCGAAGAGTGTGACGAAAAGCTCTGCGAGGGCAATGACTAAAAAGTTTAAAGCGGTGTGCTTGGCATACCGCTTTTTCTTGTGAAAAATATTTTGAAAAACCTGAAAAAAAGTCTTGACTTTTGAGAAACAAAGTAGTATAATATATTGACGCTTATGGTTAGGCTCTGAAAGTGTGCATACACGCCTAACGTAGCGATTTTACACGAAAGTGAGGTGCTTTTTCATGTTCGCTATTTTCGTAACAGGTGGAAAGCAGTACAAGGTTTCCGAGGGCGACGTAATCTTCGTAGAGAAGCTTGGCGTTGCTGAGGGCGAGAAGGTTACTTTTGATAACGTTCTTGCAGTTTCCGGTGAGACCCTTACTGTTGGTACTCCCAAGGTAGAAGGCGCAACCGTAGTTGCAACTGTTGTTAAGAACGGCAAGTCTAAGAAGATTGACGTTATCAAGTACAAGTCCAAGAAGAACGAGAAGAAGAAGATCGGTCATCGTCAGGACTACACTAAGATTCAGATCGAAAAAATTGAGGCTTAATTCTAAAAATGACGACAGTAATTTTTTATAAGACCAACGGATTTTATTACGGATTTGAAGAGCAGGGACATACCGGTTACGGCGAGTCCGGTGACGACGTATTGTGCGCGGCTCTTTCCAGCATGACTATGTTCCTTATAAACGCAATCGAGGTATCTTATGCTTGCGATGTGGATTATAAGATCGACGAGCAGTCTACCGACATACGCGTAATGGCAAAATCCGCACTTCCCAAATATGAAAAGGATGAGAAGAAACAGTTTGCTGTTTCGGGTCTTATACAGGCTTATTTCTTTCAGCTTATGGATCTTGTTGAGGAATATTATGAATTCCTTGATGTAAAAGAGATCGAGCGCGAGATCTAAGCAACAAAACACGGCTAATGCCATTCAAATCAATACGGAGGTATAAGAAATGTTGAAGCTCAGTTTGCAATTCTTCGCTCACAAAAAGGGCGTAGGTTCTACTAAACACGGCCGCGATTCCGAGTCTAAGCGCCTTGGCGTTAAGAAGGCTGACGGACAGGCAGTTATCGCAGGCAATATTATCGTTAGACAGCGCGGCACCAAGATCCATCCCGGCAAGAATGTCGGTATCGGTTCTGATGATACCCTCTTCGCACTCGTTGACGGAACTGTTAAGTTCGAGCACATTTCCGGCGGTAAGAAGCAGGTTAGCGTATACGCTGACTAATATTTCAAAAAAGAGTAGTTTTACTGCTCTTTTTTGTTTTATAAATGTAAAAAAAGCTTAGTTTCGTTCTATTTTACATAAAAATAATTCTTTTTCCTATTGTATTTTCAAATATATAAGGATATAATTGTAGTGTAAAATAAAGCATAAGAAAGGGTGTAGGTTATTATGTCCATACTTGTTACAGGCGGAACCGGCTATATCGGTTCTCATACAGTTGTCGAGCTGTTGAATATCGGCGAGGAGGTTATCATTGTTGATAATCTTTCTAACAGTAAGCTTTGCGTTCTTGATAGAATCGAAAAGATCACCGGAAAGCGTCCGGAGTTTATCAAGTGCGATCTTCTTGATATGGAAAAGCTTACAGAGGTTTTTGATACTCACAAGAACATCGAGTCAGTTATTCATTTTGCAGGCTTTAAAGCGGTTGGTGAGTCCGTATCTATGCCTATCAAGTATTATCACAATAATCTTACCGGCACTTTCAATCTTCTGACTGCTATGCGTGAGCATGGCGTTAACAGAATAGTTTTCTCTTCGTCCGCAACGGTTTACGGCTTGCCCAAGAGCGTGCCGATCAGCGAGGATTTTCCTCTCTCTACAACTAATCCGTACGGTGAGACCAAGCTGATGATCGAGCGCATACTCAAGGATTGCACCGTTGCATATCCCGAACTTTCCGTATGCGTTCTCCGTTACTTCAATCCCATTGGCGCGCACTCTTCCGGTCTTATCGGTGAGGACCCCAGAGGTATTCCCAACAATCTGCTTCCTTACATTGCAAAGGTTGCAGCGGGTAAGCTTGAGTGCCTGAGCGTTTTTGGTAACGATTACAATACCAAGGACGGCACTGGCGTACGTGACTTCATTCACGTTGTAGACCTTGCTCTTGCTCACCTTAAGGCAATAGAGTATACCGCTAATATGAAGGGAATTGACTATATTAACGTCGGTACCGGTAACGGCTATTCCGTTCTTGAGATGGTTTCCGCGTTTGAAAAAGCGTGGGGAGCACCGGTTAAATATAAGATAGCAGCTCGCCGTCCCGGTGATATTGCAGAGTGCTACGCTGATCCTAAAAAGGCAGCAGAAACTCTCGGCTGGCGTGCGGAGCGCGGTCTTGAACAGATGTGTGAAGACTCTGCAAGATGGCAGAGAATGAACCCTGACGGATACCCCGACGACTAATAAAAAAATTAAAGGGGCAGTTTAAAAAGTGCCCCTTTCTCTATGAAAGGTAAGTATTATGATTCCGCTTTCAGATAAAAAATTCTTCCTCTTGGATATGGACGGTACGATATATCTTGATAACGACCTTTTTGACGGAACTCTTGATTTTCTTGCTAGGGTTAAGGAAAAAGGCGGCCGTTATATCTTTGTTACCAACAATTCTTCAAAGGGCGTTGATGCCTATGTTAAGAAGCTCAACACCATCGGTATCCCTGCGGTTGATGATGACTTCTTAACTTCGACAGATGCTACAATTTTGTATTTAAACGAAAAATTTCCGGGCAGAAAGTTTTATTCTTTCGGAACCGAATCCTTCACAAAGCAGCTTAGAGATTCCGGTGTAAACGTAACTACAACTCTTGAAGACGACATTTTTGGTCTTGTTATATCAAACGATCAGGAGCTTACGTTTAAGAAACTTGACGATGCTTGCATACTGCTTGGCAGAGGCGTTGAATACATCGCAACCAATCCCGACTGGGTGTGTCCCACCTCTTACGGTTATGTGCCCGACTGCGGATCGTTTGTAGATATGCTTCGTCGCGCAACAGGCAAAATGCCCGTGTTTATTGGCAAGCCTCAGCCCGAGATGCTTTTGCTCGCTATGCAGAAGTTTGGTTACTCTAAGGAAGAAACGTTAATGGTTGGCGACCGCGTATATACCGATATTGCATCAGGATACAACGCAGGCGTTGATACTGTATTTGTTCTCAGCGGCGAGGGCACTATGGAGGATGCCGAGAACACCGATACCAAGCCCACGCATATACTCAAAAATATTCGCGAACTTTACGAAAGAATTTAAGGAAGGTTTTTTGAATTGATCACTGTTAGTAATGTTGCATTTCAGTTCGGCGGACAGATATTGTTTAAAGACGTTGATCTGAAATTTACCCCCGGAAATTGTTACGGTATCATAGGCGCTAACGGCGCAGGTAAATCTACGTTTCTCCGCATACTTTGCGGCGAGCTTGAGCCCACAAAGGGAAACGTGTATATCCCCGAAACCGTGCGTATGTCAGTACTTAAGCAGAACCACTTCGCATTTGAGGAGTATACCGTTCTTGATACTGTAATTATGGGCAATAAGCGTCTTTATGACATAATGAAGGAAAAGGACGAGCTTTACGCAAAGCCGGATTTTTCTGATGCGGACGGAATTCGTGCATCGGAGCTTGAGGGCGAGTTTGCCGAGCTTAACGGCTGGGAAGCAGAGTCTGATGCTTCAAAGCTTATCCAGGGCCTCGGTCTTACGGACGATTACCTTTATATGCAGATGTCCGAACTCAAAGAGAGCGAGAAGGTTAAAGTTCTTCTTGCGCAGGCTCTTTTTGGAAATCCCGACATAATTCTGCACGACGAGCCTACCAACGGTCTTGATATCGATGCTGTCAGATGGCTTGAGGATTTCCTTTCCGACTATTTCGGTACTGTTCTTGTTGTTTCGCACGACCGTCATTTCCTTAATGACGTTTGTACGAATATCGTCGATATTGACTACTCCGGAATCAAGATGTACGTCGGTAACTATGAGTTCTGGTACGAGTCCAGCCAGCTTATCCAGCGTATGATCAAAATGCAGAACAAGCGTAATGAAGAGAAGATAGCCGAGCTGCAGAGCTTTATTCAGCGCTTCTCGGCAAACAAATCAAAGTCCCGTCAGGCAACCTCGCGCCGTAAGCTTCTCGATAAGCTCACTATTGAAGAACTTCCTGCATCCAGCCGCCGTTATCCCTTCATTGGCTTTGATATGGACAGGGAACCCGGCAAGGAGATTTTGCATGTTGAGGGCCTTACCAAGTCCTTGAACGGCAACGTTCTCTTCAAGGATCTTACATTCCACGTATACAAGGAAGACAAGATCGCATTTCTTGGCAACGAGCTTGCTGTGACTCAGCTTTTTAAGATTCTCAACGAAGAGGAAAAGGCAGATGCAGGCGAGTTCAAGATCGGCGTATCTATCACGACCTCGTATTTCCCC
This sequence comes from Eubacteriales bacterium, assembly GCA_045576315.1. Taxonomy (GTDB): domain Bacteria; phylum Bacillota; class Clostridia; order Oscillospirales; family CAG-272; genus UBA1740. Next base: position 116,079 of record JAZNGE010000009.1, on the reverse strand, counting down.
CATGATAATTCAGCATATTTTGAAGGACATACGGAATCGATACTTGACTGGATGCGTCAGTATTCCAAGGATCAGACCGAAACCTACCTTCGCGGCTTCCTTGGCAAGATGCTTTTCTCAAATGAGGCTGTATTTAAGCCCGTTAACGTTCTCTCCGGTGGTGAGAAGGTTAGGTGTATGTTCTCTCGCATGATGATGTTTGGATCGAATATGCTCATAATCGATCAGCCCACCGACCATCTCGACCTCGAATCCATAACCGCGGTCAACAACGGCATGCAGGCATTCAAGGGAAATATTCTTTTCTCCTCTCACGACTATGAAATCGTAAATACCGTTGCCAACAGAATTATCGAAATTCATCCCGACGGTTCGTTTACCGATTATCGTGGCACTTACGAGGAATACCTCGAGCATAAAAAAGCACTTAACGCATAAAATTAAAACAAAAAACAGCCAAGCGAAAATGCTTGGCTGTTTTTTTGGTGTCGGTGGCGAGACTCGAACTCGCACGTCTTGCGACAATGGATTCTAAGTCCATCTTGTCTACCATTCCAACACACCGACGTTGGTTTTATGAATGCGACGGGAAATACCCGTCGCATTTTTTTACTTAAAACGGGGAGAATAACTTTTCTTTTTGGGTTCCTTTTTGCTCTTTTGCGGCATCTTGCTATCCAACTTTTTGACGCCCTTTAAAGCGAAAAATGATACAGTAGCAACGATGGCATACAAAATCGAGAAAACAAGAAATACTACCATAAAATCAGCGGCAGAATCTACTGTAAAAGCGCTTCCGTTTGCGAAAATCATAAAGAATGCAAAGAACAAAACGGCAAAATGGATAGGAAATTTTATATAGATCTTAAGCGCGTTGACTTCGAAGATCATGTTGCTTATTGTGATTATCAGCGAGAAGAGAAGTATGACGAAATATCGAGTTGCGCCAATGGAAATATCCTTGGCACCTGTACCGATCAATGTAAAAATCAAAAACAGTAGTGATATGAGTACTGCAAACGTGCAAGTGTGGTATAAAAGCTTTTCAAGCCTCTTCATTTTGTGACATCCTTTGCTGGCAAATTAACAATGAATATCATACCACATAACACGTTGTTTTTCAAGTACTTTTGTGAAAATAGAAGATCAAAAATAGACAGTTTGATCTATCGCGGACTTAAAAGTGAATAAAAATGCAAAAATGAATATTTTCGCCTATAAATCTGTTGACATTTGCGCTATATAGCATTATAATTATTATAATATAATTAACACGAGGTGTTGCTTATGAACAGAAAAATAGCGCGCGAAAACGCTTTCATTCTCTTGTTTGAGGGAGCAAGCAAAAAAGACGAGACGGCGGAAGAAATATTCGAGAAAGCCACTACCGTCAGATCATTGGAAACCGACGATTACGTTAAAAAGGTATTCTTCGGTTATTACGAAAATGCACGCGCGATTGAAGAGTGCATCGAAAAATCTCTTATCGGTTGGGCAAGAGACAGAATTTCTCTTTCCTCGATCGCAATACTCAGACTCGCTACGTATGAGTTGATGTTTATGGACGATATTCCCGCAAAGGTTTCTATCAACGAGGGAATTGAGCTTGCCAAAAGATATGATGACGACAAGGCGTACTCGTTTGTAAACGGTGTGCTTAACAGAGTCGCTGAAGATCTTGGCAGAAAATGAAAAAGGGAATAATACTCGGTATAGATACCAGTAATTACACGACGTCCGTAGCTATTATGGGCGTTGACGGTAATCTGATCGCTAACATCAAACGTCCGCTTACGGTCAAGCCCGGTGAACGTGGACTGCGTCAATCCGATGCGGTTTTTGCGCACGTTAAAAATATACCGTCCGCTATGGAAGAGGCACGCACTTATCTTGCCGATGCAACGATCCTTGCGGTAGGCGTAAGTGAAAGACCGCGAAACGTTGATGGATCATATATGCCGTGCTTCCTTTCCGGCGTTGCCGTTGCCGAGAGTATTGCTACATCATTAGGCGTTCCTCTGTACCGATTTTCACACCAGTGCGGTCATATTATGGCGGCGCTTTATTCTTCGGAACGACTTGATCTTTTAGAGCGCGAGTTTTGCGCCTTTCACGTTTCCGGGGGCACAACAGAAGTACTGCGTGTAAGTAAGTCGGGCGCTGCATTTCGCGCCGAGCTTGTCGGCGGGACGGCAGATATAAATGCCGGTCAGCTTATAGACCGCATAGGAGTACATATGGGATTGCCTTTTCCGGCAGGTCCGCATATCGAAAAGCTAGCCCTTGAAAACGCAGAAAAAATCCCCGCCGTCAAGTTGAAGATAACCGACGGTAAAGTAAACCTTTCAGGCGCGGAAAACCTGGCGGTAGGTTTGTTTAACAAGACACAGGATGCTCGACTGACGTCCGCCTACGTGCTTGCGTACGTTACGAAGGCACTTTCGCTTCTTGCTCTTGACTACGAGGATCGCTTTGGTGAGACAGAATTCGTGTTTGCGGGCGGCGTAATGAGCAATTCAATAATTAAGTCAGCGCTTGCAAAGCGTTTTAAAGCATCGTTTGCCACGCCGGCATGCTCGGCTGATAATGCCGTCGGCATAGCGTATCTTGCGATGCGATCATATAATTCGGAGATATAACAATGGATATTTCAGCTCTCCGTGACCGCCCGACACAAGGCGCGCTCACAGTTACTGAACTGAATAATTTTATAAAGAATCTCATTGATTCCGATCGCACCTTGGCTGCGATCAGCGTAACGGGCGAGATATCTAATTTCACAGATCACCGTAGCGGCCATCTCTATTTTTCTCTTAAAGATTCCGATGCTCAAATACGCGCAGTTATGTTTAGATCTGCGCGCTCAAGGCTGAAGTTTGATCCTAAAGAGGGAATGAAGGTCACCGTACACGGCTCGGTTTCTCTCTATCCGCAAGGTGGAACGGTGCAGTTGTATGTCAACAATATGGCGCCGGACGGTCTCGGCGCGTTGTATAAAGCCTACGAGCAGTTAAAAGAAAAGCTTGCGGACGAAGGACTCTTTGACAACGAGAGAAAGAAGCCGATTCCTCGGTTTCCTACGCGCATAGGCGTGATAACCTCGCCTACCGGAGCTGCGGTTCGAGATATCATTAACGTCACAGGTCGCAGATATCCCTTGGCGCAGATATATCTGTATCCGTCACTTGTACAGGGCGACGGGGCAGAGGTTAATCTTGTCAAGGCGATAGATTATTTTGAAAGTGCGCGCCTTGTCGACGTGATTATAATAGGCCGCGGTGGCGGTTCTATCGAAGATCTTTGGGCGTTTAACTCGGAGAAGCTGGCAAGACGGATTGCCGAAGCACAAACGCCTGTTATTTCCGCGGTTGGTCACGAAACAGACTTTACAATATGCGATTTTGTATCCGACCTTCGCGCTCCCACGCCCTCTGCGGCAGCAGAGCTTGCCGTCCCTGATCTTCGAGATATTATGATCGGCCTTGATGATGCATCCGATCGTATAGTGTCGGCGCTTCGCACTACTGCCGAGCGTAAGCGAGACCGTCTCGAACGTATATCCGATAAGACTATATTCAAGGATCCGTCAATGTTTTTCGCTACTTACCGTGACGGTGTCACCTCACTCGGAGATAGGGCGCGTACAGCGGTATCGGATTCGATCAAGGATAAATCGAGCAACCTTCGCGTTGTAAGCGGTAAGCTCGATGCGCTGAGTCCGCTTGCCGTACTGTCACGCGGATATTCGATTGTTGAAAAAGACGGCGGCTTTGTTTTCGGCGCGACGGATATTAAGGTTGGCGATAACGTGTCGATCCGATTCAAAGACGGCACGGCAGATGCCAATATAAATTCTATAAAGATCTCCCGAAAGGAGAAAAAATGATGAAAAAGAACGTTACTTTCGAGGAAGCGATGATTGCGCTTGATAATGCTGTCTCCAAGCTTGAGAGCGGTGCGCTTAGCCTGGATGAATCTCTTGCCACCTTTGAAGAGGCGGTAAATCTTATTAAGGTGTGTAACGAAAAAATAAGTTCTGCCGAGCAGAAGGTAAAAATGCTGATAGAGAATGCGGACGGTAGCGTTAGCGACGTTCCTTTCGATGTAGAATAACATGCGTTTTGACGTCTTTTTATTCGAAAAGGGATATGCAAACAGCCGCACCGATGCAAAGCAGCTGATAATTAACTCTCTTGTTTCGGTTAATGGAAAAGTAATTAACAAGCCGTCATATGACGTTGATGACGGGGCAGTGATAAGCATCGCGGATACGGGTGTTCGATATGCAAGTCGCGGCGGTCATAAGCTTGAATGTGCGATAGATGCATTCCATTTTGAAATCAGTGGAAAATTTGCGATAGATGTGGGCGCCTCGAGCGGTGGATTTACGGATTGCCTTCTTAAAAACGGTGCAGCGCACGTTGTGGCTGTGGATTCCGGTACCGGACAGTTGATCAAAAGCTTGAGAGATGATGAGCGCGTGACGGTCATGGAAGGGTATAACGCCAGATATATGACCCTTGACGATCTTCCGTACGAGCCGGAACTTGCAGTTATGGACGTCTCGTTTATTTCTGCTACTTACATAATGCCGGCACTTTACGCTTGCTTAAAGCCCGATGCTGATTTTATATGTCTTATTAAACCGCAATTTGAGGTCGGTAGGGCAAATATAGGTAAAGGCGGAATAGTCAAGGACGATAAGGTACGTGCTTCTGCCGTTAAAAAAGTCGTAGAGTTTGCAGAGAATTTAGGTTTTAAATCGATGGGAGTAGTTCGTTCGTCCGTGGTCGGCGGCGACGGTAATATTGAATTTTTAGCTCATTTCAAGAAATAAGGTTTTCATTGAAATGGCGGAAAGGTGGGCTATGAAAAGCATAGTAATCATACCGAACAAATTGAAAGATACCGATTTTTTAACAAGCTCAAAGGTAGCACAGTTTTTGGCTTCTCGTGGTGCGCGCGTTTTTGTTGAAGCAAAATACGAAACTGACCTTTTGGGATATGCTACCGTTTGTCAGAGCATTCCTGGTGAAGCGGATCTTATAGTGGTAATTGGCGGTGACGGTTCGATAATTGACGCGTCAATTCCTGCCTTAGAGCACGATCTTCCTGTAATCGGCATTAACCTTGGTAATATCGGTTATCTTGCAGAAGTTGAGCCGAGCAATATACATCAGCTTGACCGATTGTTTACCGGTGACTACAAAATAGAAGAGAAGATGCTTTTGTCCGTCGACGTTATTCGCACAGACGATAGGATAACATCGGATCGCCTCGCGCTGAACGACGTTATAATCTCGCACGAATCTTATCTCGGGCTTGCGGAGCTTTCACTTACTGATTCAAACGGTGCAACCGTAAAATACAGAGCAGACGGCTTGATTCTTTCAACCCCTGTCGGCTCTACGGCTTACTCGCTTTCTGCAGGTGGACCGATACTTTCCCATGATATTGATTCTATACTTGCCACACCGATTTGTCCGCATTCGTTTTTTAACCGTTCGGTGATATTCAATCCATCGGAACAACTTGTTCTTTGCAACAACGGCAAGGATACGCTTAACATCACGGTCGACGGTCGACTTTTTGCAGAGCTTGGCGAGAACGAGCGTTGCGTGGTAAAAGCAGCAAACAAACGCTTCCGCATGTTAACGTTCAGCAGCGGTAATATGTTTTCGACTCTTTTTGGCAAAATGAAACGATACGAAAATATTTAAGGGAGATAGATATGAAAAACGCAAGACAGCAGAAAATACTTGAATTAATTGATATGTATGATATCGACACTCAGGAAGCGATGATAGAAAAGCTTCGTGAGGCAGGTATAAATGCAACGCAAACCACTATTTCTCGCGATATAAGAGAGCTTAAGCTTGTAAAGGGAATGTCAGCAAGCGGAGAGTACAAGTATATACGCCCCGGCGTTAAGCGCGAAGCAAACGTTCCTGTCTTGAACTCCGCGCTCACCGAATCGGTAACGAACATTGAGGCTGCCGGAAATATAGTAGTTGTTAAGACGTTTCCCGGCATGGCGAATGCGCTTGCAGTTTGTGTCGATGCTCTTGAAAAAAGCCATATCGTCGGTAGTGTTGCCGGTGACGATACGATACTTCTCGTTGTCAAAAATGACGACGTTGCGCACGAGGTTGCACGAGAGCTTAAAGACGCTTTTTCGATTAAATAATCTTTTCGGAGGAACAAATGCTCCTTTCCTTACATATTGAAAATATTGCGGTGATTAAATCGCTTGATCTTGATTTTTCAACAGGATTTACCGTTTTGACAGGTGAAACCGGAGCAGGAAAATCAATAATTATCGATTCAATCAACCTTTTGCTCGGTGCGAAAGCAGATAAGGAACTTATACGCACCGGCGAAGCATATGCTATGGTAAGCGGATTTTTCGGTGATCTTACGCCTAGTGCCGCAACAGCACTTCTGGAAGCGGGAATAAGCTGCGACGAGGACGGTAATATTCTTATTCAGCGTTCGATGCACACCGACGGCCGCTCTCAAATAAAAATAAACGGCAGAACGGTTACGCTCTCTGTTTTGAGAAGTGTCACCCCGTCCCTTGTAGCTATACACGGGCAGTCGGATACGGCTTCTATCGCCGAGCCGCAGAAGCAGCTGGAGCTTATCGACATATATGCTGCGAATTCCGAGATTCTGGAAGAGTATAAATCCTTGTATGCAAAGCTTGATGATACAAGAGTGAGTATTAGCAATGTTGTTAAACAGCAGGCTGAACGCGAGCGCATTGTAGAGATACTCAAATATCAGATAAAGGATATAGATGACCTTGCGGTTTATGACGGCGAGGAGGAAGAGCTTATTGATAAGAAGCTCAAAATTAAAAACAGTGAAAAGATAACAAAAAATGCCGGATTTGTTTTCAAGGCGTTGAAGGGCAGCGAAAAGGGAAGCGTTTCGTTTCTTCTTGACCGCAGTATAAGCGCGCTTGAACAAATATCCGATGTTGTGCCTGATTTTGCCGCTTATGCCGAGACCTTGCGTGATATGCGATACAAGGTTGATGACATTGGCGAGGAAGTCTACGCGGTGATTTCCGATATGGATGCAGATCCTACGGAAGCATTGAACAAAATTGAGGCGAGATTAGATAAAATAGCAAAGCTTAAGCGTAAGTACGGATTAACTATCGCCGACGTGCTTGCATTCCGTGATAAATCACAGCGTGAGCTTGATACGCTTGAGAATTCCGACGAGATACTCAAAGAGCTGGAAGCAAAAGAAAAAGAACTCTATGATGCTGCGCTTTCCGTAGCAGATAACCTTCATAAAAGACGTCTCGGCGCTTCGAAGGAAATCGAAGAATCGGTTAAGCAGACGCTTGAATTTCTCGATATGCCGAAGGTTGTTTTCTACACCTCGCTCAAGGAAGAATATTCAGCAGGTAAGAAGGTTCTTATGCCTTCCGGATACGACAAACTGGAGTTTTATATCAGCGCAAACAAGGGCGCAGATGCGCAACCGCTCGGTAAGATCGCATCCGGCGGTGAACTTGCGCGTATTATGCTCGCTCTCAAATCGGCAATATCCGACAAGGACGGCATTGCAACGGTTATATATGATGAGATCGATGCCGGCGTGTCGGGTAAGACCGCGCGTAAGATAGGAATCAAGATGCTTTCTCTCTCTCGTAGCTCACAATTGCTTTGCGTGACTCACAGCGCGCAGATAGCCTCGCTTGCACAAGCGCATTTTCTCATTAAAAAGCGCGACGTTGATTCCACTACTCAGACCTTTGTTGAGGTGCTTGACCGTGATGGCAGAATTTCTGAGCTTTCACGTATACTTGGTGGTATAGATGTAACGGCTGCGCAACGCAAAGCGGCCGAAGATATGCTTGATGAAAGAGAAATTTACATAAGGGATTAACCATGGATGAACTTTTTGATTTTTTAATCAAAAAGGACGTTGAATATAAAAGAAATCAATTAATGGCGCAGTACAGCTCCGCGCGAGTTGGAGGTGCCGCCGCCGTTATCGCCTTTCCCGATACCCGGCAACAGCTGGTAGACCTTATACGCTTTCTTCATAACAGGAAGATCGAATATAGGGTGATAGGTTGTATGACAAACGTGCTACCGTGTGACGATGAATATTGCGGCGTGTTGGTTTCAACAAGAAAAATCAATCGCTACTCATCTCACGGAACACCCATAACTGCTGAATGCGGGGTTCTTGCTTCTTTAATGATCACCGAAGCTGCTCGCAAGGGGCTTGGCGGACTCGAGGGCTTGTGCGGCATTCCCGGAACAATTGGCGGCATGATCGTTTCAAACGCTGGTGCGTTTGACTCTGAGATCGGTGATCGTGTAAAAAGTGTTTGCGCTTATCTGCCTTCCGAAGATGAAATAGTGTCATTCTCACGATCGGAGTGCGCTTTCTCATATCGGAACAGTGCTTTTTCGGGAGGTAATGCAATTGTATTGTCGGTAGATCTTGAGCTTGCCGAACGAAATCCGGACATTATTATCAGTGAAATGGAAATCATAAAGCATAGACGGATCAGTACTCAACCGATAGAATATCCAAGCCTTGGCAGTATATTCAAAAAGGTCAACGGCGTATCTGCGGCTTACTATATCGATAATTGCACATTGAAGGGAAAGACTGTTGGAAAAGCTATGATCTCCCCGAAGCATGCCGGCTTTATAATCAATACCGGCGGTGCGACCGCCGCAGATTTTAGAGCCCTTATTGAATATGTAAAACTCGAGGTTTATAAACAGTTTGGAGTTTCGCTGCAAGAAGAAATAGTTTTTCTTGATAATTCTGCTGCGAAATAAAATCTAAAATCTAATTTTAAGGAGGTATTTATGTCGTTTTCTTCGGATTTAAAGCATGAAATAATCGAGCAACCGATAAAAGCCTCCTGCTGCCGAAAGGCATTTGCCTCGGCACTTATAGCATCAAAGGCTTTGGTACACGACGGTAGCGTTTCTATTAATCTTGAAAATGATGAGCTTGCTAATTTTGCAGCGAAATTCATCTCTGAGTTTTTCGGTGCATCGACAGAGCCGCAGCGTCCTAAATCGGGCGGTAGATGTCGCGTTTTGGAATTTTCGTCCAAGAGTGCGCTTCGTTATATCGGTGCTATAAATTCAAACGAATCGCTTTACAGCGCTAAATGCCCTGCGTGCGAAGCTGCTTTTTTCAGAGGTTTGTTTTTTGCTGCCGGAAGAATATCAGATCCGACAAAGCAATATCTTTTGGAGTTTTCTCCAACCAACTGTTGCGATAAATTTGTAAGTGCGCTTTCCGACATCGGCGTCGAAGCACGTACTACTCAGCGCAAGGGCAGAACCGATATATACGTTAAGAAAAGCTCGATTATCGAGGACTTTTTTGCATTCGTCGGACTTAATTCTGCTGCCTTTGCATTTATGAATGCGAAAATAGAGAGCGAATTCAGAAATAACACCAACCGTATAGTTAATTGTGAAACTAACAATATCAGTAAGTCGGTAACGGCTTCGCATAAGCAAATATCTGTAATAGATGAGCTTGAGCGTCACAATCTTCTTTCCTCTTTGCCGGAAGAGCTTGAGGCGACAGCTCGTTTGAGAATAAAATATCGCGATCTGTCTTTGTCACAGCTCGCCGCCGTATCGGTGCCCGCTATTTCAAAATCCGGATTGTCGCACCGACTTAAAAAAATTATGGAATACTCGGAAATGCTTTTACCGGGTGTTAAAAAATAAAGGAGGTAATCTCACGTGGGAGATTTCGTGCATCTTCATCTTCATACAGAATACAGTTTGCTTGACGGCGCTACGAGAATCTCTGAGATTGCCGATAAGGCCTTGCGCGAGGGGCAGCACGCCGTTGCAATAACCGACCACGGTGTCATGTACGGTGTAGTCGAGTTTTACGAAGCACTCAAAGCCAAGGGCATCAAGCCCATAATAGGATGTGAAGTTTACGTCGCGGCTCGATCGCGCTTCCGTAAGGAAGGAAAACAGGATTCATCGGGATATCACCTTATCCTTTTGTGCAAGAATGCTGTCGGATACAAAAATCTTTGTTATATGGTTTCCGAGAGCTTTATTAACGGTTTTTACACAAGACCGCGTATAGATATGGACCTCTTGTCTGCGCATTCAGAAGGACTGATAGCGCTTTCCGCATGCGTTGGTGGCAAGATACCTCAGCTTATACTCGGCGGCAATTTTGACGAAGCCGAGGCAGAGGCGCTCGCTATGCGTGACATTTTCGGTGAGGATTTTTATCTTGAGATTCAAAATCACGGTCTTGATGATGAAAGAAAGGTTGCATACGGACTTAAACGTATAAGCGAGCTTCACGGTATACCTCTCGTGGCAACCAACGACGTTCATTACCTAGAGGCAAAGGATGCCGACACGCAAGCAATACTTATGTGCATCCAAACTAACAATGTTATAACTGACGGTCGTCCCTTTGGATTTGAAACTGATGAGTTTTATTTCAAATCGACCGAGCAGATGCGCGCTCTGTTTTCATCTTATGAGGGCGCGATTGAAAACACGGTTAAAATTGCTGACAAGTGCAATTTCGACTTTGAGTTTGATAATCTTCATTTGCCGGATTTTGTTCCGGAGGACGGGCTTTCTCATAGAGAAAAGCTGCGCAAGGATGCGTATCGCGGTTTCGAAATGCGAGCTCGCGATGGACGTTTTGATTTTAGCAGACATAGCAGAGAAGAGTACGAGAGCAGGATCGAATACGAGCTTTCCGTAATCGATTCCATGGGCTTTAACGCGTATTTCCTCATAGTCAGCGATTTCGTTTCTTACGCTAAAAAATCCGATATTCCCGTCGGACCCGGCAGAGGCTCGGGCGCTGGAAGCCTTGTTGCTTTTTGCATAGGCATAACCGACGTCGACCCCATCGCGTTCGATCTTCTTTTTGAGAGATTCCTGAATCCCGAGCGCGTTTCAATGCCAGATTTTGATATAGATTTCTGTTATAACCGTCGTGAAGAGGTTATTGAATACGTAAAAGAAAAATACGGCGATGATAAGGTGGCGCAGATCGTAACATTCGGTACTCTTGCGGCACGCGCTGCGGTGCGTGATGTTGGACGAGCCCTCGGTATGCCGTATAATCGTGTGGATACTGTGGCGAAGCTTATTCCAAGAGAGTTGAATGTGACTATCAAATCGGCTCTTGAAGTGAAGGAGTTAAAAGCGCTTTACGATACCGACAACGACGTGCGTCGCTTGCTTGACATAAGCAAGAGCCTTGAAGGCATGCCCCGCCATGCGTCTACTCACGCGGCAGGTGTCGTCATAACCGAGGAGCCCACGTATAATTACGTTCCTCTTTCATATAGTGGCACAGGTGTCGTCACACAGTTTGATATGAACACCGATGCCAAGCTCGGACTTGTGAAGTTCGATTTTCTCGGCCTCAGATATATAACGGTAATTCACGATGCCGAGCAGCAAATAAGAAAAAGAATGCCCGACTTTGATATCACAGCCGTGCCGCTTGACGATCACGAAACCTTCCGCTTGCTTTCCGAAGCGCGCACAGACGGTGTTTTTCAGCTTGAATCGGGTGGAATGAAGCAGGTGCTTTCGAGATTGATGCCCGGCACTCTCGAGGATGTTATAGCGTGTATCGCACTCTACCGTCCCGGTCCTATGGATTCGATAGATAAATTTATCGAGAGAAAGCACGGCAGAGAGAAAACAGTTTACAATATACCTCAACTCAAGGATATATTGGACGTAACCTACGGTTGTATTGTGTATCAGGAGCAGGTAATGCAGATATGCAGATCTCTTGCCGGATACTCATATGCACACGCGGACATCGTTCGCCGCGCAATGTCGAAGAAAAAAACCGACGTTATGATCGCGGAGTCAGAGAGCTTTATTGCCGGATGTGCCGAGCGCGGAATTCCCGCAAATGCCGCCACAGAAATTTTCGATGAGATGGTAGGCTTTGCAAAATACGCGTTCAACAAGAGCCACGCCACCGCGTACGGCGTTATTTCCTTCAGAACTGCGTATCTCAAGGCGCATTATCCTGCTGAATATTTCTCGGCATTGTTGACCAGCGTGCTCGGAGATACCGCAAAGTTGCGTGAATATATAGCCGATGCGCAAAAACACGGTGTATACGTTCTTCCGCCGGATATTAACAGTAGTGATACTGATTTTTCCGTATCTGATGGGAACATAAGATTCGGTCTTTTGGCAATTAAAAACGTAGGATGTTCGGTTGCGGTTTCTATCATAAATGAGCGAAAGAAAAGACGCTTCACTTCCTTTGATGACTTCGTATCCAGAATGTCGTCGGCAGATTTAAATAAGAGAACCTTGGAATCGCTCATTAAGTGCGGTGTTTTTGACTCTCTTGGCATTACACGCAGCTCGCTTATGTCATGCTATGAAACGATTTTGGAAACAGAGCACGATAAGGTGCGTAACAACGTAAGCGGTCAGCTTGACATGTTTTCTATCGGACTTGAAGCGTCTAATACGGGCTCTTCCGTATTTGAATACCCCGATTTGCCCGAGTATTCGCTGCGCGAGCTTTTGATGTTGGAAAAAGAAAGCTCAGGCATGTATTTTTCCGGTCATATGATGGACAATTACTCGATGAACGCCGATGCGCTTGGGGTTGAAAAGATATCGAGTATAATCCCGTCCGATGATTCCGAAGTCGGTAAAAAATACGAAGACAGATCCACCGTAAAGCTCGCAGGAATCATAACGGAGAAGAAGACAAAAGTTATAAAAAACGGCGATACTATGGCCTTTATCAAGCTCGAAGACAGATATGGTGAGGTTGAGGTGATAGTCTTTGCAAAACAGTATTCAGCATTTTCGTCTGAAATTTTCGTAGAAAATGCAGTGTATATAGAAGGCACGGTTTCGTATGAGGATGGAGATGAGGTGAGAGTTCTTCTTTCGGAAATCCGTCCGCTTACAAATAATGCCGAATTTAATAACAAGCCTCAAAACGAACCTAAAAAGGACGAAACACTTTACGTGAGGGTTGAAAACCGAGATGCCAAGTGCATTAACATTCTTACCCGTATGTCGCTTTTGAATCCCGGTAACACGCGAATCGTTGTGTATGAATTGGCTTCAAAAACGTATGTTGGCTTGAAGGATGTTAAAATTTCTCCGTCCGATAAGGTTATCGCGCGCCTTAAGACAAAGTTTGGAGATTCTAATGTTATTTTAAAATAATTAACACTACTCGTATTGACACATTTTTTTGAGGGGTGTATAATATTACAAGGAAGGGGTGTATGCTATGGGATTGTGGATAGTAATTGATGTGATTTTGGCAGCATTTATAGTGATAGGTCTTATAGTTGGACTTAAGCGTGGCTTCATCAGAAGTGTAGAAGCGCCCTTGCGCTTTGTAGGCGCGCTTGCTTCTGCGTATCTGCTGGTAAATCCTATATCGGTTGGCATAGTCGAGCCGATAATCGGCGCATCGCTTACAAATCAACTTTCAGAGTATTTAAAGGCAAATTGTTCCGATCCCGGTGCAGAATTGCCTGCGATAATAAAACTGGCAGCAGGAATAGTAAACGTCGATTTAGAGGGTAAAACCATAGAACAGATAATTATTGATATTGCCGCTCCTACGGTACACGTTGTGACTGTAATAATCGTATTCATTATTTTGTTCTTCGTCTCAAAGCTGCTGCTTAGGTTGGCGTTTAAATTGTTGGATTCGATATTCAACTCTTCGATATTGGTAATACCCAATAAGATAGTCGGATGCGCATTGAACGCACTTTTTGGTGCTGTGTTTGCGTGGATCGCGGTGTTTGTATTTAATTTTGTTATACATCTTGATTCGATGTCCGAGGTTGTTTGGGCGGCAGAATTTGAGGGTGGCCCGATTTACAACTTTTTCTTAAATCTCAGCCCTCTTGATCTCTTGTTGGGATTTTAATTAGTTTTTCAGCGGCTTCAGTTGCCGCAAAGCAAGAAAGGTTTTTTAATGGAAATTCAGAGATGTGCGAGATGTAAAAAGCGACCTGCCGTCGTTTTTATAACTCGTATGGATAATCAGAAAACTTATAACGAGGGAATATGCCTTGTGTGCGCAAAAGAACTCGGCATTAAACCTGTAAACGACATTCTTAAAAACATGGGAATGAGCGAAGAGGATATCGAGAATATGTCGGGCGAGGTTGAGGGAATGCTTACCGCAATCGAACCTGCTGACGATCAGTCGGTCGAGCCGGATGGCGGTGCGCCCGCTCTTGACCTTCAGAAATTGTTCTCGGGATTCGGTATGCCATTTGGCGGTCAAGCCGCTCCCAAAAAGCAAAAAGGCGGCAAAGAGAAGGGAAATGCTAAAGACGATGAGTCCAAAAAGCTCCTTTCCACTTATTGTACGGATCTTACGGAAAAAGCACGTCTTGGTAAGACGGATAGAATTATAGGCAGAGAGCGAGAGCTCGACCGAGTTATACAGATTCTTTGCCGCAGACAGAAAAACAATCCCTGCTTGATCGGCGAGCCCGGTGTAGGTAAAACCGCGATAGCCGAAGCGTTGGCTCAAAGAATCGTTGACGGCAACGTTCCCGAGCGCCTTTCAAATGCGGAGATATGGCTTCTTGACCTTACAGCGCTTGTAGCCGGTACCCAGTTCCGCGGTCAGTTTGAATCCAGGATACTCGGTTTGATCAAAGAGGTCAAAAAAGCGGGAAATATCATCCTTATGATCGATGAGGTGCATACCATAGTAGGTGCCGGTGATTCCGAGGGTAGTATGAGTGCCGCAAACATTCTTAAGCCTGCGCTTTCACGCGGCGAAATACAGGTCATCGGTGCTACCACCTTAAAGGAATACAGAAAGTACATCGAAAAGGATAGCGCCCTTGAACGTAGATTCCAACCTGTAATGGTCAACGAGCCCTCGGTGGATGAAACGGTTCAGGTTATAAAGGGAATAAAGAAATATTATGAGAATTTCCACGGCGCAACTATTTCTGACGAGGTTGCACGTGCTGCAGTTCTTCTTTCCGAACGTTATATAACCGATCGTTTTCTTCCTGATAAGGCTATCGACTTGATAGATGAGGCGGCAGCACGCGTTGCGCTTTCGTCGCCTGCGCTTAACGAAAAGCTTCGCAACGAGAAGAAGCTTGTCCAGATAATAGAAAAAGAAAATGAGCTTTCCTCAAAGGTTGAAAAACCCGAGGGACAGACGGAAGAAAACTATAAGGCTATTGCGGATCTCAAGGTTGAGAAGTTGAAGCTCGAGGAGCGTCAGGCTGCCCTTGAGAGCGAAGTAAGCACGCTGGCTATCACCGTTTCAGATCTTGCAAACGTTATTGAGATATGGACAGGCGTCCCTGCTTCTGATATTAAGGCAGGCGAGCTCTCAGAGCTTCAGGGGCTTGAGAGCCGTATCAGCGCGCGCATAATCGGACAGTCCGAGGCGGTTGATGCCGTTGTTCGCGCGGTAAAGCGTAAACGTGCTGGAATCTCGTATAGACAGAATCCCGTGTCCATGATATTTGCCGGCCCTACCGGTGTTGGTAAAACCGAGCTTGTCAAGGTTTTGGCGGACGAGCTGTTCAAACAGCCCGAGTCGCTCATAAGACTTGATATGTCGGAGTTTATGGAAAAGCATGCTGTTTCCAGAATCATAGGCGCACCTCCCGGATATGTCGGATATGATGAGGCAGGTCAGCTAACCGAAAAGATACGCCGCCGTCCTCACGCAGTTATTTTGTTTGACGAGATAGAGAAGGCTCACCCCGACGTGTTGAATATCCTTCTTCAGATACTCGACGATGGCAAAATTACCGATGCGCAGGGACGTCAGGTTAATTTTGAAAATACAATCATCATAATGACGACAAACGCAGGAAGCGAGGTTTCGACGTCCATTTCCGGATTTGCTGACAATAAAGAGCAAAAATCAAAGGAGAAAACCGAGAAGGCGTTGGCATCATTCCTTCGTCCCGAGTTTATAAACCGTATAGACGAGATCATTGTTTTCAGGCATCTTTATGAGGCTGATTTTGTGAAGATCGCAGATATTATGCTTTCAAAGCTTGCCGCACATATGAACGAAAAGGGAATACGGCTCACATATTCTGAGGACGTGCTTTCATATATCGCAAAGGAATCTTACTCCGAGAAGTACGGAGCGAGAAACATGCGCAGATTTGTTGAGCGTTCTGTGGAGGACCGTATTGCATCCTTGATAATCGACAAGGCGAAAACCTCGCTGCTCGGAATTCATATGACCGTAGATAACGGTGAAATACAAATTAGTTCAATTTGATAGAAACAGGAGATAAAAAATGGCAGAATGTACACATGATTGTTCTACTTGCTCTGAAAAGTGTTCTAAAGAATCCCTTATGGCACCTACAAATGCGGCAAGCAAGATTAAAAGAGTCATCGGCGTTGTGAGCGGTAAGGGCGGTGTTGGTAAGTCCCTTGTTACCTCCATGCTCGCCGTTACTATGCAAAGACGCGGTTACAAGACCGCAATTCTTGATGCGGATATTACAGGTCCGTCTATCCCAAAGGCGTTCGGACTCAAGCCCGGTTGCGTTACCGGTAGTGAGCTTGGAATGTTTCCTCCGGTTACCAAGACCGGAATTGAGGTTATGAGCGTAAATCTTCTCATGGACGAGGAAACCAAGCCTGTTGTTTGGAGAGGTCCCGTAATAGCCGGCACCGTAAAGCAGTTCTGGACCGATGTTGTTTGGAACGAGGTAGACTATATGTTTGTTGATATGCCTCCCGGAACCGGTGACGTTCCGCTTACGGTATTCCAGAGCCTTCCTCTTGACGGAATAGTTATAGTAAGCACACCCCAGAGCCTTGTTTCCATGATAGTTGCAAAGGCGGTTAACATGGCTTCCTTGATGGACGTTAAGGTTCTTGGTCTTGTGGAAAATTACAGCTACCTCGTTTGCCCCGATTGCGGCAAGCATATTAACGTTTATGGAGATAGTCATATCGACGAGCTTGCAAAGGAGCATTCGACCGAGGTCCTTGCGAGAATTCCGATCGATCCTTCTCTCGCGTCTATGTGTGACAACGGTGTAATTGAGCTCTTCGAGGGCGACTACCTTGAGTCCGCCGCAGATATGATTGAAAATTCTTTCAAGGCTTAAACTTAATACACAATAAAACGGAGCTATCGCTGTTTAGCTCCGTTTTTTATTTTTTGTTCTCCCAATTTGCGACAACATATTCTTTATCACGGTGGTAGAATAATATAGGAATCAAGCTTTTAAGAGGATTATGATGATGAGCACCGTTTATATAGATGTTTATTTCCTCATTAACTTCACCGTTGATCTTCTTGCATTTCATCTCGCATCCGCCTTCTCAAAGGTAAATATAAAAAGCATTCGTCTTTTTGTCGGCGCGTTTTTAAGCGCGCTTTATGCATGCATAATCTTGTTTATTCCTATGCATGCTCTGCTGATGCTGGCTTTGTCCGCTACCATGTTGATTTTGACGTCATATGTATTAACTACAAGCATAAGTGCATTACGGCGTTTTAAGCTTATCGTGGCATTCGTGTTGTTCCTCACAATAATCGGCGGAGCAGTATATCTTGTTTTTGACTGCTTGGAGGCATATTTCCCACAGTATGTATATACCGATGTCCAAAATCGCAAGCTGTTGATACTGTCGGTTATTGTTTTGCTGGCGATTGCTATTATTCGTTTGCTATTGGCACTGTTTTTTCATACTAAATCGGAAAAATACGCACATTTGGCTATCGAATATAACGGTGTTGTCTTACAATGTGATGCGCTAGTAGATAGCGGGAATCTATTGAAGGATCCAATAGATCTGACGCCCGTTATGCTTATAAAAACAGATGCCGTGCGAAAACTCTTTCCGCGAGGAATACCTACACTTGATTCCTTTGATTCGGGAGCTAAGCTCGATCGCCGCGTAAGGCTTATACCGATTAACAAAAGCGGGCAACGAACGCTTACCCTTGGAATAAGACCGGAACGGGTCATGATCATGCGCGGTAGGGAATATGCGGAAACAAAACTTACATTTATTATAGATGATGAAGAGGGCAGCTTTGGTGGATATGAGGCACTTATACCTGCCGCAGCTCTGGAGAACTTGTAAATGAGCATTAAAGGATTTTTCTTCAAAATACGCAAGTTGATTTTGCGTTTATTTTCGGCAAAGGTATACTATGTCAACGGAACGGATACATTGCCGCCGCCACTCGACGAGGAGATCGAAGAACACTTGCTTGAGCATATCGACTCGCGAGATGCAAGAGATAAGCTGATAGAGCATAATTTGCGCTTGGTTGTGTACATAGCCAAAAGATTTGAGAACACCGGCGTAGGCATTGAGGAGCTTGTTTCAATTGGTACAGTTGGTCTTATAAAGGCGATCGGAACGTTCAATTCTGATAAAAATATCAAGCTCGCCACGTATGCATCACGTTGTATTGAGAACGAGATACTTATGTTCATACGCAAAACGGCAAACAAAAAGCGCGAGGTATCAATAGACGAGCCGTTGAGCGTTGACTGGGATGGCAACGAGCTGTTATTGTCGGATGTACTCGGCTCGGAGAACGATAGTGTTTATCGGGATATGGAGGATGATGAGGAAAGGCGGATTTTGCGCTCCGCGGTCGAAGATCTGAACGCAAGGGAGCGCGTAATTATAGAGATGCGCTATGGGCTTAACGGCGGCAGGGAGCTTACTCAAAAAGAAGTTGCCGATGCTTTGGGCATATCGCAAAGCTACATTTCAAGACTTGAGAAGAAAATAATGAAAGATCTTCGCAAAAAAATTCAAGAAAAAATATAATTTTTTGAAAAATCTATTGCAAATTCAAAAAATGTGTGATATAATAAGGAGCAATTGAAAATGAATAACTATGTAAAGAGGTGTTAAAATGAAAGCAGGAATACATCCCGAGTACAAGGTAGCTACCATCAGATGTGCTTGCGGCGAAACCGTTTCTACTCACTCTGTAAAGGGCGATATGAACGTTGAAATTTGCTCTAAGTGCCATCCTTTCTATACAGGTAAGCAGAAGTTTGTAGATGCCGGCGGACGTGTTGACAAGTTCAAGAAGCGTCTTGCTAAGGTTGGTAAGTAATTACCGTAAGAAAAGAGTGCCGTACAGTCCGTAATTGGTCGTCGGCGCTCTTTTTCTATCATTTTAACGTCGAGTGAGGGAACATTATGTCGTATAGTAAAATAGATACTGCGGTTTTGGTCGCTATTGCTTCATCGGGTTCTGAGGTTGAAGAGTGCGAGCGAAGCCTAAATGAGCTTGAAAATTTGTTGAACGTTGCCGGCGCGGAAGCATTTGCCAGAGTCATACAGGTAAAGGATTCCTTTGATCCTCGCACTTGTATAGGCAAGGGCAAGGTTCAGGAGATCGCTGATATCTGTAAAGCGAACGTGATAGACCTTGTAGTTTTTGATTTCGAGCTTTCACCGGCGCAGATCAGAAACCTTGAGAACGACATTGGATTGGATGTGCGAATTCTCGACAGAAGCATGCTCATTCTTGATATTTTCGCCCTTCACGCCACCAGCGGTGAGGGTAAACTCCAAGTCGAGCTTGCGCAGCTCAAATATTCCGCGCCAAGACTCACAGGTCACGGTAGTGAGCTTTCTCGTCAAGGCGGCGGTATAGGAACACGCGGCCCCGGTGAATCAAAGCTCGAAACTGACAGACGTCACTTGAAGGAAAAGATATCCGCACTCGAGTCAAGACTTAAAGAGCTCGAGGAGAATAGAGCAGTAATGCGCGCCAAGCGCGACAGAAGCGCAATTGCGAAAATCGGCATTGTCGGATATACTAATGCAGGAAAATCAATGCTTCTCAACAACCTTACCGGAGCAGGTGTTTTGTCTGAAAACAAGCTTTTTGCAACGCTTGATGCGACTACCAGAAAGGCGGAATTACCATCGGGTGAAACCGTTCTTTTCACCGATACCGTAGGATTCATAAGAAAACTGCCGCACCATCTTGTCAGAGCCTTTAAATCTACGCTTGACGAGGTTTGCTATTCTGATTTGCTTTTGATAGTTTCCGACATTAACGACAGCGAGGTAGAGGAGCATATTAAAGTTACCGAGCAGGTTATCGAGGAACTTGGTGCAGCAGATAAACCCAGACTTTACGTATACAATAAATGCGATCTATATGATGGCGTTTTAGATACAAATAATACCGAAAAAACGATTTTTATTTCGGCAAAGACAGGTGAGGGAATAGACGGCTTGCTTTCTGCTATTGAAAACGAGCTGTCGCACCTTAAACGAAATTACAAATTGCTCATACCCTACGATAGACAGACCGTTGTAAATGCGCTTTACGCCAATTATACTGTAATTTCGGCGGTGTACGTTGATAATGGCGTTTTGGTAGAGGCAACCCTTGATGAACGTGGTCGGGGAATGTATCGTGACCTTATAATAGAAGAGTAAATAGAGGTGGATATGGAAAGTTATACGACGGTCCGACGCGAAGGCGTGTTTGAATATGAAGACCGCAAGTCCGTATTTATAGGCACGGCAGTTCCTGTTTCAACCGAACAAGATGCGCTGGCCTTTATAGCTTTTATAAAAAAGAAATACCCCGATGCGCGTCATCACGTATATGCGTACGTTCTTCGCGAAAACTCCACGATGCGTTTTTCTGACGATCATGAGCCGCAGGGAACGGCTGGTATGCCCGTTTTGGATGCCATACGTAAAAATGGCTGCACGGATGTAGCGATCGTAGTAATACGTTATTTCGGAGGCACACTTCTTGGCACGGGCGGCCTTGTTCGCGCTTATTCTGCCGCCGCGGTCGGTGCGCTTGAAAATGCCGAAATAATTACGTACGATATTTATACAGAAATCAAGTTGGTGGTTTCATACTCTGATTACCAACGAATAACACCGATAATATCAGACTTTAATTTCAGAGTTTCCGACACGGTGTACAGCGACTCGGTCGTTATCAACGGCCGCATAAGTAAGAGCATGGCAGATAATTTTATTAACACCGTAAACGAGTCAACATCCGGACGTGTAAAAAGTGAAATTCTGCAAGAAATTTTCGACTTTTAAAATACAAAGTGTTTTATAATACTGCTTCGTATATTATGGTGAATTTTGAAAGGAGGAGTAAAATTTGATAACGAAAGAAACTGTTGACGAAGTTTTGATCCGTAACGACATAGAGTCGCTTATTGGAAGTTATGTATCGCTGAAGCGTGCGGGCTCGAATTTGAAGGGCTTGTGTCCGTTTCACAGCGAGAAATCTCCTTCTTTTACCGTTTATCCGGCGGACAATAGCTTTTATTGCTTCGGATGCGGCATCGGTGGCAACGCCATAACTTTTATAAGGCAGGCAGAGCATCTCGATTATCCCGATGCGGTGGAATTTTTGGCAAAAAGAGCCGGAATAACCGTGGTGCGAGATGATGAGAATAAGTATCAGCAGCCACGAGGCATCTCAAAAGAGCGTCTTTATAAAATGAATGTTGATGCGGCGAAGTTTTTCCATGCGATGCTTTTTAGCCAAAATCCAAAAGCAAAAGAGGCTCTCGCGTATTTTACCGAAAAACGCGGATTGTCGCTTGCTACAATAAAGCATTTCGGCCTTGGCTTTGCACCCGATGGCGGTTATGCAACGCTAGATTATATGACAAAGCTTGGCTACACTAAGGACGAGCTTGTCGAAGGCTTTTTCGCATCTAAAAGTGAGCGCGGCACATACTTTGACAGCTTCCGCAATCGTGTTATGTTTCCCATAATCGACGTGTCGGGAAATGTCATTGCGTTTGGCGGTCGCGTAATGGACGATTCAAAGCCCAAGTACCGTAATACGATGGACACGCCGGTGTTCAAAAAATCAAGAAATCTTTTTGCTCTTAACTTTGCTAAGCAAACCTGTGCAGAGTCTATTATACTTTGCGAGGGCTATATGGACGTAATTGCGATGCACGCCGCAGGATTCACAAACGCGGTTGCAACACTCGGTACTGCCATTACGTCAGAGCAGGCAAGGTTGATGAGTAGGTATACAAAGAAAGTTTTTATATCCTATGACGCTGATGAAGCAGGACAAAAAGCAGCACAGCGAGCTATGAAAATGCTCGACGAAGTTGGACTTGCCGTCGGTGTAATAAAAGTGCCGGGCGCTAAAGACCCCGACGAATATATCAAAACATACGGTAAAGAGAAATTCCGCGATATCATATCCGGGTCGAAAACAAAATTCGAGTACAATATGGAATCGATCATTTCGCGGTTTGATCTCAACATACCGCAAGATAAAATTAATGCCTTGCTCGAGCTGGAAAAGATGATTTCCAGGGTTAATTCCAAAGCAGAACGTGATATTTATATACAATCCGTTTCTCAAAAGATAGGCGTTGACCCCAAAAGCGTGCGCGACGACGTTGAACGCTTAGCGCAAAAAAACATCAATGCATATCGCAAGAGCGAGAATGACAAATTAAAACAACAGGCCGCAGGCTTTGGCGATCGAGTCAACCCCGATTATGCTAAGGCACCGGCGGTTGCCGGACATGAGGAAAACGTTCTTGGTCTGTTACTGCTTTATCCCGAGCACCGCAAAAAAGTGTTTACAGAACAGCTTTTGACTGTTGACGATTTCTTTACGGATCTCAACCGAAGAGTTTTTGAATACACGCAAATGCTTTATGACTCTCCGGATAATGAAAATCTCGACGTTAATTTTCACTTTTCGCCGGATGAAGTCGGCAGAATATCTAAGATGAAGATTTCAAGAATGAGTCTTACCGATAACGGTGAAGGTGTGCTTCTTGACAGTATAGCTCTGCTAAAGGATGCGATGAAGAAGAAAAACGCAACTGCGGCAACAACGTTTGATGCTCTTAACGATCTGATCAATTCTATGAAAAACAAAACGTAAGGATGGTGTAAATATGGCAAACGAAAAATTACAGGCAACCAATATCATCGACTCTAAGAATGACGGTGGCATTCTCAATTCTAACATAATGAAGACGCTTGAAGATATCGACTATGATATCTCCCAGGCTGATCTTGATAATGTTGTTCCGGATGAACTTGATGGCGATACATTCAAGGAAATAGAGAAGGACGTAGAATCTTACGAAGTTGAAAAGATGGAGAAGCTGCTTCTCCAGGAAGGACTTGCCATTGACGACCCCGTCCGTATGTATTTGAAGGATATAGGCAAGATTCCTCTTCTTTCCCCCGAGCGCGAAAAGTATCTTGCCGAGCAGATAGCTCTCGGCTCGAAGTCCGCAAAGGACGAGCTTATCGAAGCTAACCTTCGACTTGTTGTAAGTATTGCTAAGCGCCATGTCGGTAAGGGAATGTATTTCCTTGATCTTATTCAGGAAGGAAATCTCGGTCTTATTAAGGCGGTAGAAAAATTCGATTACAGCAAGGGCTACAAGTTCTCCACTTATGCAACATGGTGGATCAGACAGGCTATTACCCGTGCTATTGCCGATCAGGCTCGTACCATACGTATTCCCGTACATATGGTCGAAACCATACACAAGGTGTCCAGAACCGCTCGCCAGCTTCTTCAGGAATACGGCAAGGAGCCCACGACCGATGAGATCGCAGAGCGTCTTGGTATCACTCCCGACAAAGTACGTGAGATAATGAAGATAGCGCAGGATCCCGTTTCTCTTGAAACTCCCATCGGTGAGGAAGAAGATAGCCACCTTGGCGATTTCGTAGAAGACAATGATTCGCCCGCGCCCTCTGACAGCGCTTCGTATGCGCTTCTTCGTGAGCAGCTTTGTAACATTCTGCACACCTTGACACCTCGTGAAGAGCAGGTAATCAAGCTTCGCTTCGGACTTGAGGATGGACGCCCAAGAACTCTTGAAGAGGTTGGAAAGCAGTTCCAGATAACCCGTGAGCGTATAAGACAGATCGAGGCAAAAGCACTCAGAAAGCTTAGACATCCCTCACGCTCCAAAACTCTCAAAGACTATCTTGCAAATTAATTTTAAAAAAGAATATCATTTTTAAGTATTTAGTGATAAAATGACTTGACATTTTACCTATTATATTGTAAAATATTTAAGATGATATATTTTCACGGAGGTTTCATTCCAAAATGAAGAAAATTTTATTCTTAGTATTGTGCTTGGTTTTCGCTTCATTAATGCTTGTCAGCTGCGGTGATGATGAAATCGGTAAGGTGCCTGATCACTATCCGCCGCCTGTACCGGAAACAGAAGAGGTTTCGCTTAATATGTACATCATCGTTGATGATGAGACCTCCGACAACGCAAAGCAGACCGTAAGCCGTATGATAGCGCAGCACACTCTCACTACATACTATACCGAAGTCAATGTTAAGTATGTTTCTGCTAATGAGTATGAGCAGGTTGCACTTGCTGCCGTTAACTCTACCGAAGCAGATGCAGCTAACATCGTGCTCGTTAACTCTTATGACTTCATGAGAAAGCTCTACAATACCGGAAAGCTTGAAAACCTTGCCGGATATCTTCAGCTTCCCGCATACGGTACTCTTAACGTTAAGATCCCCACCACTCTCCTTGATGCGTGCGTTTGGAACACCGACAAGGAAGGCAACGAGTTTATTTATGCGGTACCCAACAATCACGTTATCGGTGAGTATCAGTATCTCGTTATCGATAGAGAAGTAGCAGAGCAGCAGCTTAAGTATAGCTTGACCGAGCTTGTTAGCTATACAACCTATGATGCAACCGAAGCACTTCGTCAAGATATGGAGAAGGCCGGATACAACTCCGAGCAGTATGTATACATACAGAACGGCGCATATTCGCTTAAGGGCGAGCTTGAAGCAGACAACAAAAATGTTTGTAACGTAATTCAGAAGCCTACCGTAAATCTTAACGAGGCATATTCTTCTGCGTTTGCAATAGTTAACACCGGCAACGATGTTATTGATAATCGCGCAATGGAGATCATTTATGCGCTTAACAGCGACGTTGAGCTTCGTAACCTTCTTCAGTATGGCGTATACGGTACTAATTACACCCTTTCCGACGACGGTGAAATTCTCATGGTAAACGATGGTACGAATACTTATCGTATGAATATTAAATACACCGGTAACATATTCGTTGCAAGTTATTGCGATGAGATTGGCTGGACTGCTGAGATCGCTAAGAACGGCGAGAAGCAGAACGCTGATTCTGTTTTCAACAAAGCAAATTAATTGTATGGAAAATCGGGTGCTTTGCTCCCGATTTTCTTATAGTATTCCTTATTTGAATTAACAAAAAACACTCCACAGAGGTTTGTATGATTAAGAAAAGAAAAGAAACGACGTTTAAGGATTTGATCGAAATTTTTCTTCCTAAGCTGTGGTTGATGC
This sequence comes from Eubacteriales bacterium, assembly GCA_045576315.1. Classification (GTDB taxonomy): domain Bacteria; phylum Bacillota; class Clostridia; order Oscillospirales; family CAG-272; genus UBA1740. The sequence continues at coordinate 90,711 of JAZNGE010000009.1, read as the reverse complement.
TGCTTGTTGCTGTAGTTTTGTGTGCGGCAATATCTGTCTACACCGTAGTTTTACAGGATGATACTTATACTTCCTCGTCAATCGTTTACGTTTACAATGAGAGAACTAATTCTACGACTACATCAACGAACGACCTTCAGGCTGCAGAACAGATGGTAAGTGTCTATAATATAGCCATCAAAAGCGAAAAGTTTTTAAAGTTGGTTATCAGCAACGGGTCGCTTGCTAAATATCAGCTCTCTCCCGCCAGCATAAAGAGAATGATTTCCATTTCTCAGATGGATGAGACTGCTGTTTTCAGGGTTAGTGTTACTTCAACCAATCCCGAGCTTGCATATGATGTGGCACTCGCGATAACCAGCGGTATTGAAACATACATACAGGGAGAAAGCGGCTTGGTTAAAAACGCGCTTCTCTCAAGCGTGCTTGAGGATCCGTCTGTTCCCGGTGCTCCCAACAGCAAAAATGCAGTTACCAAGGCTCTTATAGCGTTTGTGGTTGGATTTGTCCTTACCGCCGCAATTGTTTGGGCGCATTCCTTCTTTGACGTAGTAATTCGTTCCGTTAAGAAAATTGAGGATAACATAGACATTCCTGTCCTCGGCGTTATTCCCAGACATGAAATTTCCGTAGCAGAGGAGGGAAGATCGTAATGCTTTTAAAGAAAAACAAAGCGCACTCCAACGATAAGGTAGATGCACTCAGACTTATCGATGACAATACCCCCTTTGCTATCAACGAGGCGTTTCGCGCTCTTTATACTAAGGTGCTTTATCTTCCCATTGAAGATAAGTGCCGCAAAATAGCAATGACCAGCGCATTTTCTGGCGAGGGAAAAACTTATATCTCGATAAACCTTTCGATCACACTCGCAAAGAACTCTGAAACCAAGCGTGTATTGCTCATTGACTGCGATATGAGAAAGCCTCGTGTTGCCAGAATTCTTTCAAAGTATCACAATGATAAGGCGGCAAACGGTGGTCTGTCCGAGTATCTTGCCGGAATTCACGAAGAACCGAATATCGTTGATACAGATATTCCTAATTTTTCGATTCTTTTCTCCGGTGCAGAGAGTGCCAATCCGATCGGACTTATAAACTCAAAGCGCATGAGCGAGTTGCTCGACAAGTGCTCCGAGCAGTTCGATTATATCATTCTTGATACTCCGCCCGTTACGGTCGTATCTGACGCTGTGCTCTTGGCTGACAAGATCAATGGATATATCATGGCATCGAGAGCAGATTATTCAAATATCAACTCGCTTTCCGAAGCAGTTCAGATCGTTAAAAATGTAGGCGGTGAAGTTTTTGGTATCGTGCTTTCTGCTGTGAATCCCAAAAACGCAAGCGGCGCTTATAAAACATATAAGAACTCCGGTTACTATTCTACCTAAATAGAGGTGAGTTTTATGGATAGTAGAAAATTCGACGTTGTCGATTTTCATTCGCATATTCTCCCCGGAGCTGACCATGGATCCGATTCAGTTTCTACTTCTCTTAAGCAGCTTAAGCTTGCTTCTTCCGAAGGCGTGACTCGCGTTATAGCTACTCCGCATTTTTATCCGCATAAGCACACGCTTGATAAATTCTTGCAAAAGCGAGCTGCGTGCGTGCAGGCTTTATTCGATGCGTGCAGCGATCTAGAGCCGAAAGTAAAGTTAGGTGCAGAGGTGTTGCTTTGTCAGGGATTAGAGAAATTCGAGGGGCTTGATCAGCTTTGCCTTGAGGGTACTGACTACCTCTTGATAGAACTCCCTTTCACTGATTTTAGGCAAGAATATTGCGACACTGTTGAAAAAATAATGCGAATGGGTTACAAGGTCATACTAGCTCATGTTGATCGATATTCCAAAGAAAATATTGAGCAGATGTTGGATATTGGGGTTGATATGCTTCAAGTAAATGCCGACTCTATGGCTAAGCTTTTTAAGCCGAAGCATATACTTGAGTGGGCTAAAGAGGGCTATGTAGTTGCACTTGGCAGCGACATTCACGGTACTGATCCCAAAGCGTACAAAAACTTTGCGCGCGCAAAATCCGTGTTCGGAGATTCTCTGGATTCTATTCGTATTAAATCGGATGAAATCTTTAATATGATGAAATGAAAAAACGCCGACAGGGTATAAATCTTGTCGGCATTTTTGTTTATTTTATAAAATGGGTTGATTTTCGCGTTTGTTTCATATATAATTAAGTAAACGACAGAGGTGCGCATATGAAAAACGGATATACTTATTTTAAAAACGAAGATTGTGAATATTTTCCTTGCCATAAAACTTCAGGCGAAGTCTTCAATTGCATGTTCTGCTGCTGTCCGCTGTTTCCCTTGGGAGATCAGTGCGGCGGTAATTTTGTGTACATTGAGGACGGCATCAAGGATTGCTCCGCGTGTTTGATTCCTCATACTGAAAAAGGTTATGAGTACATATCGTCGAGGCTTCGCGAGGTCTCGGAAATGGCAAAGAAAAACAGACATACAAAAGAATAAAAAGCTCCGAAAAGCGGACTTCTCATAAGGAAGTTTGATATTGTTTTGTAGGGGCGACAAATGGTCGCCCCTACGGATAAACAAATTTGATACGCAGAAAGCAAAGAGATAACCCCGACAGATTTTCGAAAGGTCTGTCGGGGTTATTTGGCATCCGAATCAATTACTTTGTTATATAAACAAGGTCTTTATCATATAGGTGTTTTTGTAACAATTTAATTCCAAATGTTTTCCTAAACATTGTTGCTTAATAAATTTATTACCGAATTCACTGGGGGCTTCTTTTGATGGATACACATAGTAGAATTTATTTCCGTATTCATCTACAATTATAATACATATTATGCTTGAAAAATGTTTTGATATTGGTTTATATAAGAACGAGATTTTGTTACAAAGTATTGGAAATAACTGTTCTGTTGAAAATTGAATTTTATTTAGTTGCTGATAAATTTTGAATCGTCGCCCAAAAGCAATAAAACAATGTATAAATGTTCCTGCGAAGATCATTTCAATGATACTCAAAACCAATATTTGTCGAGTATTTTCCCCTTGAAAAACAACTATGATTCCGAGTATGTTAAGTGCAAATAACACCACAGAAGATGCTAAGCAGTAAACCATATTAAGTTTTAACGCCTGTTTTTGAGAATTCAATGGACTTGAGGCAGATCGTTGATTTTGATTTTTATACGCTCTATTCCTGGACTTAATAGACATGCAAACTTCCTTTCAAAATTCCGTATATAATTCTATGTTAGTTTTATCACCAGTTTCGCCTTTGTATTACAAAGGCACAGGGCTAAGCTCACGCCCCTAAAGATGCACGAGCGCGTCCAGAGGCTCCCTCCGGGAGGGAGCTCCCGACGGAGTCGGGTGAGGGAGAGTGCGTTACAATGAAGTTAGTACAAATCTAAAGTCACGTAGGCTCCTTCCGTCACGCTACGCGTGCCACCTCCCTCTCGGAGGGAGGCTTTTCGTTAGCTCCATTATACCACAAATCGGCAGAGGAAACAAGTTCTCTGCCGAAATTTATGTGTCACGGACCGTCGAGGACGCCGGTCCCTACAATTTGGTAAACATCCTTATGAGAAGAAGCCGAAAAGGAGCTTTTTTATTTGAAATTTTTAATTTTGTATAAGAAGTATGTTATTGCTAAAAGATCGGCAGCACCGCCGGGCGATAGATTGCGTTTTATAAATTCATCGTCCATTTCCTCGACGGCAGTTAAGTCAAGTTCGCGATCAAAGAGCCGAGAAGCATATTCTTTTGCATAGCAAGACCCATCAGCACCGCCGCGGTGATAAATGTTTGTATCATCGATCGTGGAGATCAATTTTAGCAGCGAAAGAACACCGGCATCATTTGGCGCAAGGCCGTTGCTTATCGCGTTTTCATATGTAGGCAGAGAATAGTTGATTACCGACGGAAATCCTGATGCTACTTCGCCGCGAATACCTTTAATACCGTGTTCGATGAAAAGTCGCTCTCCTGCCGTTTTTCCGTTGGCAGAATTGAAATCAGCGATAGTGGAATCTTGTACCAACAATGCGGCTTCTGCGACGATTGTGCCGATCTTGGAAACGGGCACGTCGGGAGTCCAGCTTCGGCCAATAGCACCAAGGAGCACTCCCATAGAGTATATAGCTCCTTTGTGCGTATTGATGCCACCTGTTGCGCGATACATTGTTTTTTCGGCTTCAATGCCGATTGAGCGAAGCTGCTTGAACGTTTCGGCATGAGAGTTATTTTTTGTTTTGATTCCAATTCTGACACATTCAACAAAGTATGACTCCAGCGAGTCGGCGCTCTTGCGGAAAGTATTAACGTCCATGTCTTTATGACTGCCGTTGTTGCGCAAATCCACAAGACCGGGTTTGGGGGTTGTTTCAACCTCTTGTATTAGCGACTTAACTGCCATAGATCCCAATTTTTGCGAATCCAGGGCAGAGAAATGCTCGGTTATAATATTTGCCGTGATATCTGCTATTGTTGCCACGTTGTGCAGTCGTCCCGCGGCACATTCGCGCCCAGGCTTACCACACACAATGCAGGCTCTCACATTTTTACGTTCAAGCTTGTTGCCGTTTTCGTCTATCACATCCATATCAAATAAACGACCTAAACGTGATGACTCCTCTATATCGACACATATACTCTTTACGGTGTCGGTGGGCATATCAACAGCTATAAATGCCGCACAGCCTTGTGCTTCTGTTAGCGAGTATTCAAAAAGAATCTTGCTTTTGTCGAGTCTTGAAATGAGCAGAGATAATCCGTGATAAAAAGCCCTTTCTATCAGCGGGCTGTTTTTGACAGGTCCGGCAATATTCATTGTAAAAGAAATTACGGTACTGCCGTATTGCTCAATAAGTCTTTTTTGTAAATTCGAGCGCCGCTCTCTTGCATCTAAAATTTCTGTAAGAGATACAGCTCTGATATTATTAATGGTGTTATTCATTTTAAATGAGAATACCGGGTTGTATTTTCTGCTGCTCATCCAACTTTTCGAGGTTTGCCTCTGCTTCCTTGCCTACACATCCGACAAGTAGATATTTTCCTGTAAGACGGTTGTAGATAAAATGGTGCAGAAGATGGAAGTTTTCGATTTGGCTTGTTCTCGAAACGTGAATTCTTGGTCCTGTGCAATAATGTGTGCTGTTTCCGATGGAAACGTGTGTGGGATCGAGGTAAGTAATGGGCAGGTCGCTTGCTATCATCGCTTGCACTTTTTTCTCAAGCTCGGCTATATCAAAATCGGGCTTTCTCTCGGGGAAGGTGATAACAAATCCGTGTTTTACGTCATCGTGACCGCATCTTGTCAATTCTTCGGGAGGCATACAAAATTCGCAAAGATCCTCTGCCGTATGCGCCATCAGTCTATAAGGCAGGGATGAGTATACGGTATCGCGAATTTCAGAAGGCTCAGGGCCGAAGATGGTAGGACGGCAGACGAGTATCTGCTCGCCGGCACCTATGAGGAGATTTGCGTTAATTCCAAGCATGGGATATACGAGATCAAAATGCTCAACTATAACGCGTTTTCCTTTTTTTAATGCCTGTGTTATAGCATCGGCAAGCACGCTCATTTGTGTAAAAGCATTTTCAAATCTTATATCAACGTGATACGTGTGCGGTGTCAGATAACCAAAACCGTCATCCTGCTCAAGCAACGGCAACGGGCGCACATATACACCGTCATCATCATTGGTCAGCTCAAGTCCGGGGAACATGCCGCGTATAAGTGCGCTTTTTCCCGAGCCCGCCTCTCCGATAACTCCGATAAGCTTATCGAAAGGTGAGAGGTATAATTGGGCGAGCTGCATTCCAAGTGCATACATACGATTATGTCCTCTCGGTGCAAAATAACTGCTCAATATATGGCATTCCTGGCGTTCCAGCATTTTGGTTTCTCCTGATTTATATCAATTCTTTGCTTGTTAAATAATCAAGCGTAGTTTGTGGTAAAAGGGATGTAAGTTTATCTTTATCGCCTTTTGCGATGTATTCTCTTGCGAGGCTCGCGCTTATCGGTGTGTTGCCAAGCTCTTTTCTTTCAACTTCGATCAAATCTATCCCACGCTCCGGAAGATAAGCAGCGAGCGCGCGATTGTATTGCTCGGTTATAGGGGAGAGCGGCTCTGTTCCGACATACCGTCTTGTTATTGAAAAGGCCGGTGCAAAATAGCGAGCAAATATTTCAATATCGAGAAGGCATTGTATTTTTGTAACGTTTTCTTTGTCTTTTATAAAATACGTGGGAAACGTGGTCGAGGAAATGAGATAAGGACCGGTTGGCAAAACTTCAACGTTTGGCAGATGCGCGGTGCCAAGTCTGACCATTTCGATTCTATCCTCGGATGAAAATACGCTTTTGTCCTCTGAAAGCACAAATACGCATACGTGGTCGCACTCTGCGGCGGCTTTTTCGATCAATGATAAGTGTCCGAGTGTAAAAGGATTGCAGTTCATAACCAACGCGCCAACCAAGCCAACACGATTTTTGACGTTAATAGAGGATATAAACTCGTCTATTCCGTTACTCTTGTTTTCCATCAAAAGAACCTTGTCGGTAGAAGCTACGGGATGGAAGAACAGAGATGAAAAGATCCGCTCGTTTTCGGGCTTTGTGTACAAAAACAAATGCTTGTATCCATCTCCAAATGCATCCGTGCGGAGCGCGGATATTAATTTAGCGGTGATGTCTTCGCCTTGTCTATCGGCTTTCACAGCGATACATTTAAAAAGATTTTCACAGCGCGATGCGGTTGCTATAAGCTCGTCATTATCCCAGATAAGCACTACGCGATCCACTTCTTCGTTGCTCGAAAGTCCGGACCTGGCAAGCAATGAACGCCAAGCCGCAAGCTTAGTGCCGCGAAGCTTGGATGTAATTTCTATGTTCATGTTTATTCCTTTGAAAATAAATTCTGCATATATTATACAACATTTTTTTAAATATGAAAAGATAGTTTCTTAAAAAAAGAAAAAAATATTGCTTTTTTCTTAATCATAATATATAATGTCTTTGTATGATATTTTTCCTTTTCAAACGAATGGAGTTCGAAAATATGAAAATTTTGAAATCTGCCACTGCAGGAACTATGGAATCCAGCGATGCGTATGTAGAGATTGAGCCCGGCAAGGGAAAACTCAACATAAACGTTGAATCCGTAGTGAAAAAACAGTTCGGCGATAGAATCACAGCATCGGTTAAGGACGTGCTCGATGAGTATGGAATTAAAGACGCCGATGTTAGAATAGTTGATCGCGGTGCTCTTGACTGCGTTATTCGCGCAAGGGTGGAAACAGCGATTCTTCGCGCTAAGGAGAACTGATATGAGAAGAAGCATGTTGTTTTTGCCGGGTAATAACCCCAATATGATAATCAATGCCGGTTGCCTTGGCTCTGATGCCGTTATATTTGACCTCGAGGATGCTGTTGCTCCTGCGGAAAAGGATGCGGCCAGAATATTGGTGCGAAATACTCTTCGCCATTCCGATCTTTCCGGATGCGAGGTTATAGTGCGCATTAATTCCGTTGATACGGACTATTGGCGATCCGATATTGATTTTATACTTCCCGAAGTGCCTAATATAATCCTTTTGCCCAAGGCATCCACACCCGCTGACGTTCTTGCGGCAGATGCGTATATGAGCGAGGTCGAGGCAAAGCACGGACTCGAAAATGGCACAGTTGCTTTGATGCCACTTATCGAAACCGCACTCGGCGTAGAGAATTCCTATGCTATCGCTTCTGCTACGAAGCGCGTTTGCGCTCTTTTCCTTGGCGCAGAGGATCTTACCGCAGATCTCCGTTGCAAGCGCACAAAAGAGGGCAGAGAAATAGAGTATGCGCGTCAGAGACTTGTTGTAGCCGCTAGGGCGGCAGGCGTAGAGGTGTATGACACGCCCTTCACCGACGTTAATGACGACGAGGGCATCGTAATCGATGCTATGCTTGCTAAATCCTTTGGATTCTCCGGCAAGGCATCTATATCCCCCAGACATGTAGAGGTTATAAATCAGGTATTTTCTCCTACACAGGCAGAAATAGATTATGCATACGAGGTTCTTGATGCAATTACTCTTGCTAAAAAGCAGGGCAAGGGTGCTGTTTCTCTTCGTGGCAAAATGATAGATGCGCCGATAGTAGCTCGCGCCGAGCAGACTATAGCGATGGCAGAGGCGCTCGGACTTGACAGGAGGGATAACGATGAATAAGCTTGTTATATCCATAAGAGAAGCCGTTGCCCTTTCGGGCGTGAATGACGGCATGACCGTTTCCTTTCACCATCATTTGAGAAACGGTGACTTTGTGCTCAATATGGTTATGCAGGAGATTGCGGATGCAGGCATTAAAAACATAAACGTAAATGCCAGCTCACTCTTTGACGTTCACGCACCTCTTATTAAGCATATAGAGAACGGTGTAGTCACCGGTGTGTCTGCGGATTATATATCGGCAGGTCTCGGACGCGCGTTTTCACACGGCGTTCTTAAAAATCCCGTACATTTCCGCACTCACGGCGGCCGTCCTGCCGACATATCTCTCGGCAGAACCCCGATAGATGTTGCTTTTATTGCTGCGCCTACTGCCGACCCGATGGGTAACTGTACCGGCAAATTTGGCAAAAGTGCTTGTGGTAGCCTTGGCTACGCGTTTGCGGATGCTATGTATGCTAAAAAAGTTGTCGTAATTACCGATAATCTTGTTCCTTATCCCTTGCAGGGATCGTCGATCACCGAGGACTACGTCGACTTTGTAGTTACCGTTGATGCGATAGGCGATCCTAAGGGTATAGTATCCGGCACGACCCAGATCACTCGCGATCCCGTCGGTCTTGTTATGGCCGCAAATGCCGCAAAGGTTATTGAGGCATCCGGACTTTTGAAGGATGGATTTTCGTTCCAGACCGGTGCAGGCGGAGCTTCGCTTGCGGCTGCGAAATTCCTTAAGGATATTATGGTTCGCGACCAAATACACGGTAGCTTTGGTCTTGGTGGAATTACAGGATACATGGTAGACATGCTTCATGCCGGATGCTTTGAAAAGCTGCTTGACGTACAGTGCTTCGATCTTAAGGCCGTAGAGTCTATCCGTTCCGATCCCAGACATATTGAAATTTCGTCAATGAGATACGCGTCTCCCGTTTCGAAGAGCGCCGCTGTTGACAGTCTGGACGTTGTTATTCTCGGCGCTACCGAGATAGATACCGATTTTAACGTCAACGTACATACGGATTCGAACGGTTATATTATGGGCGGTTCCGGCGGACATAGTGATACAGCGGCCGGCGCAAAGCTCTCTATGATAATTGCGCCTATGTTCCGCGCAAGATTGCCCATCGTTACCGATAGAGTTACCTGCATTTCCACCCCCGGCAAAGATATTGATGTCCTTGTTACTCAAGGTGGTATAGCGGTAAATCCCAAAAATCAGGAGCTTAAGGCTCGTTTGAAGGATGCAGGACTTCCTGTCGTTGATATTGCCGAGCTTAAGGCAAAGACTGAAAAGATCACCGGCACGCCTAAAAAACTTCCTAAGGGTGACCGTGTAGTCGCTGAGGTTATCGGAAGAAACGGCGATATTTCCGACCTTATATATAACATAAATAACTGATTAAGGAGAAAATCTGATGAGAGAAATAAATGCGGCACTGATTACAGAAACCGTAAAAAAGCTTTGCATCGAGTCTAATTGCCATCTTTCAAAGGATATAAAGGACAGAATCACCGACTTCTGTAACAAAGAAACATGGCCTCAGGCAAAGGAAATACTTGAACGTATAGTTGAAAACTACGAAATCGCGGATGCGAAAAACCAGCCTGTATGCCAGGACACCGGAGTTGCGTGTGTATTTTTGAAAATAGGTCAGGAAGTTCATGTAAACGGTGATATCACAGATGCGATCAACGAGGGCGTACGCCAGGGATATACCGAAGGTTATCTTCGCAAGAGCGTAGTGCGTGATCCCCTCGATAGAGTAAACACGGGTGACAATACCCCCGCTATGATTTACTTTGAGCTTGTTCCAGGCGACAAGATCGAGATAACCGTTGCTCCCAAGGGCTTCGGAAGCGAAAACATGAGTAAGATAGCTATGCTCCGTCCCTCCGACGGACTCGAGGGCGTTAAGAACTTTGTTCGCCGCTCCGTTGAAGAGGCGGGTCCTAACCCCTGTCCTCCCATCGTTGTCGGCGTAGGCGTTGGCGGTACCTTCGATAAGGCTGCTTACCTCGCTAAAAAGGCTCTCCTTCGTCCTGTTGACGAAAGAAACGAAGATCCCTTCTATGCTAAACTCGAAGAGGAGCTTCTTGAAGAGATCAATGCGCTTGGTATAGGCCCACAGGGCTTCGGCGGTAAAACTACCGCTCTTGCTGTCAATATCGAGAAGTTCCCGACACATATCGCCGGACTCCCGGTAGCAGTAAATATCAACTGTCACGTTACCAGACATAAAACGGAGGTGCTCTAATGGCTATTTCGATTAAGACTCCCATTAATCGTGAGGATGTAAGAAAGCTCAAGGCTGGCGACAGCTGTCTTATTTCTGGCGTTATTTATACCGCCAGAGATGCGGCACACAAAAGACTTTGTGAGCTTGTAGCAGCAGGTAAGGAGCTTCCTTTCGATGTAAAGGATAGCGTTATATACTTTGTTGGCCCTACTCCCGCAAAGCCCGGACAGGCTATCGGATCTGCAGGTCCCACCACCTCTTACCGTATGGATGCTTACAGCCCCACACTTATCGCACAGGGACAGACCGGTATGATAGGTAAGGGTAAGCGCGGTCCTGAAGTTATCGCGGCAATGAAGGAGCACGGTGCTGTATACTTCGGCGCTATCGGCGGATGCGGCGCGCTTCTCAGCAAGTGTATCAAGAAGGCGGAGATCGTTGCTTATGAGGATCTCGGCGCCGAAGCGATCAGACGTCTTGAGGTTGAGGACTTTCCCGTTATCGTTATTATCGACAGCGAAGGCAACAATCTTTATGAAAGCGGCAGAGCAGCATATCTTGCTCAGGCTGACAAATAAAAAACATATACCCGGACTCATATTTGAGCCCGGGTTTTGCTTTTTTTCCATTTTCGGTTGACAAAGCTTTTGTGTGGTTGTAAAATTGATATAGAATTTATAGGAGGATATGAATGGAATATAAAATTAATCCTAGCATAGATGTGCCAATTTATCAGCAGCTCGTTGATATAATTGAAACTGCAATTAAGAGCGGTGAAATGCCGTATGGCGACAAGCTGCCGACCGTACAAGATATGATTGACCGTTTCGGTGTTGCGAGAGGCACCGTAAAAAAAGCGTATGATGAACTCGAACTAAAAGGGTTGATACAAAAGTCGCAAGGCAGAGGAACCTTTGTATCATTCAAGCAATCCGGTGGTACAAGCCGAAAGGAGCAGGCGGTCGCTGCAATTGATGCGCTTTTCGAAGAACTTAGCAAAATGGGTTTTTCCGCAGCGGAGATCAACATATTTGTTAACCTGAAATTGAGAGAATTGGCAGAGGTGGAAAATCTAGTCAAGGTTGCCGTTGTTGGCGACAGCCACGAGATGCTTTCAAATCTTCTGAATCAGATTCATCTTATCGCGGAAGCGGATATATATACATTTTTAATAGAAAATATAGAGCAGTATCCGTATAAAGTGACAGATGACTTTGATCTTGTAATTACCACCGCTTCGCTTTCTGAGCGCCTTGAGGTCGCTATGTCGATCTCCGAGAAGCCTATTCCCGTTGGATTGCGCCCATCTGCACAGTTCTTGACAGACATCGTAAAGATTCCAAAGAAAGCGCGTGTTGGCTGCTTGACATATAGTGAAAATTATGCCGAAAGCATTCGTGAAACATGTGGTATTTATTCATCCGAAATTGGATTTTGCGGCGCTGTCACTGTTGAAGACTCGGATACGGCAATAGTGCAATGCTTGTCTATGTCAGACACGCTCATTCTCCCTATGAGATATGACAAGCTTTTCCCGTCATCAATACTTGCAGCGGTGAAAAAATTCGACGGTAAGGTTATCGAGGCGGCGTATGAGCTTGATGAGGGTTCTATGCTTTATCTTAATAGAAAAATCAAAAAGTTGTACGAAGCAAAAAACATATGACCACCCACGCTCATTTTTTGTATTTAAATATTAAAATATTTAAAGCGAATTTCTATTTATCTATTGACAAATGTTATATAACAATGTATTATATGGTTATATAACATTAACTTTTCAAAGTAATAATATGAGGTGTTGTTATGAATAGCAGAGAAAAAAAGGTGCTAGTCATCGGCGTAATCGGTGCCGATGTTCACGCTGTAGGTAATAAAATACTTTACCACGCATTTACCGAAGCAGGCTTTGAGGTTGTCAACCTTGGTGTTATGGTTTCGCAGGAAGAGTATATCGCAGCGGCAATTGAGTCAAATGCTGACGCGATCGTAGTTTCATCTCTTTACGGTCAGGGCGAGCTCGACTGTAGAGGAATGAGAGAGAAGTGCGATGAGGCGGGACTTAAGGGAATTCCCCTTGTGGTTGGCGGCAATATCGTTATAGGAAAGCAGAAATTTGAAGAAGTTGAAGAGCGTTTCAAGGCAATGGGCTTCGACAGAGCATTTCCTCCCGGTACTACTCCCGAGACTACCATCGATGCGCTTCGTGAGATTCTTGGTATAGAAGGAAAATAATAATGAAAAATATTCTGTTGATAGATTTCGGCAGTACGTATACAAAGCTGACGGCAGTAGATGTAGAGTCGGAAACGATTCTCGGTACGGCATCTTCGTATACAACGATCGAAACTGACATCAACGACGGACTCAAAGCAGGACTTGAGCTACTCGAGAAGAAAATCGGCAAGATAGAATTTTCCGACTGTTATGCCTGCTCTTCGGCGGCCGGCGGTCTTAGAATGGTTACCAGCGGACTTGTTCCGGAGTTAACCAGCGAGGCGGCAAAGCTTGCCAGCCTTGGCGCAGGAGCAAAGACCGTAGGAATTTACTCATTCCAGATCACCGAGGACGATATAGAAGAAATTCGCGCACTTAAACCGGATATATTCCTTCTGGTTGGCGGAACAGATGGCGGAAATACCGAGTGTATACTCCACAACGCAAAAATGCTTGCGAGCATGAAGCCGGAGTATCCGATCGTTATTGCCGGTAACAGAACAGCCGCAAGGGAATGCCAGCGTATTCTCGATGGCTGCGAGGTTTACGTCTGTCCTAATGTAATGCCTAAATTCGGCGTATTGAATATTGAGCCTACGCAGAAGAAGATACGCGAGATTTTCCTTGAACGAATCGTTGCGGCAAAAGGCCTCAGTCGTGCAGCAGAGCTGCTTTCTGATATAATGATGCCGACTCCGGCAGCGGTTTTGAAGGCTATGGAGCTGCTCGCCGGCGGTTGCAACAACGAGCTTGGTATAGGAGAGCTGGTTGCTGTTGACGTTGGTGGTGCGACTACTGATGTGTATTCTATTGCTGACGGTATGCCGGAACAGATGAATACGGTATTTAAAGGACTTCCCGAGCCGTATGCCAAGAGAACCGTCGAAGGTGATATAGGAATGAGATATAGCATTGGCGGCATCGTTGACGTAGCGGGTTTGGGAAAGATTTCAAGGCTTTCCGGACTAAACGAGGAACGGATCATATCTCTTGTCGATGAGCTTAAGGTCAACACCGACAGAGTTCCAAATGGTGATGCCGAGCTCGAATCTCTCGATTTTGCGCTCGCTTCATCTGCAATAGACGAAGCGGTAACTCGTCATGCCGGCACTATTTCCGAAACGTATACTATGATGGGTCTTACTTACGTACAGGAAGGTAAGAACCTTACCAGTGTAAAAAATATCGTGGTCACCGGCGGTAGCCTGATCCACACAAAGAGAACCGATGAGATCGCAGCGTATGCGCTGTATTCTACCGAGCGCCCGCAGTCACTTCGTCCGAAACAAGCGACTGTATGGGTTGACAGAACGTACATATTGGCCGCTATGGGACTTTTGTCTTCGTACTATCCCGAGGTGGCATTAAGAATAATGAAAAAGGAGCTTCAACACTATGGACATTCAGAATAAGCGTCTTAGCGACGAAGAATTTTATAAACTGCGCCAAGAGGTTCTTGGTCAGTGGCCTACCGGCAAGGATGTTGACATCGAGGAGGCGGTAGCTTATCACAAGGCTATGCCCGAAACAAAATGCTTTTCGAAAAAGCTTCTCGATGCAAAACGCGACGGAAGAACTCTTGTACAGCCCAGAGCCGGCGTTCCCGTTGTAGAAGAGCATATAAAGCTTATGAAGTATCTTGAGGAGTTTGGTGAGGCAGATCTCCTTCCCACTACGATAGATTCTTATACCCGTCAGAATCGCTATGCAGAGGCAGAGAACGGAATAGCCGAGTCTATTCGTCTTGGCAGAGCAATGATGAACGGTTTCCCCGCTGTAAACCACGGTGTTGCAAAGTGCCGTCAGGTTATCGAGAGCGTTGGAGTTCCCATGCAGGTTCGTCACGGTACTCCCGATGCCCGTCTTCTCACCGAGATTTCTTACGCAGGTGGATTCACCAGCTACGAGGGCGGCGGTATTTCTTACAACCTTCCTTATTGTAAGAACATTCCTATGGAGCGCACCATTCGCTACTGGCAGTACGTAGACCGTCTTACCGGTCTTTACGAGGAAATGGGTGTTTCGATAAACAGAGAGCCTTACGGCCCCCTTACCGGAACTCTCGTGCCCCCCTGTATCTCTCACGCGGCCGCTATAATCGAAGCGCTTCTCGCAGCAGAGCAGGGCGTTAAGAACATTACCGTAGGCTATGGTCAGTGCGGTAATCTCGTTCAGGATATCGCCGCGATCAGAACTCTCGAGGAACTCACCGACGAGTACCTTCGTAAGTACGGTTACGATGACGTTGAGGTAACCACAGTTCTTCATCAGTGGATGGGCGGATTCCCCGCAGATGAGGCGAAGGCGTTCGGCGTTATTTCCAGTGGTTCTCTTATCGCAGCTCTTTCCAAGGCAACAAAGGTTATCGTAAAGACACCTCACGAGGCTGTCGGCATTCCTACAATGGAGGCTAATGCCGAGGGATTGCGTTGCACCAAGCAGGTTGTAAATATGCTTGCTGATCAGACATTCTCAGACTCTCGCCTTGAAGATGAGAAAGAAATTATTCGCCTTGAAACTCGCGCTATCGTTGACAAGTGCTTTGAGCTTGGTAACGGTGATATCGCCGTAGGTGTTTGCCGCGGTGTTGCAGCGGGTGTTCTCGACGTACCCTTTGCACCCTGTCGCGCAAATGCAGGTATTATGCTTCCTTGTCGTGATAACGACGGTGCGGTTCGTATCCTTAAGACAGGAAACCTTCCTTTCTCCAAGGAGCTTATTGATTTCCACGCACAAAAGATCGAGGAGCGCGCGAATGCAGAAAAGCGCAAAGCCTCGTTCCAGATGGTTATTGATGACGTTTACGCAATCGGTAAAGGACGTCTTGTAGGTCGCCCTAAGTATTAATTTGATTTAAAATACAGGAGTTACATATTATGAAAATTACTAACGTTGTTTGCTCTGCAGGTCGTACCGGATTTTACTTCGATGACCAGAGAGCTATTAAGGGTGGCGCAGGACATGACGGTATGTTCTACGTAGGTGAGCCTGTTACCGACGGCTTTAAAGCTGTTAGACAGGCAGGCGAGTCGATTTCTGTTATGATCGTTCTTGAGGACGGTCAGATCGCATTCGGTGACTGCGCAGCAGTTCAGTATTCCGGAGCAGGCGGACGTGATCCTCTCTTCCTTGCTGAAGACTTCATTCCCGTAATCGATAAGTACATCAAGCCTCAGCTCGTTGGCAAGGAAGCTGACAATTTCCGTCAGCTTGCAGCTATGATGGAAGCGATCGAGATCGATGGCAAGCGTCTCCATACCGCAATCCGTTACGGTCTTTCTCAGGCTATCCTTGATGCCGTTGCAAAGGCAACCGGTAGAATGATGTGCGAAGTCGTTGCTGATGAATACGGTTGTACCGTTTCTGAAGATCCCATTGCAATCTTTACCCAGTCCGGTGACGATCGCTATAACAACGCCGACAAGATGATAATCAAGGGCGCACAGGTTCTTCCTCACGCACTTATAAATAACGTTGAATCCAAGCTTGGTACCAAGGGCGAGAAGCTCGCTGAATACATTGGTTGGCTGCGCGACCGCATACTTGAGAACCGCAAGGATGATAACTATCTGCCCGTAATGCACATGGACGTTTACGGTACTATCGGTGCGATATTCGGCAACAACAATTATAAGGCAATGGCCGATTACATTGAGGAGCTTGGAAAGATCGCTAAGCCCTTCCACCTTCGCATTGAAGGTCCGATGGACTGCGATACCGATAGAGAAACTCAGATCATCGCTCTTGCAGGTCTTACCAAGGAGCTTGACGACCGTGGATGCGACGTAGAACTTGTTGCAGACGAGTGGTGCAACACTCTTGAAGATATTAAGCTTTTTGCAGATAACAAAGCCGGTCACATGGTACAGATTAAGACTCCTGACCTTGGCGGTGTTAACAACACTATCGAAGCAGTTCTTTACTGCAAGGAGAAGGGAATTGGTGCTTATCAGGGCGGTACTTGTAACGAAACCGACCGCTCGGCTCAGGTCTGCGTACATTGCGCAATGGCTACCCAGCCCGTTCAAATTCTTGCAAAGCCCGGTATGGGCGTTGACGAGGGTTACATGATCGTATACAACGAAATGAACCGTATTATCGCAATGCGCAAGGCTAAGCAGGCAAAATAATTTTCGCTAATATAAAACGAGGCAGAATCAAGTTTTAAGCTTGATTCTGTCTCGTTTCTTTGATGTTGAATTTGGCCTTTTGTAGTTTTTTACATTAATTTTGAATACAGTTTGTTGACGGCATGTTTAAGTGAGGTTTCTATCTTTTCCGAAAGCTTATCAATTCTCGCTAACCTGAACAAAAGTATTCTAATGTTATCAATTAAGATTGAATAGCAGAAAACCAAAGCAGCGCCGCACAAAACAAACAAAAGCGTCAAAGCGGTATTATAATTTCCGATTACATCCGATGCCTTTGAAATGATAAATGCTCTGATAAGAACGTGGTCGTGAATAAGATAAACGGAAAAGGCAGACGTAGATAAGAAACTGATAAATGGGCAAAGCTTTGAAGTGCAATTAGTTTTTGCGAATAGGCAAAGCAAGCTGCACGCCATGAGAACTATCGTGGGGGATGTGTTGGAAAGCAATATATTACTGTGTTCTTGGATGAACGAGATGTCAATATACGAAAATGCGATTTTTGTTCCCCATGTAAAAACCAACGACAACGCAGCTATCAATGCCCACGATTTTTTAGAAAGAGCTTCGGCGAGATTGTGCTTTTTGATTAACGCGCCAAAAGTATAAAGCATAGCCAACCATATTACGCTGAAGCCGCTATCAAATGTAAATGGGTCTTTAAGTCTGGAGAGGCAACAGCAAATTGCGAGTACAATGCCAAAAATCAGCATTTGCTTTTTATCTGCGTGGTGGACAGCTAAGTTGATCAGCGGTGACAAGATAAAGAGGCCTACATACGCGGTGAAAAACCAGTATTGTTGTGAAATTACCGGTATGCAAGCTTTAAGAACGTCTATCGTACCGACGGAATTGGGAGAGACGAATTTGCAAACAAGAGTGATGCTGATGCTGTAAAAGAGAACAACAAAGAACAAAGAGATGATGTTTTTGAGGCGAGGGTAGTATTTTTCGGATTTGTATCCAACGTATCCGGAAATGAGAATGAAGCAATCGACGGCCGGTTGTACCAAAGTTTGCAGGAAATATAAGACTGTGAATTTGGAAAACGAATCAGCGCCTTCTAAAAGCCCGCCGTGCCCCAATATGTGTATCATTACAACGCCAAGCATCGATATAATTCTGAGCAAGTCCACGCCGTAATTGCGAGAAGTTTTAATCATGATAATTCCTCTGTTTATAAACTTGTTTTATGCTTTATTGTATCACAACGCTCGCCAAAAGTCAACCAAAGAAGTATAAATCTCCTTGTTTTACAGATACTAACATCACATCTAAAATAAAGGAGAATTTTATTTATATATGAAAGCAACAGGAATTGTAAGAAGAATTGACGATCTCGGGCGAGTCGTTATTCCCAAAGAAATACGAAGAACAATGCGCATTCGCGACGGCGATCCTTCTAGTGTATAACATTGACAGTGTTAGACAGATTTTGCGTTGCGATACATAGTGTAGCGGAAAGAATAAAAGCGAGGTGAAATTCACCTCGCTTTTGCTCTATCTGCTTGTATTTTTAATTTTATCTGTGAGATTCACGAGTCCTTCAAACTCTTCGTCAAAATTTTCCATTATGAAAGTTTCGGTTTGAAATAAAAATTGCAGATTAAAGTTTTCGTCTAAAATTTCTATATTGCAACAAGTAGAGAGCGGATTACTTTCTACACAACCGCAATAAACCGTAATTCGTTTAGAGCATAAAATATCCACCAAAACGGCTCTCAAATCTCCGGGCCCCCATAAAAGCGGAGCGGTTTCCAAAACAGAACGCTTGACATCATAAATTTGCTTTTCGAATCCTATATTTCCTTTTCCGGATTTAATAGCAAAAATAAACATTGCAATTATGGTTGGGATTTCCAAGATGCACATGATTGAAAATATGATCCAATCAACACGACTGAATTCGGGCAAATCTCTTGCACCTGTTAAGAATATTGTAATAAAAAGCCAAGCAAATGATAATCCAATTCCACAAATAACAAAAATGATATTTTTTCGTCTGTCTTTGACACGCTTTTTTATATTTTCAACAGCTTCATTCGTAACCTTGCAAGGAGAAAACGGCATTTTTTGTTGTATAAAAGCACTGATAGCATAGGCGTTTTTGATTCCCATAATGTAATATTTTCGATCTTTTAAAACAATATGTATCGTATCATTCTGTGCAAGTACAAACGTTACTTCGCTAATATTACATTCCAATCGTTTAAAAAAGCCAAATTTGCCAACGATTTTATTATCGTTAATATAAAGATACGCCTTGTGATTATACAGAAAAGGAATAATAGTAAAAGAGAAAAATATGATTGTAACAAAAGAGAAACCAAATATATCACCAGCTGCTGTCATGTTTTTTTCAACCATAAAAAAGACACACAAGCCTAACCATATTAAATCCAATATCAAAAAAATGATAAACGTAATACGGAACATTTTTTTAAAAACAGCTTGCATTCAGTGACCTCCGTAAAATGTGTATTTTTAGATATTATAACATATAACTACCCAAAAGTAAAGTCAAAGAGTATATTTTGCTTCAAGCGACAAATACTAACATCACAAATTTGTAAAACAAGGAGATTTTTATATAAATGAAAGCCACAGGAATTGTCCGTAGGATCGATGACCTCGGGCGTGTTGTTATACCAAAAGAAATACGTCGAACGATGCGTATACGCGAGGGGGACCCGCTTGAGATCTACACCGACCGTGACGGCGAGGTGATATTTAAAAAGTACTCACCGATAGGCGAGCTTCATGCTTTTGCGTCTGAATATGCAGAAACTCTTCAAAAAACATCCGGAATGCCTATTTTTATTTGTGACAGAGATGCTATAATTGCTGTATCCGGAGCATCAAAGCGGGAGTATATAGACCGTAAGATATCAAATTCGTTAGAGCAGATAATAGACTCGAGATCTTTGTATCAGCGGGATAGCGGTAAAGAAACGATCGCACTTACAGACGACGGCGGTCATTACGTTAGCTGCGCGATGCCTATAATTGCAGAGGGAGATATCACCGGCGCTGTTATATCGGCGTGGCAATACGACGCGCCAACAACCGACAAGATTCCCGATGCGGTGGAATCCAAGTTAATACAAACTGCCGGAATTTTTCTTGGCAAACAGATGGAATCATAAATAAAAGGTTGCTACCGTTATAGTAGCAACCTTTTTGATCAGTTAAATGATATGTTTGCGGAAAGAGAGGCCTTGTAGTAGGCTATATAGGTGTTTCCTCGGTTTACAGTAAGAACCTCACCCATAAGATTCTTAAATACAAGCTCACCGCTTTTTGTTGTTGACCACGTGAATTCTGTTAATCCACCCATAGAAATGTAGTAACCACGACCACCGGCTACTGTGTCGATTACAAGTTCGGTGCCGTCGGAATTTTCGTAAGTTGTCGCATTTGAAAACAAGATAAACACGTTTGTGAAAGATATGTTTTCGCCTGTAAGCATGTCCATACGACGATTATCGCCCTTGTAGTATAGATACTTGCCGCTTCCTTCGTGATAGTAAAGATTGGTGACGTTTTGGCTGGAATAGGGAATGGTGATCGTTGCAGCTTCTGTAATGCCGGATATTTTACTGTCGGAGAAAGCGTACGGCGCTTCCTTGTAAGTGGTAAGGGAAGAAGATGCTGACATTCGGTTCTCGGCGATATCAACCATATTTTCCGACGTATAAATATACAGAGTATTCTCTATGTAGTAGCAATCGGAATATTGTGAAAGATCGAGAACAATATTTTTTGTTTCCCAGGCATCGTATGCTACCTTATCATCATTTCCGTAAGAAACTATTACGCCGCCAAAGAAATTTGACATATTAGAGATGAAATTTCGTGTCGCGCGAAGAGAGCCTATCTTCCACATAACTTCCGGGTTTGTGGTGTAGCCAACGAGTCGTGATGAGCCGTCCTCTATGGGAAATTCAATAGCAAGATCAGACTTTGAAACTCCATACAAAGGACGCAAAGGATCTACTACCAAACCCGTTGGGACAGTGTTGAATTCTTCCTCGGTGATCTTCAACCCCGTTATCTTACTATAAAAAACAACCTCCGGTTCTGTTATAATCGGAGGTGTCTTGTTTTCATCTGGTGTCGCAGTATTATCTTTGTCTTGTGTTGGGGTGTTGGTTGCGTTTTCGTCGTCTGTATTATTATCGGCTTCACCGTTTGTATCTCCGGTATTGCCGCTATCAGGCTGTGTAGGTGTTGTTTCTCTGCCGCTTGCTGCAAATCCTACGGCCGAAACAACAAGAATTGCAATAAGAAGCAGGGAAAGGAATTTGTAAAATCCCTTAAGCTTCAGATTTTTCATTTTTTACCTCCTTGTACGCCACTATTGGCGCACACGCTATAAATCAAACGCGTCTCTCAAGCCAAGCGTGAGCTGTTTCGAGTGCGTCGATAAGGCTCGTCGACATAATATTTTTCTCAGGCATAATAGAGCCGTGAGGAACGAGCTGTACTACTATTTTATCGGGAATCATAGTTCCTTTTACTTCTTTTTCGCTCATAACGATCATGTGCACGTGATATTTTGCTGACATATCGCCGTAGTAAATATCCGAGTCGTGACGAACGAGCGGTCTGCCCTTGTATTCAAGGAATTCTTCGTTAGTTACGCCTTCTGCGTTTAACATAAATTGACTCCTTTCTGTTTATTTGAAAACGACGGCGTACGGTCCGTTTCGATATAAGCATACCAAACTTGTCCACACTTGTAAATAGCTTCGACAAAACTTGTGCTTATTAACAATTCGACCTTATACGTCTTTTTTTACAAAAGGTGACCTTTTGTAAATACTACCCGTTGACGCCGGCGTCGGTTTTGCAAGCTGA
This sequence comes from Eubacteriales bacterium, assembly GCA_045576315.1. Taxonomy (GTDB): domain Bacteria; phylum Bacillota; class Clostridia; order Oscillospirales; family CAG-272; genus UBA1740. The sequence goes on along the minus strand of JAZNGE010000009.1, from coordinate 69,035 downwards.
CTTATAGAATCAGCCTTATCAGCGAGCTCCTTCTGCTTGTTAGCAATAGGGAAATCAGGTGAATCCGACGGCTTTGTCAGTATCGAGATAGTAGCCGTTTTCTTGATTTCTTTCAGTAGCGCTTGTCCAATTTTGTCCATGCCAAGCACTTGCGTGTATTCCGGTAATGTTTTTACATCGGAGGAGGTAACGCCGAGTAATGAGTACCAGATACCGCGCTTTATTCTGGCTGTGGTATACTTTTTAGTCGTGGCAAGCTCTACCAAAGATTGAATACTTGTTGCCTCAATTGATTTGTTTTTGAGACGGTTATATAAACCACCGCCGATGTCGTGAAGGTTATCGGCATCGTTGGTGAAATTTAACATAAATGATGTTGCGACAATCGGAAACAAAGTCTCTTGGTCGCACGGAAACGCGCCAATGTTTTGTTCTTCCAAAATGCACTCAATAGTGCCTTTTGGGAGAAATTCCAAGGCAGAATTATTGTTTTCAAAGAATAAACGTCTGATCGCGGTTGCGCTTTGTATGCTGCCGCCCATCAGCTCTTGATCGTTATAACCCGCGCCTTTACGCTCAATAGTGAATGGCAATATAGAACTGCCCTCTGTGCGTAATGCCTTTATATATTCTACTGCGAGGATGTTATTTGCCGTGCTGATCGGAGCTTCGTAACCAAACACTTTTTTAAAAGCACTGTCACGTATTTCAGCAAAGCCGAGATTGTCAGAGCTCTTGTCTGCGGCAAGCTTTGCGATTTCTTCGTTCAAAGCAGAAGACAAGAGTTTTTCTGCGGTATCTTCCAGTACCTGCAAATCGCCGGATTCGCTACCGAACGCCAACACGTCGACAACGCCCATTTTGTCAGCGATGTGAACACCGGCTTTTGCAAAGAATTCCGCGCTGGACATAGAGTATGGAAAGGGAAGCTCGAGTACAAGGTTTACGCCGCATTTGATCGCCGATTTGGCACGTGCCCATTTGTCCATGATTGCTATTTCACCGCGCTGGGTAAAATTGCTGCTCATTATAGCTATAATGGCAGTATCGTGGCCAAATTTCTCGCGTATCTTCTCGATCTGGTAAAGATGACCGTTGTGAAATGGATTATATTCCGATATTATTGCAACGGTTTTCATCGCGTCCCTCACTAAAGTTTTATTTTTGACTTGAAATAAGAAAATATTTGTAGTATAATGTATAAGTAATTACAATTTTTTAAGGAGAAGAAAATGAAAGTTCTTGTTGTAAATGCAGGTTCCAGCTCGCTTAAGTATCAGCTTCTTGACACCGAGAGCGGCAATGTTCTTGCAAAGGGAAACTGTGAGCGTATCGGTATCGAAGGCTCCAGAATCATTCACAAAACCGCAGGCAGAGAAGAGTATATCAAAGAGACTGTGCTTGCAGATCACTCCGCAGCTACGCGCCTCGTTGTAGAAACACTGCTCGACGCAAACGTTGGATGCATCAAATCTGCTGATGAGATCGAAGCAATAGGCCACAGAGTTGTTCACGGCGGCCCTTACTTCAGCGGTTCCATGCTTGCTACTGCCGAAGTTATGGAAAAGCTTGAGCAGTGCACTGCGTACGCACCTCTTCACACCCCCGCGCACATCATGGGTATCAAGGGTTGTACCGCCGCAATGCCCAAAACTCCACAGGTTCTTGTATTTGATACCGCATTCCATCAGACCATGTCACCCGAGGTTTACATGTACGGTCTTTCTTACGATATGTATGAGGATTACGGTATTCGTCGCTACGGCGCACACGGCACCTCTCACAGATACGTAAGCGCGGAAATGATCAAAATTATGGGTGGAAACCCCGATGGCACCAAGATTGTAACCTGTCACATCGGCAACGGCTCTTCCATAAGCGCTGTTAAGGATGGCAAGTGTGTTGATACCTCTATGGGATTCACTCCTCTTGAAGGCGTAATGATGGGCACCAGATGCGGATCGATTGACCCCGCAATCGTTTCCTTCATAATGGAAAAGAAGAACTATACCACCAAGGAAGTCGACAACTACCTCAACAAGAAGTGCGGATTTGACGGCGTTAGCGGTGTTGGTTCTGACTCTCGTGACCTTGAAAAAGCTATCAGCGAGGGCAACGAGCGTGCTAAGCTTGCATACGATATGCTTTGCTATCAGATCAAGAAGTACATCGGCGCATACTCCGCTTCTATGGGCGGTGTAAACGCTATTGTATTTACCGCAGGTATCGGTGAGCACTCTGTATACATCAGAGAAAAGGCACTTGAGGGACTTGAATATCTCGGTGTTAAGCTCGACAAGGCAAGAAACACCTTCGGTCACTCGTCCGTTCCCGTTAAGCTCTCTGCTGACGATTCCGCAGTAGCAGTTTATATGATCCCCACTAACGAGGAGCTCGTTATCGCACAGGATACCGCGCGCATCGTAAGTGAGCTGAAAGCATAATTTCATAAAAGCCCACGGCCTCGTTGTGTCGTGGGCTTTTAATATTTTATCACATTAATGTTTAAATGTCAAGAAACGACAACGTAATATTTAAAGCAAAAGTTTTTTTCGTATATCCTCAAGACAAAGATCATATACATCGTCGATTTTTGAGAAATCCATCGCTGCCGAATATATCTTCTCAAGCTTAAAATGTTCATCCGATGCTTTCGTGAATTTATCGCTAGCACTCCAAAGAAAAGCCTCTCGTTCTCTCCATAGAAATTCCAATCTTTCTTTTTCACTCGACAAGACTTTTTGATCAAGAAAGCGCGAGGTATCCACAATACGTTCGTCCGGGATCGAGGAAAGCTTTTCAGATACAAATGCAATGCTTTCTGACGGAATATAAATTGCGTAAATTTTGTTTTTGTCCAACACGGATGGGAAAAGGGTGTAGTCCGCTCCCGAATATTTGATGCCGGAAAGCAAGTGCGACATAAACACGGATTCGCTACCGTACACACCGACAACAGAGTATATCTTGTCGGCCATCTCACATAGGGTATTCAACCGCGAGAAGCCATCCTTTCCGTATGACGTCAATAGCCTTATGCTTTCCAATTTGCAGACTGATGTTATATTGGGTAGCAGCGCATTAATTACAGATCTGTCATCACCGTCGTAAATTGCGTTGATCGTGCAATCGACCTTTTCTGTTATTTCGCCTGCGATATTCAAATACTCATATGCATGCTTATAGGCGGTTGATTTGTTATTCGCCAGTGCTTTTATGTTCTCGCGACTGTCATACAGGATTTTTTCATCCCAAAAGTCACCTAAATTGATTGTTTTATCAATAGCCCCGGGGAATACCGGGTCGCACGCGTGTGGGGCAGTGCCGTCGATCACAGCTACGCGCTGTGATCCTTTTTTTAATATCGCGCCGTCTAATGATCTAGGATCGGAAGAGCAGTATATAGCTTCGCATTCGTCGACCACCTCCGCAAGATCGGTCAACAAGCGTTTCATAAAGCTGCTTTTTCCCGTACCGGGGCCACCCTTCAAAATGTATAAGGCATTGTATTCTTCGGGATTGAAAATGCTTTTGAAATAACTTCTGAATCCACTATAACCGTTTGCCGCACCGAAAAATGACAGCTTTCTTGTTTTTACGCGTTTCTCGCTCATGTAATAAACCTCCGTATTTTCTATATTATTATATTATTTTCATATACTTTTGCTTACATTCTCTTGACTTTTGATTTGAATTTATTGTATAATAATTATGTATGTAAATATAATGGGGGAGGATTATGCTATGACGGTCATTGGTCTTGCAGGCGGAAGCGGCTCGGGTAAAACCACCGTGTCGGCTTTGTTTTCGAAGTACAATGTTATGCCGATCAACACGGATGAAGTTTATCATGAAATAACCTCGTCAAACACAGCGTGTTTATCTTCCATTGTAGAGGAGTTTGGGTGCGGAGTTTTGAACGAATCAGGCACGCTTGACAGAAAAGCTTTGGGGGCAATCGTGTTTGCGGATTCTGAAAAAATGGGGCGCTTGAATACAATCTCCCATTACTACGTTTTGTGTACAGTGCGCGAGATGATAACCGATGCTGAACGGCGTGGCTATTCGGCCGTTATTGTTGATGCACCCCTGCTTTTTGAATCCGGCTTTGACCGAGAGTGTGATGCTATTGTCGTAGTAACCGCGAGTGAAGAGTGTAGGATCAATAGAATCACCGCCCGAGACGGCATATCGAGGGAGGATGCCAAAAAGCGCATTTCCAAACAGCTCTCCGACGAATTTATTTCGTCGCGCGCTGATTACATTATAACCAACAATGCTTCCACCAAAGACTTGGAAGAACAGGTGCGGCGCATTGTTGATTCAATTAAGAAAAAATAATTAAAGTGAGGATAAAATTATGTCAGAAAAATCAAACGGACAGAAGATGATGGAGTCTCTCTCCTACAGCAAAAAGAATGTATTTGAAGAGGCATCCACCGAAAAGATCAAGGCTATATACGACTATGCTGTCGGATATATGAATTACCTTGATAACGCAAAGACCGAGCGTGAGGCTGTTGTTACCTCTATCGCAATGCTCGAAAAGCAGGGCTACACCGAGTACAAGATCGGTGATAAGATCGCGGTAGGTGATAAGAAATACCTTAATCAGCACGGTAAATGCCTTATCGCATTCAAGGTAGGCAGCGATGATATCGCAACCGAGGGTATTCGTATCCTTGCCTCTCATATTGATTCTCCCAGAATCGATCTTAAGCAGATTCCTATGTATGAGGATGCAGGTATGGGCTTCCTCAAGACCCACTATTACGGCGGTGTAAAGAAGTATCAGTGGACTGCTATTCCTCTTGCGCTTCACGGCGTTATCGTAAAGGCTGACGGCGAGGTAGTTGATGTTAAGATCGGTGATGAAGCAAATGATCCCGTATTCTACATTAACGATCTCCTTCCTCATCTTGGACAGCGCCAGTCTGCTGAACCTCTCGGTACTGCTATCGCAGGTGAAACACTCAATATTCTCATCGGCGGTCTTCCTTACGACGACAAAGACGTAAGTGAGAAGATCAAGCTCACCGCTCTCTCTCTTCTTAACGACAAGTACGGCGTTACCGAAGAAGATTTTATCAGCGCAGAGCTTTCTCTTGTTCCTGCTTTCAACGCACGTGACATCGGATTTGACAGAGCTCTTATCGGTGCATACGGTCACGACGACAAGGTATGTTCCTATCCCGCGCTTACTGCGCTCATCGAGGCAGAAGCAACTACCAAGACCGTTATGGTAGTTCTTGCAGACAAGGAGGAGATCGGCTCGGTAGGTCTTACCGGTATGCAGTCCGATATCCTTATCGACGTTGTTAACGAGATCGCCGCTAACCTTGGCAAAAACGGCGCGGTTGTTCGCGCGCACTCCAAGTGCCTCAGCGCAGACGTTACCGCTGCTTACGATCCTAATTTTGCAGACGTATACGAGAAGAGAAACAGCGCGATCATCTCTTGCGGTACTACTATGAGCAAGTATACAGGTGCTCGCGGTAAGTCTTCCACTAATGATGCTTCTGCAGAATTCGTTGGATTTATCAGAAGACTGTTCGCAGAGAACAATGTTATTTGGCAGACCGCAGAGCTTGGCAAGGTTGATGCAGGCGGCGGCGGAACCGTTGCTATGTATATTGCAAATCACAATATCGAAACCGTCGACCTTGGCGTGCCGGTTATCTCTATGCACGCGCCTTACGAGGTTGTTTCAAAGGCTGACGTATATTCTACCCACGAGGCATTTGTTGCATTTATTAAATAGTTTTCTTCTCAAAACTCGACAACATCGAATTTGAGGGAAGGAAATATGATATTCAAAAAATTAGCAAAGGCGGATGATCGCTATCGTGAGATAGAGCAGATGATCACTCTGCCGGATATAGTTTCAAACAACAAAGAATACTCCAAGCTTATGAAGGAGTATAAGTCGCTGACACCTATAATCGAAAAGTATCGCGAGTATAAGCAGGTTGAGAAAGAAATGAATGACGCTGATGAAATGATGCGTGATAGCACTCTTGATACCGACCTGCGTGAGCTCGCTGAGCTTGAGTACAAGGAGCACAAAGAGAATATCGCGGCTTTGTTCGAAGAGCTGCGTATACTCCTCATCCCGAAAGATCCTAACGATGACCGTAACGTGATCGTAGAGATACGCCAGGGCGCAGGCGGCGAGGAAGCTGCACTTTTTGCGGCAGACCTTTACCGTATGTACTCGATGTATGCTACATCCGAGGGATTCAAGACCGAGGTAACAGTCTTAAATGAAACCGAGCTTGGCGGTATTAAAGAAATCAACTTTATGGTTATTGGTGACGGCGCATACTCCAAATTCAAATTTGAAAGCGGAGTTCACAGAGTGCAGAGAATACCCGTAACCGAATCAAACGGCAGAATACAGACGTCTACCGTTACTGTTGCGGTTTTACCCGAGGCGGAAGAGGTTGAGATTGAGGTAAATCCCGCTGATATAAAAATAGAGTCATGCAAGTCAAGCGGCGCAGGCGGTCAGCATATTAACAAGACCGAATCCGCAGTCAGACTCACGCACAAGCCCACAGGTTTGGTTATCGAATGCGATCAGGAGCGCAGCCAGCTCCAAAACAAAGAGCGTGCTTTAAAGATACTTTACACAAAGCTTTATGATATGAAGCAGCGCGCACAGGATGAAATGATTGCATCCACGAGAAAAAGCCAGGTTGGCAGCGGAGACCGCAGCGAGAAAATAAGAACTTATAATTATCCACAGTCACGTATTACTGACCACAGAATTAACAAAACCGTTTTTAACCTCACAGCATTTTTGAACGGTGATATGAATGACATAATTCTCGACTTGATTTCTGCTGATACGGCAGAACGACTTAAGGGTGAGCAGAATGATTACTAATGTAATTGAAATTGCAGAAATCACCGAAAATAACAGGGCGGAAATCGAAAGATCGGCAAATGTTATTCGAAAAGGCGGCCTTGTTATATTTCCAACCGAAACGGTTTACGGTCTTGGTGCAAATGCAACTGATGCCGACGCGGTAAAGAAGATATACGTTGCCAAAGGACGTCCGTCTGACAATCCTTTGATAATTCATATATCAACACCCGAACAGGCCGAGAAATACACCTATACCGTTCCGCTTTACTACAAGCTGGCCGAGCGCTTTATGCCCGGACCTTTGACGGTGATACTTAAATCAAAGGAATCCATTCCGTCTGTCACTCGCGGAGGCCTTGACACCGTTGCGGTAAGATGTCCATCTAACCGTATCGCACGTGAGCTTATATCCTGTGCCGGTGTTCCTATTGCGGCGCCGTCGGCTAATTTGTCCGGCACCCCGTCGCCAACCAGCGCACAGCATGTAATTGACGATATGATGGGTAGGGTGGATGTGATTATCGCATCTTCGGATTCCGAAATCGGCCTTGAATCAACCATTGTAAAAATAGAAGAAGATAATACCTTGACACTATTGCGTCCGGGAAAGATCACCGTAGATGAATTGCTTTCGGTCGTCGACGTAGTGAAAATTGCGGATTCTGTAACGGACAAGCTTGCAGACGGTGCAATCGCACTATCTCCCGGAATGAAGTACAAGCATTATGCGCCCAAGGCTTCGCTTATCTTGGTTGATTCCTCCGAAGCCGAGTACGTTAAGTTTGTCGGCGAACAAAGGGAAGAGGAATTTGCCGTTTTAGCGTACACCGAGCAGATCGACGCTGTACGCGCAGCAGCCCCTGATGCTTATTGCTTTGATTTTGGTTCTAAAACAGATGAAGCGGATCAGGCAGCTCGTTTGTTCTCCATACTTCGAGAGACCGACAAGCACTCCTTTAAAGCTATTTATGCTCCTTTACCGCGAATAGACGGTATTGGACTTGCACTTTATAACAGAATGATTCGTGCCGCAGCGCACAGGATCATCAGATTGTGACGGTAAATTTAATGGCAAAGAAGAAAACTAAAGTTGAGGATCCAAAACTCAACGAAGCACTTCCAACAGAGCAGCCGATAACCGAAACGCTCGAGAAAAACTATATGCCTTATGCGATGAGCGTAATAGTTTCCCGTGCGATACCGGAAATCGATGGATTCAAGCCTTCTCACCGAAAGCTCCTCTACACTATGTACAAGATGGGACTTTTAAAGGGACAGAAGATAAAGAGCGCGAATATCGTTGGTCAGACCATGCAGTTAAACCCGCACGGCGATGCATCGATATATGAAACAATGGTTCGTTTGACTCGAGGTCACGAAGCGTTGCTTCATCCTTTTATCGACTCTAAGGGATCTTTCGGTAAGCACTATTCACGAGATATGGCGTACGCTGCTTCGCGTTATACAGAGGCCAAACTTGACACATTCTGCCAAGAATTATTCTCGGGAATAGACAAAAATGCGGTGGATTTTGTTCCCAACTACGATAACACGACAACCGAGCCGACGCTCTTGCCGACAACATTCCCCAACATACTTGTTTCGCCAAATCTCGGTATCGCTGTCGGTATGGCTTGTTCGATATGCTCGTTCAATCTTGGTGAAATTTGCGACGGCGCTATCGCGCTTCTCAAAAACCCCAATACTACGGTTGACAGATTGCTCGATATAATTAAAGCTCCCGATTTCCCCGGTGGAGCTACGATCCTTTACGACCGCGAGCAGATGAAGAATATTTACACCACCGGTGTAGGAAGCTTCAAGATGCGTGCAAAGTATGAGTACGTCAAGAAAGAGAATTGCATTGACATTCTCGAGATCCCGTACTCCTCAACAATTGAATCTATAATGAAAAAAGCGACCGAGATGATAAAGCTCGGTAAGCTTCGTGAAGTTGCCGACGTGCGCGATGCGATCGACCTTAACGGCTTTAAGCTCACTTTTGATCTTAAGAAGGATGCCAACCCTGAGCTCGTTATGCAAAAGCTGTTTGCGGCAACCGAGCTTGAAAACAACTTCGACTGCAACTTCAATATTCTCGTAGAGGGAACTCCTTACCAGCTTGGTATCAAGGAAATCCTTCTTGAGTGGATAAAGTTCAGAATTAAGTGCGTAACACGTGAGCTTGAATTTGATCTTGGCAAAAAGAGAGATAAGCTTCATTTGCTTGAGGGTCTTGCTAAAATACTTCTTGATATTGATAAAGCCATCAGAATAATTCGTAAGACCGAAAAGGAAGAGGACGTTATCCCCAACCTTATGAAAGGCTTTGATATCACAAAGATCCAGGCAGAGTATGTAGCCGAAATAAAGCTGCGTAACCTCAACCGCGAATACATCATCAACCGTGTTAAAGAAATCGATAGTCTTCGCGCAGAGATCGCTGATATGGAAGAAACCCTTAAAGATGAGATCAAGCTTCGCTACCTTATCATTTCCTCTCTCCAAAATATCAAGAAAACTTACGGCAAGCCCAGAAAGACCGAACTTATAGAGAAAGAAAGCGTTGCAGCTCCCGTAAAGAAGGATATTTTCTTCGAGAATTACAACTGCAAGCTTGTAATGACACGCGGTGGCTATTTCAAAAAGCTCTCCGTACAGGCTGCGCGTAACGCCGACGAGCACAAGCTCAAAGAGGGCGACTTTGTAGTTTACGAGGAAGACACAGACAACCGCGGAGATGTTCTGTTCTTTACCGATAAAGCGCAGATCTATCGTGTTAGGGTGGCTGATTTTGATCTTTGTAAGGCCTCGAGCATGGGAGATTATATTCCTACAAAGCTTTCTATGGATGATGACGAGCACGTAGTTGCTTGCAAGATGATCTACGAGCTTAATCCCAAGCACCATATGGTCTATATTTTCGAGAACGGTAAGGGCGTAAGAGTTTCACTTTCTGCTTATGAGGCAAAAACCAAGCGCCGCAAGATAACCGGAGCTTACTCTTCGGCGTCCCCGCTTGCCGGTGCCGTATACGAAGGCGATAAACCCGTGCCGCTCTTCATTCGTTCGGATGCAGGCAAGGGAATGCTTATCAAAAGCTCGCTTATACCCGATAAGACAACAAGAACTGCCGCAGGTACACAAATTATGCAGTTGCCTAAAAAGAAGGGCAAGGTAGAGTTTGTTACTGATAGAATAGAGGAGCTCGGCGAAGACGCAGCAAAATGCCGCAAACTCGCAATTCCTTCAACCGGCGTTTCTCTTGGACAGCTTACTTTTAAATTCTAAACAAAAAAATGCGCACTCAAACGAGTGCGCATTTTCTATATTAAATTACAGTTTCAAACTTATAACCAACGCCCCAAACGGTCTTGAGTGACCATTTGTCAGAGATGCCTTCGAGCTTCTCGCGAAGTCTTTTTACGTGCACGTCAACGGTACGGGAGTCACCAAGATAGTCAAATCCCCAGACCTTGTCAAGCAGCTGATTTCTTGTGAAAACTCTGTTGCAGTTAGATGCAAGGAAATAGAGAAGTTCAAGCTCCTTGGGGGGAATATCGATTGCCTTGCCGTTGAGCTTAAGCTCGTATTTCTGAAGGCTGATTTCGATGTTTTCAAACTTAACGACCTCTTCGTCGTTCTTTTTGGAGTGTGCGTTGTAGCGGCGAAGAACTGCCTTTATTCTTGCAGAAAGCTCCTTCATATCAAAGGGCTTAACGATGAAGTCGTCTGCGCCAAGCTCAAGTCCGAGGACCTTGTCAAAAACTTCACCCTTTGCGGTTATCATTATAACGGGCTTGGGAGAGATCTCGCGAATCTCGCGGCAAACCTGCCAGCCGTCTTTCTTGGGCATCATTATATCGAGCAAAACGAGATCGGGCTCATAAATCTTAAAGCAGTTGAAGCCTTCGATGCCGTCGTTGGCGGTCTTTACCTTATAACCCTCGTTTTCAAAATAAATTTTAAGCATACCGCAGATATTAACGTCGTCGTCTATAATCAAAAGTTTGGTATCCATATTTTCCTCCTCAAATTATTAACATTGTTAAAAAACTTAAAAACTTAACAATTAAATTATACACCAAAAGTATGTAGATGTCAAGAACAAATTATTAATTTTCATTTTCAATTTAATAAACAAACGCTTTATATTGTGTACATTTTGAAAAGAGTAGAGTAGGATATACTTAATGTTAAAAAAATAATGTATATATCTTGAAAAAGGACTTCAAATGTATTATAATATACTTATAATAGATATTTATGCGCATTTTTAACGAAAGTAGGAATTTAAAATATGAAACTTGGTATCGTTGGACTCCCCAATGTAGGTAAGAGCACGCTTTTTAACGCTTTGACTAATGCAGGAGCAGAGTCCGCTAACTATCCTTTTTGCACGATAGATCCCAACGTAGGCATCGTTATGGTGCCTGACAAAAGACTTGACAAGCTCGCTGAGATGTACAAGCCCGAAAAGTTCACCCCCGCGGTTATAGAATTCGTTGATATCGCAGGCCTTGTTCGCGGTGCATCAAAGGGTGAGGGTCTTGGCAACAAGTTCCTTGCCAACATTCGCGAGGTAGATGCGATCGTACACGTAGTTCGTTGCTTTGAAAACAACGATATAGTTCACGTTGAGGGTTCAATCGATCCTATCCGTGACGTAGAAACTATCGACATCGAGCTTATTCTCTCCGACCTTGAGATAGTTGAACGCGCAATAGAGCGTACCACAAAGGCCGCAAAGAGCGATAAAAAGCTTCTTGATAAGCTTGCGGTTCTTGAGAAGGTAAAGGCCGGTCTTGAAGAAGGTAAGTGCGCGCGTGCGCTTGGCCTTGACGACGAGGAGTGCGCTTACATAGAGGAATCCAGACTTCTTACCCTTAAGCCTATCATATACGTTGCAAATATCTCCGAGGACGAGGTTGGCGGTGACTATGAGCAGAACGCCGGCTATATCAAGCTTCGCGAGCATGCCGAGAGCGAGAATAGCGAAATTATCGCGGTTAGCGCACAGATCGAGGCAGAGCTTGCAGAGCTTGAGGGCGAAGAAAAGATGACCTTCCTTGCAGATCTCGGCATCGAAGAAAGCGGACTTGACAAGCTTATTAAGTCCGGATATTCGCTTCTTGGCCTTATAAGCTTCCTTACCGCCGGTCCCAAAGAGGTTCGCGCCTGGACAATTAAAAAAGGCACGAAAGCACCCGGCGCAGCCGGTAAAATTCACACCGACTTTGAGCGCGGATTCATTCGTGCCGAAGTTGTTTCCTTCGACGATCTCGTTCGAGAAGGAGATAGAAACAAGGTTAAGGAAAAGGGCTTGCTTCGTAGCGAAGGTAAGGAATATATTATGAAAGACGGCGATATCGTCGAATTCTTATTCAACGTATAATCCTGTCTTTTCGGGATAGTAATCCAGTCTTGTCCCTTGTTCGTTGTAATACCTTGCGGTTTCGCTTGGTATTGTAAGACTTTTACTTGATATGACAAGTCTTTGAAGATCATTTACCTGATATATAAACTTATAATCTGAATACGAATTGCCGTGGCGCCCAAGGATCAAGGTATTGCAACCGTCGATCAGTGGAAGCGCCACGTTTTTCGTGTCGTTTTCTAACATTCCGGACGATAAATAAGTGTAGAACTCATCACAATGCAATATCGTAAGTGCAAGTTTATTTTTCTCTGACGAGCGGTAGGCGGGGAAAATAGCGAATTCTCCGCACTCGATAAACTCCTCATCCTTGTAAAAAGAAAATTCTGTTTTGGATTTTTGATTGTCTGAAACAATCTTTTCAGCAATCAAAAACTCGTTTTCATTTTGAGGTGCAGGTAAGTATATCTCTTCAACGAATATTGAGCCGAGCAGAGCATCTACGGCATCAATCGTTCCGACAGAGTAAGCTGTGAAAACATATCGGTCAAGCTCGCATAATTTGAGCTTCTTTAACTCATCCGCTCCAATACCGGCCGTCTTGTAGCTAGGGGTAGAAATATCCAAAATGACATTTGTGTCACCGTCTTGCATTATGATCCACTCGTTATTTTCGTTGACTACGTATTCAAAATAATCTACATTTTTGGAATAAACCGAGCAGGAAAACGCAACGGCAAAAACTGCGCATATCATAGACACAAGAAGTGCAACAGCACTTCTTTTTCTTTTTATATTCAGTATAGCAAAGGCGCAAAACGATATGGTGAACACGACAAGCATAACCGATATGATTATATATTCTGCCGAAACATAAATACCGTTTATTGAAGAAATGCACCTAATACTATCAGTTATAAAACTGCCAACAGGTCTTGCGATCGCGCCGAGCGAAAGAAAGCGTCCGCACATTAATAGCAGTATACCGAGATACATATATATCTCAACTATAATACTATAAATCGGTGTTGTTACAGGAGCGAGAATCGAAAAGCTTTTGAAATTCGCAGCACTCATTAAAAAGGTCGCGCCAAAAGCAAGCAAGGATATAAGCACAGGGAAAATTATGGCATTAATTATTCTTTTGCGAAGCGAAGGTTTCTTGCTTTTATCAAGTGTTTCTCTGAACTCTGTAAATATCAATATACCAAGAGTTGCGGCTGCCGAAAGCCATAATGCTATGTCAAATACTGCGTATGGCTGAGCAATGAGTATCACAACGATAGCTATGAATAGCGTCGTAATAGAATCGGCGCGATGCGATAATAAGAAAAGCAGCGATGTGATGATCAGCATTATACCGGCCCTCATCACAGAGGTAGGGAAGCCGGTTAGAGACATATAGAGAAGCGTGAAAATAATCAGAATAATCTTGCGTGGCTTTTTCATTATACCAAGCCTAGAAAGGAGCGCCTCTATGGCAAATGAGATGATAGCGAGATGCATACCGCTAAGCGCAAGAATATGAGATAAGCCGACGCGCGCAAAATCATGCCTTGTTTCGCTACTGAGATAGCTTCTTTCACCGAGCAAAAGCGCACACAACAATCCGCCGCTTTCTTCATTTGAATTTACGATGATACGTCTGCACAATGCCTTGCGATAGTTAATTAACTTGGCAGCCAATGACGAGCCTGCATATTCTACGTGGTTTATATCCTTGATTTCGGTGATTCGAGCCGAATATCCCGAAGCATAATAATATGCTGCTGTATCGGGATCTGATTCTTCAGCAAAACCGATGATTTTTCCCGTGGCTGTTATACGCGATCCGTCGGAAATTCCCTCACATTCATCTAATGATGCGAATGCGAGCACCTTGTAGTCCGGTACCTTTTCGCCGTTCACGGTTTCGATGCTTATCGTAAGATTGCGACCGTATGAATAATTGCTTGCGTCGGTTACTACACCCGATATTTTTACCTCGTCTGTATATTTATCATCGATACAGAAGTGTAAATCAAAATATAAGTATGAGAAAAAGCAACCGAGCAGTATAGCCGTAGCGCAAATAACAGCCAAAGCTTTGCCTTTTAACACCTTCATCCATGCAAATATCGCAAACAGGAGCAGCAGTGCACCGATACTTATTATTGCTATACGCCATGCGTTGTCAGATATGGTGAAAAAGACAAAGCCGCCAAGCAGCATACAAAGTATCAAGCTTAACGGTCTTTTGTCAAAAATTTTCATTTTTACTCCTCTGGCACGAGAGAGCCAAGGTTATTTCTGATATTTATATTCGCAGCCCTTTGGAACTACGAAGTTTATTCCCGCGGGTACTACGGTAAAATCAACGCTTTTTGCTCCTTTGATCTCGCCGTCAATACATATCGGAACCGGTTCTTCAAATTCCATCTTAAAGTGATTTACCTGTCTGTGATCTATAACTTTAAGCGCGCGCTTGCTTTCAAGGTGCGTGCCTTTTTTGTAAAGACCGACCAAGGTGAAAAATTTGAAGAGGGAAACTCTGTCTATCGCGCATACGTCCATAAGTCCGTCGTTGAGTATAGCTTTCGGAAGGGAACAGAAGCCGCCACCGCAGAATTTACCGTTACCGATAGCAGTAAGCGTGAACAGCTTTTCAAGCACGGTGCCATCGTCATGAATTACTTTCATTTTGGTGCCTATTTTGCGGAAGCACACCACAGCTACGCCGGCTATGTATGAAAAGCGCGCAGGTATAAACCAATGCTTTTTAAGCTTCTGCTGCTCCTTTACAACCGCACAGTCGAAGCCTATATTGACCATATTAACACAATAGTTGTCATTGCATTTGATAAGATCGATCGGCATGGTTTCACCGTCAATTTGCGCATCAATGCACTCAAAGAGCTTTTTGTTGGTGAAATTACGTACAAAGTCGTTTCCTGAGCCGCTGGGAATAACGCCGAATTCAACGCTATCGTTACAAGGGGCGCTATTTACTATCTCATTGATAGTGCCGTCGCCACCTATGCAGATAAAGCGCTGTCTTTCTTGCGAAATACGCACCATTGATGCGACGTATTCGGTTGCATCTCCCGGACAGGTTGTGTAATAAATATGGTAATCAAGCTGTCTTTCACGACAAGCCAGCTTTATTGTTTCTTCAAAATGTCTATGCTTGCGTTTTCGTCCCGATTTGGGATTTAGAATAAAGTGATATATCATTGAATGCCTCCGTTTGGAAACAATTATCTATATTATAGTGGATATTAATGCAATACCTCTACATATTATACCAAACACTATATATTTTGTCAAGAAATATCGACATTTTTGTTGTTTTCAAAGCCTAGGTTACCTTTTTGCTGAAGAACGTATGAATTCGTAATATGCTTTTGCCGCCTGTTCGGTCTTGTTGGTTCCAAACTCATAATATTTTTTACCTATGAGATCGGCAGGAAGATAGTTTTGCTTTACATAATTGTTTTCGTAATTATGCGGATAAAGATAACCCTTGAAAAGCGGAGATTGTAAATGCTCGGGGATTTGTATGCCCCTACCGTTTCCGATATCCTCGGCAGCGGCGTTGTATGCCATATACGCGCTGTTTGACTTAGGAGCAGTTGCAAGCATGCAAACGGCATTTGCAAGAGGTATTGCCGCCTCGGGAAGACCGAGCATTTTTGCGCTTTCAACGCAAGAATAAGTGATAGTAGCTGCAAGCGGATATGCCAAGCCTATATCCTCGCTTGCTATTACAAGGAGTCTGCGGCAGGCAGAAAGCAAATCGCCGCCGGCAAGAATTTTTGCAAGATAAAATACGGCAGCATCGGGATCAGAGCCACGAATTGATTTTTGTAAACAAGAGAGAAGATCGTAATGAACGTCGCCGTCGCGGTCATAATGGCCAACAACTCCGGGCATTAAAGTAGAGAGCGTTGATATCTCGATTTCCTTACCAGATACATAAAAGGCGTTTTCTATCATACAAACGCTCATACGAACGTCTCCGCCCGCAGCTGCCGCGATGGCACGAAGAACTTTTTCGTCAGCTGTCTTCGAATCGCCAAAGTCCTCATTCAATATTTTCAGCGCACGCTTAAGCGTTGGAATACAGTCTTCCGGCTTTACGGATTTGAATTCGAATACGGATGAACGGGAGAGCAGAGCATTATAAACACAGTAATAGGGATTTTCTGTGGTCGATGCTATGAGCGTGATCTTGCCGTTTTCCATAAATTCCAAGAGGGATTGCTGTTGCTTCTTATTAAAGTATTGGATCTCGTCAAGATACAACAGCGTGCCGTTGCTTGCCAGCATACTGTCCGTACCCGCAATAACATCCTTTACATCGGCAAGGGAAGCGGTCGTGGCATTAAGCTTGTACAATTGCATCCCTGATTTCGATGCTATTATGTTTGCAACCGTGGTTTTACCTGTGCCGGGAGGGCCGTAAAAAATCATATTCGGGATTCTTCCGGCATCTGTCAATTTGCGCAGTATTCCGTTTTCGGATACGAGATGTGCCTGTCCGGCGACCTCATCGAATGATTGCGGTCTCATACGGTCGGCTAGAGGTTTGATTGCCATATATACTCCAATCGGTTTGTTTTTTAGGAAATTTGAGAGGTACGCGGTGCCAGATAGCGATTCAACTCGGCGCGCAATCCGGAATTTTCTTCGCGCTC
Organism: Eubacteriales bacterium; assembly: GCA_045576315.1. GTDB lineage: Bacteria > Bacillota > Clostridia > Oscillospirales > CAG-272 > UBA1740. The sequence goes on along the minus strand of JAZNGE010000009.1, from coordinate 52,111 downwards.
AAGCTCGGGATCCTCTGATACAATCATTTTAGCACTTGCAAAAGCCGCGCTGAAAAGGTCGGTATCGTCGGACAGTGACGCTATTTTAAATTCGAAACCGCCGCTTTGTCTGAGATTATCGCTGCCGGCTGATGAGAAAAAGTCACCCGGGCCGCGAAGCAAAAGATCCTTTTCGGCTATTTCAAAGCCGTCATATGTCGTTCTCATTACGTCAAGGCGAGAGTCTGATTTTTCAGATCGTGTACCTGCGACCAAAACACAGTAGGATTTTCTTGTACCGCGTCCTACTCGTCCGCGCAGCTGGTGTAATTGCGCAAGTCCAAAGCGTTCGGCATTCTCAACGATCATCAATGACGCATTCGGCACGTTTACGCCAACTTCTATGACGGTGGTTGAAACAAGCACGGATACTTCGCCTGATGCAAAGCGCCTCATTATGTCGTCTTTTTCTTCTGTTTTCATTTTGCCGTGCAGACATCCCACAGTAATATCTTTAAGTTTCTGCCTTAAAAATTCTGCGTGTTCGGTTGCATTTTTGATATTCTTTCTCGCTGCGAACGATTCACCCAAAAGTATGGAATTGGGGGCAACGGCATTTTCTTCTTCGTCTGACGGCGGCTCAATCGATGGGCAAACAACATAGCATTGACCACCGATGAGAACCTGTTTTTTTATGAAATCAACGAGTCTTGTACGGTAACTTTCGTCAACCACAAAGGTATCGACACGCATTCTTCCTTTGGGCATTTCGGTTATTCTTGAAACGTCAAGGTCGCCGTACATCGCAAGAGCGAGAGTACGTGGTATCGGCGTTGCACTCATGACCAGCATATGCGCGCGCTCAACCTTGTCTTTGAGAATTGCGCGCTGATTAACGCCAAAACGGTGCTGCTCATCCGTTATGATGAGTCCAAGATTGTTAAACTCAAATTTATCAGACAGTAGCGCGTGGGTGCCGATTATCACTTGGCAAGTTCCGTCAGATATAGCGGCATATATTCTTCTTTTTTCTTTGGCGGTACTGGAGCCGAGCAAAAGCTCTACCTCGATACCAAGCGAAGAATAAAGCTTTTTTAAATCGTTGTAATGTTGGCGCGCCAATATTTCGGTAGGCGCCATCAAAGCAGACTGGTACCCGGAGCACGCAGCGATATACATAGCAATCGTAGCGCAAATGGTTTTTCCGGAGCCAACGTCACCCACGACAATTCTCGCCATAGGCGAAATATTTCCGTCTGTTCCGATAACGGTATCCTTGTATATGTCGTTTACCGTTTCTTTCTGCGAATTTGTCAACTCGTATGGTAAAAGTGCCAGAAGCGGCTTAATGTCGCAGGGCGAAAACCTTACGCCGATTCCTTTGCTTTTATGCCTGGATGCCATGGAAATGCTGATTCCAAAGTAAAGCATCTCATCAAAAGCAAGTCTTTTGAGTGCGGCAGAGAGCGCCGAGGCATTAGTCGGGAAGTGAACGTTTTTTAAAGCATACGATAGCGTAGGTAATTTATTGGCGAATCGAATCTCTTCGGGTAAGGGATCGACTATATAGGGTGTTACTGCGTCTAAAGCGATTTTCGTTATTTTTTCGATGAACTTTGAATTGATACCGCTTGTAAGCGCATAAACAGGTACGTACTGCGCAAGCTCTATCCCTTCAACGTAAGGCTCATATTTAGGGTTAGTAAGTTGCAGAGTACGCTTGTTTTGCGTAAGACGTCCCCAAAACCTGAACTGAGCGCCTGTATGAAAAACATCCTTTACGAACGGGGAATTAAAGAACGAAACTTCAACCGCGCCGGTTTCATCAAATGCTTTGAATTTTGTTATTGTAAGTCCGCGCTTCAAGGCAAAGCTTTTTGGCTCGGAAGCAACGGTCAGTATAAAACCGTAGTTTGATTCCGTATCCGCGGCAGCAAGCGGAAGAACGTTACCGCGCTCCTCGTAAAGACGAGGGAAGTGGTAAACGAGATCTTTGACCGTAAATATGCCAAGGCGTTGAAGCTGCTTTGCTCTTGTTGGTCCTACGCCTGTTATTTGCGCAACAGTGCTATCGGGCATAAGCTTGGTCATGACCTTTTCCTCCGTTCATTTTCTATTACATATTTTACTACATTTTGTTGCTTTTTGCAATAAGAAATTGGAAATTTGTAAATATACCGTCAGAACAATTTACACTATTTTAATAATTTTTTTCGCGTTTGGCTTTACAAACACGCGCGTATATGATATAATTATATGAATTATAATGCGATAATTATCGCTATGTCACTTTTTTGCGTTAGAAAGAGAGGAGAATATATGCACAATAAGTCAAATCTTCACGACAAGAAAAACGTGCCTTATATATCCAGAGTAGAATTTGCGATATGTGTTGCGCTCGCTTGTGCCAACATTTTGTTTTTTGCATTGTTTTCGATATTTGCAAGCAAGGTGCATACGGCATTTTATGCGTTTGCGTTTACTGCACTTTATCTCATAGAAATCTCGATTATAGGAATACACCGTGCTTCCAGCTCGACTATGGCGAACAACACAGAGATCCACGAGCTGCTTATGGAAAACGGAAGTGTAGTTTTAAAAAATTCACTTTCTCCCATTATAGCGCTTGATTCAAACGGAAAAATACTTTGGTACAACGATGCAATGCGCACCGTTATCCCTTATGCCGATAACGTCATAGGTGAAAACATCGACGAGTTGATCGGTGATGAAATTAAAAACAATCTCTTTTCATCCGAGCCTGTCAAGATCGGCAACGGTGTATATACGACCGAGGGTTTTACGGTTTCCGAGAAGAACGGCGGTCTTTACATCATAATGCTGACGGATGTAACCGAGCTTCGCGAGGTGGAAAAAAGATATGCCGAGGAAAGAGTTGCCGTTGCATACATCGCTATCGATAACGTTGAGGATGCATTGCAGTACGTTCACGAAGAATATCGTGACGCGGTAGCGGTTGTAGATGGCAAAATCAAAAGCTGGGCAAATTCAGTCAACGCCGTCCTTAAATCATACGACAACGATAAGTACGTTATGTTGTTTGATTCCAAGTATCTCGACGGTTTTATTGCTGACAGATTTGCCATACTCGATACGATTCGTGACACAAGAATCGACGACGGAATGTCCGTTACCGTTTCTATTGGTGTTTCCAGGATCAGCGGATCTCTTGCTGACAGGGAAGCGGCAGCAAAGGAAGCCATAGATATGGCACTGCAACGCGGCGGCGACCAGGCGGTCTATAAGACCGAGGATTCGATAGAGTACTATGGCGGACGTACAAAATCCGTTTACAAGCGTTCAAACGTTCGCTCCAGAACATTCGTTGCTCAGCTTGCTTCGCTCATTGCAAGATCAGATAACGTTATTGTAATGGGCCACAGATATGGAGATTTCGACTCCTTCGGCGCTTCCGTCGGTATAGCAAGACTGTGTATGCTCTGCGGTGCAAAAACCAACATCGCGGTTGATATGCGCGACAAGAACCTTGAGCCCTGCATTCGTTTGCTCCAGAGTATTGATACCTACGAGCAGATGTTTGTGGATAACGCAGAGGGCCTCGACCTCGTCGGCCCCGATACGCTCGTAATTCTCGTCGACCACAACACTCTCGAGCGCTCTCAGTTTGCAAACATTTCAAACAAGGTAGAGAAAATCGCAGTTATCGACCACCACAGAGCCCAGGATGCGCTTCACCCCTCGATCAAGCTTTCCTATATCGAGCCGTCTGCATCCAGTGCCTGCGAGCTGGTTGGCGAAATGCTTGAAAACGCTATCAGCTCACGTAACCTTGTCAAAGAGGTTGCGGATATGCTTCTTGCCGGTGTTTTGCTTGATACCAAGCAGTTTACCCGTAACACAGGCACACGTACTTTCGGCGTAGCGCAGTACCTCCGCGGTGCAGGTGCAAGTCCTCAGGACGTTAACAACCTTTTCAAAGCAACACCCTCCGACCTCTCCAAAGAGGCTCGTTTCCATACCGCTATCACCATATACAACGGTAATATTGCTATCTCAAGTTGTGACGGAGATACCGATGAGTCATACCGTATCGTTGCTTCCAAGGCAGCAGATAAGATGCTCTCGCTTCGTGGCATAGACGCGGCATTTACTCTAGTAAAAATAGGTGAGCAGGTTCATATTTCCGGTAGATCAAACGGATCGATCAACGTTCAGCTTATTCTTGAAAAGCTTAACGGCGGCGGACATTTTGACGTTGCCGGAGCTCAGGTAGTATCTGAATCTGTGGAGTCTGTACTCACAGCGCTCAAGGATAGCATTGACAAATATTTGGAATTGTAATTTAAGGAGAAATAAAATGAAAGTAATTTTACTTTGCGATGTCAAAGGACAGGGCAAAAAGGATCAGATCGTAGAAGTATCTGACGGCTATGCAAGAAACTTCCTTTTCCCTCAGAAAAAAGCGATCGCAGCTGACGCGAAGGCCACGAACGAGTTGAAGAACAAGGAAGAAGCAAAGCAGTATAAGATAAACGAAGAAAAAAAGGCGGCAGCAGCTCTTGCTGCACGCATAAATGATGCCGTTGTAGAAATCACAATGGAGCATGGCGCAGACGGACGTCTGTACGGTTCTGTTACTGCTAAGGACATTGCCGAGGCGCTTAAAAAGATTCTTTCCGTTGATATAGACAAGAGAAAGATAATCCTCAAGGATGCTATCAAGACCTCCGGCACGCATTCTGTTGAAATTAAGCTTTACACCGACATCGTAGCAAAGTTTACCGTAAAGGTAGGCTAATAACAAAACTAGGAGATATATAGATGGATTCAGCAGGTCTTATTCGTCAGCTTCCCGTGTCTATTGAGGCTGAACGTGCGCTTTTAGGCGCAATAATAATAAAGCCCGAATCATTTGATCTTATCGGCGGTATGATAACCGCAGACGATTTTTATCTTGCGGAGCATCAGCATATTTTCTCTGCGCTCTCAACGATGTATATGCAGAGCAAGATCATCGATACCGTCACGTTGGTTAATGCGCTTGTAGAGCAGGGCGATAAGGACGAGGCAGGCGGCATTCAGTACATTTCGTTAATTGCCGGATCTGTTCCTTCTACCGCCAACGTAAAAGATTATGCCAGAATAGTCAAGGACAAATCTACGCTGCGCAGACTTATCAACGCGTGTGATGAGATAAATACTACTGCTTACGAGGAGGCTTCTCCCGTTCGTACTATCATAGATAGCGCAGAGCAGAAGATATTCGATATTTCTCACAATAACGAAACAAAAGATCTGCGTCATATAAGAGATATTCTCACAAACGTTTACAAGGATATCGAAACACTTTCCGAGAACGGCGGCGCAGTTACGGGATCAAAAACCGGTTTCTCAGGACTTGACCGTATGCTCATCCAAATGGGTAAGGGTGACCTTGTAATCGTTGGCGCACGTCCCGGTATGGGTAAAACGTCTTTTGCTATGAATATCGCCATCAACGTCGCAAAGTCCAAGAAAGCTGTTGCTATCTTCTCGCTTGAGATGTCGGGCGAGCAGCTCGTTAACAGGATTCTTTCGAGCGAAGCGCTTATTGATTCCGGAAGACTCAGAACCGGTCAGCTTAAGCCTGAGGACTGGGATAATCTTGCCGGTGTTGTATCAGATCTTTCGGGCTGCGATGTTTATATAGACGATACGTCTGCTATAACTACCACCGAGATGAAATCAAAGCTTCGCAGAATACCCAACCTCGGTCTTGTTGTCATAGACTATATCGGACTTATGCAAAGCACCTCGAACAGCGACAACCGTGCTCAACAGGTTGGTGAAATATCAAGAAACCTGAAGATTATGGCAAAGGATTTCGGAATTCCGATTCTGTGCTGTGCGCAGTTGAACAGAGGTACCGAGCAGCGCGGCGGCGATGCAAAGAAGCCCACGCTCGCCGATCTTCGTGACTCCGGATCCATAGAGCAGGATGCTGATATTGTACTTTTCCTTTATCGAGATGAGTACTATAAGGATATAAGCGGAAATCAAAATGACGATCCCAACGCCCCCAATACCGCAAATACCGCCGAAGTTATCGTAGCTAAAAACCGTCACGGTAGTGTAGGTAACGTAAAGATGGGCTGGATCGGTCAGTTCACCAAATTCAGAACTCTTGAGGAAGATAGAGCATAATGAATGATATTTTCTTAACCAAAACGGGAAAGAAGGTCTATTCGTCGGCTATTCGCGCATTAAATGATTACAACATGCTTGAACAGTTAAAGCGTGGCGTATTGATCGGTCTATCCGGCGGCGCGGACTCGGTTATGCTTTTGTTCCTGCTTTTGGAAATCAAGAAAACAATTTGCGATTTTCCTATTATTGCCGTTCATGTTAATCACATGATACGTGGCGATGAAGCGGATAGAGATGAAAAGTTTGCGAAAAATTTATGTAGGGATCTTAATGTAGAGTTCAGATCGGTTAAAATTAATGTCCCAGAAATCGCAAAGGAAAGCGGCGCAGGAATTGAAGAAACAGCTAGAAATGCACGGTACGCGGCATTCGATAGAATAATAGCAGAAGATGATTTTGTAAAAACCATTGCCGTCGCGCACAACGCTACCGATAATCTCGAAACCGTTATTTTTAATATGATGCGAGGTAGCGGTATTTCCGGAATAGCAGGTATCCCACCGACAAGAGATAACATCGTTCGTCCTCTGATATATTCACCCAAGCGCGACATCGTTGATGCACTTAAAGAATCCGACGTACGTTATGTAACGGATTCCACCAATTCGGATATTGAATATTCGAGAAATTACATCAGAAGCGAAATAATTCCGCGCCTTTACGTTCTTAATAGCGATGCCGAAGCAATGGCAACACGAATGTGTACAAATATTCGCGAGGACAGCCGTTATATCAACGGCCAAGCTGACAGCATTCTTTCCGAGAACATGAAAGACGGCTGCATTTCGCAGGACGTTCTTGCTTCGTTGCCGAAATCGCTTTTTTACCGAGTACTTCTCAGGATGATTGAACAAAAAACGCAGATAAAGCCGGAAAGAACGCACGTGGACGCAATCTGCCGTTTGCTTGAAGGCGGTAACTTTTCATATTCCTTGCCCGGTAAAATAAGATTTGTAATGGAGAATGGACTCTGCCATATAGGGAATGATATGTTAGAGTCGGATATCGAATATTCCGTCAAGCTGAAGCGTGGAGTAAACGAGATCCCCGGTTTTAATACCGTTGTAATAATCGACAGCGACAAAACCTTTGAAAGTTATTCAAATATTTACAAAATATCAATACAAGCGCAAATTCCTTCAGATATAATTGATAACGGATTGTCCGTCAGAACCAAGAAAGACGGAGATTCGTACGCTTATGGGGGAATCACAAGAAAGTTAAAAAAGCTTTTTAACGATCGTAAGATTCCGCCGTCAATGCGTCAGTATGTGCCCGTGGTAGTTGATGATGCGGGTATCATCTGGGTTCCGGGATTCAAGGTGAGAGACGGGCTGTCACACGTCGATTCCGCATATATTGCATTTGCCGAACCCATCTGCCGAGATATCAACAAAAACTCCATATATTTCAAGGCAGAAGTCTGATTTCAAATCAGCATTGTTTGCAGAAAGGCCTGGATAACACTTAATGAAGTCTAATTTCAAGAGCATATTATTTTTTATAATTTTAATAGCTGTTGTTATTGTGGGCGTATCCACGATCACTGGTGTTTTTTACCGCACCGATGCAGTTATTTACAGCGATATAATACAGATGTTCGAGGACGATATCGTTGTATCTTACGTTGTTGACGGAGATTCTGTCATAACGTTAAAAACTCTTGCTCCCGAGCTTAACGAGGACGGATCGTATAAAAGAGATGCCGAAGGTAAAATAATCTTCCAAAAGGAAGCAAACGGTGATCCGGTCTACAAGAATTTTAAATACGAGGTTAGCCGTACGTTCCAGCTCGAAGAGATAAACGACATCGCAGAGGGCAAGCGTTTAGACCCCAACTCTCCTTTTGAAAAGTACGACTACGAAGCCCCCGCAAAGACATCTTGGTGGCAAGCATGGCTTCCTTACATCATTATCGGTGCAGTATTTATCGGTCTTTGGATATTCATGCTTCGTCAGGCACCCGGCGGCGGTAAGATGAACAACTTTGCTAAATCAAAAGCAAAGGTCGTTTCCGGTGATAAGGATGCCGTTAAATTTGCAGATGTTGCAGGCGCAGATGAAGAAAAGGCGGAGCTTGAAGAGGTTGTAGAATTCCTCAAGGATCCCCAGAAGTACGTTAAGCTTGGCGCAAGAATACCGCGCGGTGTTCTTCTTGTTGGCCCTCCCGGTACAGGTAAAACACTTCTTGCCAAGGCGGTTGCGGGCGAGGCCGGTGTTCCTTTCTTCTCGATTTCAGGATCTGATTTCGTTGAAATGTACGTCGGTGTAGGTGCATCGCGTGTACGTGACTTATTCGACAGCGCAAGAAAGACCAACGCAAGCATCATATTTATAGACGAGATCGATGCCGTCGGTCGTCATAGAGGCGCAGGCCTCGGCGGCGGACACGATGAAAGGGAACAGACCCTTAACCAGCTTCTCGTTGAAATGGATGGATTTGGCACTAACTCCGGCGTAATCGTTATGGCTGCTACAAACCGCCCTGACATACTTGACCCGGCGCTCCTTCGTCCCGGACGTTTTGACCGCCGTGTAACCGTAAATTATCCCGATATGAACGGCCGTGAGGCTATTCTTAAGGTCCACTGCCGCAACAAGCCCCTTGAGGCTACCGTTGATCTTCGAAAGATCGCACAGACCACCATTGGCTTTACCGGCGCCGAGCTTGCAAACCTTATGAATGAGGCAGCACTCCGCGCAGCAAAGAAGAGCAAGGCTCTTATCGGTATGGAAGATATCGAGGAAGCGTATATGAAGATGCTTCTCGGTCCTCAAAAGAAAACCAAGGTCAGAACCGAAGCAGACAACAAGCTGTGTGCTTACCACGAGGCAGGCCACGCTGTTGCATCTTACTATTGCGAGCATACAAATCCCGTAAAGCATATTACTATTATTCCTGCCGGCTCTGCAGGCGGTGTTACCCTCAGTGTTCCCACCGAGGATAGAATGACCGCTTCAAGAAATGAAATGCTCGACGAGCTTGTTCTTTCGCTTGGCGGTAGAGTAGCTGAGGCAATCGTGCTTGATGATATATCCACCGGAGCTTCCAGTGATATTCAGCAGGTAACAAGAGTGGCTCGCAATATGGTCACCAAGTACGGCATGAGCGACAAGCTCGGTACTGTACTTTACGGCTCTTCAAGCGGCTCTGACGAGGTATTCCTCGGCCGTGATTTCTCGACAGGTAAGGATTACTCTGAAAAGACAGCTGCAGAAATCGATGATGAGATACGCGCAATTGTAAAGAACGCTTACTCAAGATGTGAAAAAATCCTCACCGATCACATCGATAAGCTTCACTTTGTTGCATCGTTCCTTCTCAAAAACGAGTTCATGGATGAGGAGCAGTTCCGTGTAGCAATGGAAACCGATAATCCTACGATCGAACAGATAGAAAATATCGCTACCGAGAAAAAGAACAAGAGCGAGGAAGAGAACAAGAACGCTCACGAGAACAACCGTAAATCCGAAGAGGAAGCCAAGGCGCGCGAAGAGGCAGAGAAGAAAGCCCGCGAGGAAGCCGAAGCAGAAAAAAACAACAACAACGGTTTCTCAAGCGACGATTTCTTTAACTCAATCTGGAATTCTCCGGATAACGATGACAAAAACAACAAATAAAGAAAAGTCCGATGCAAAAACGCATCGGACTTTTTGTTTTTTATAGATTATATAGTGTGAATGCCATTTGCAGCATCAGCATTTGCGTCAAGCTTATATTTCTGCTGCTTTCTCCACTCAAAGAACTTGATAGCAACCTGCTCGAACAACGCAAGGGAGAGGAGGTCCTCGTCCTGCTCACGATAGGGAGCAACTCTCTCACGGAGAGTATCAATTTCAGGAGCGATCTTGTCTGCGGGACGGTAGTCGATTATATCATCGTCGCCGATAATCTTCTTCTTGAACTCATCAGAGATAGTAGCGGGGCATCTGCCGTACTCACCGCGAACGATACCCTTGAATTCCTTGGTTACTCTAGAGTATCTGCCGTCTTCTGCAAAGAGAACGTTATTAACCGCCTGAGTACCAACGATCTGGGAGGTAGGTGTTACAAGCGGAGGATAACCTGCATCCTCTCTTACTCTTGCAACCTCTTCAAGAACCTCGTCGAGCTTATCAAGCTTACCTGCCATCTTAAGCTGGGAGATAAGGTTAGAAAGCATACCTCCGGGAACCTGGTAGCGAAGAGCGTTTACGTCAACCTTAAGAACCTTGGGGTCGATAAGACCGGATGCAAGGTAATTCTCACGGATCTTGTTGAAATGCTTTGCTACTACGTCAAGCTTAACAAGATCAAGACCGGTATCATAAGGAGTGCCCTGAAGGGTTGCTACAAGCGACTCGGTAGGAGTATGAGAAGTACCCATAGCGAGAGGCGACATAGCGGTATCTACGCCGTCAACACCTGCCTCGATAGCCTTGAGAAGAGTCATAGAGCCAAGACCTGCAGTATAGTGACAGTGCAGATGTACGGGAACCTTAACGCTGTTCTTAATGGTCTTTACAAGCTGGTACGCCTCGTAGGGCTTAAGAAGACCGGACATATCCTTGATACAGATGGAGTGCGCGCCCATTTCCTCAAGCTGCTTTGCATACTGTGCAAAGCCCTCGTTGGTGTGGAAGGGGGAAGTTGTGTAGGAGATTGCTGCCTGAACGTGACCGCCTTCCTTTATGGTAGCCTTGATAGCGGTCTCAAGGTTTCTTGCATCATTAAGTGCGTCGAAAATACGAATAATATCGATACCGTTTGCAATAGACTTCTGAACGAAGTATTCAACAACGTCGTCAGCATAATGACGGTAACCGAGAATGTTCTGACCGCGGAAGAGCATCTGAAGCTTGGTGTTCTTTGCGTGGTCCTTTATAGTTCTGAGTCTCTCCCAGGGATCCTCGTGGAGGAAGCGAAGGCAAGAGTCGAATGTAGCACCACCCCAAGCCTCAAGAGAATAGTAGCCAACCTTATCCATTTCGTCAAGGATCGGAACCATTTCTTCAGTAGTCATACGGGTAGCAGCAAGGGACTGATGCGCGTCACGGAGGACTGTTTCTGTAATTAATACCTTTGACATCTATTTATTACCTTTCTTATATTTTCCTTAACGGAAGAAGCTGAGGAATACACCTGCAGCAACTGCAGAACCGATAACGCCGGCAACGTTGGGCCCCATAGCGTGCATCAGAAGGAAGTTTGAGGGATCCTCTTTACGTCCAACATCCTGCGAAACCCTGGCAGCCATAGGAACCGCAGAAACACCCGCAGAACCGATGAGGGGGTTGATCTTGCCGCCCGAAAGCTTGCACATGAGCTTACCCATGAGAAGACCGCCGCAGGTAGAAACGCAGAATGCCGCAAGACCAAGAACGATTATGTAAAGAGTCTGGGGCTTAAGGAAGTTTTCTGCATTCGCGGTAGCACCAACGGATACGCCGAGGCAGATCGTGAGAATGTTACAAAGCTCATTCTGAGAGGTCTTGGAAAGTCTTTCTGTAACACCGGAAACGTTAAAGAGGTTTCCGAGCATAAGGAATCCAACCAGCGGAGCTGCATCGGGAACAAGCAAGCAAACGATAACGGTTACAAGGATAGGGAATACTACCTTTTCAAGCTTGGAAACCGAACGTGTAGCTTCCATTCTGATAGCTCTCTCCTTCTTGGTGGTGAGGAGCTTCATAAAGGGAGGCTGGATAATAGGGATAAGCGCCATATAGGAATATGCAGCGATTGCTATCGCACCAAGAAGGTGAGGAGCAAGAGTTTTTGTTACAAGAATTGCGGTAGGACCGTCAGCACCGCCAATGATACCGATAGAACCTGCTTCCATGGGAGAAAATCCAAGGAAGAGCGCGCAGAAGAATGCAACGAAAACACCGAGCTGTGCCGCAGCACCCATAAAGAGCGATTTGGGGTTAGAAATAAGGGGAGAGAAGTCGGTCATCGCACCAACACCCATGAATATGAGCGAGGGATAAATACCGAGCTTAACGCCGAGGTAGAGTACGTCTACAAGACCGCCGTTGTTGACGACTTCCTTGATCATTGTAGTCATCTTAATGTGAACTGCACCGTCTTCAAGAGTCGCGGAATTGCCAAGGAAAGAACGGAATAAATTCTCTACAACTTCAAACTGCTCAGCATTAAGTGAAGAAAAATCAAAATTAAGTGAGTTTTCGCCGATGGTATAGAGGTTGGAGCCTACTTGTGCATTCAAAGCAGCGAGAAACGACTGCATGTCTGAAGCAAGAGTTCCTACAAGCTTGCCACCTTCGACACTAATGTAGTAATCGTCAAAGAAAAATTCAAGGTGAATAAGCTCAGCACCGGGGAGGTTTGCGAGCAACATACCGAACGCAATAGGTAAGAGAAGAAGGGGCTCAAATTTCTTTACAACCGCAAGATAGAAGAGCACACCGACTATCAAATACATTACGAGATACTGCCACCAGTTTGTGTCCGCAAACATACGTGCTATACCTGTAGTACCCAGGAAATTTTTAATAGCATCTGTTATTTGCATTATTTATACCTGACTTTCTTTGATCAGTTCATAGTTGCGATTACGTCGTTAGCGTTTACGTTTGCGCCCTTCTGTATGTTTATAGAAGCGATAACACCATCGCAGGGAGCGGGGATATCATTTTCCATCTTCATAGCCTCAAGCACGCATATAACGTCACCCTTCTTAACGGACTGACCGGCAGAAACCTTAACGTTAAGAATAGTACCGGGCATGGGAGCGGTTACCTTGTTGGCGCCGGCAGCACCCTGAGGAGCAGCCTTAGGTGCGCTAGCCTTGGGAGCAGCAGGAGCTGCAACAGGGGTTGCTACGGGAGCGGCAACAGGAGCGGAAACGATGCCGCTTGCATCAGCTTCCTCTACAATTACATCATAAGTGTTACCGTTAACGGTAATGCTATATCTTTTCATTTGCTTAAAATCCTTTCAATAATTAAACTCTTCTGAATGAAACAACTTTGAATTTAATGCCATCGCTTTCGCTTTCAGCCATTGCTATTGCCGCAGCAATAACAGCTACGATCTCTTCATCGGGATCGGAAACAACAACGGGAGCTTCCGGAATTACGACCTCGGTCTTGGGCGTTGCTTTTTCTTTCTTTTCAGAAATACTCTGGAAGACAAACTTGAAAATAGTAAGTGCAAGCCAGATGATCGCGAGTACAGAAAAAACAGCGAGCACTCCAATAAGAAGCATCATTCCACCGAAAGAAAGCTTATCCGAAATATCTGCAATGGGCTGTGAATAATCCATTGTATTAGTCAGCAACATAAGCCTTATATCCTCCTAAATTAAAGGGGAAGTATTTTGCTATCCGCAATTTTAACCTTGCCTTTTTCAGCAAGCATGAGAAGAGCGGAGCATATTCTTGCGCGAAGCTCATTTGTGCTGATAATATCATCGATTTCGCCGGTTGCAGCAGCAACAGCAGGAGAAGAAACAGTAGCCTTCCACTCATCAACGAAATCGTCGCGTGACTTTTCAAGAGTAATATAGTCGTTCCATGCAAATGCAACACCGCTTTCCGCAACGAGCGCACCGATTTCAGCATCGTCAGTTGCGTAAACAAGATCAGCACCAAGAGCCTTTGATCCAAGAAGGACAAACGCTGCTCCGATTGCATGTCCGAGTATAACGGTAACCTTGGGAACGGATGCGGTAGAGTAAGCAAAAGCAAGCTTTGCAAGCTCTGAAGCGAAATAAGAAGATTCATTAGCCTTGTCAACGGAAAGGCCAAGAGAATCAACGAGTGTAACAACGGGAATGTTGAATGCGTTGCAGAAATTAACGAACTTGGTTATCTTTCTTGCATTGGCAACAGAGAGTCTACCGTCGTTTATAGACTTGGAAGTAGCGACAACACCGCAACGTACGCCACCGATGGTGGTTATCACGGTAGAAGAACCGGGCGCAAAGTCGTGTGCGATCTCATAGAAAACGCCGTTGTCGGCAATAACAGAAATTGCAGAAAGAGCATCACCTGCAAAATCAAGTTCACCAAGCTTTCTGTTAAGGTTGTCTGCACAGGGCTTAACAATTATGCCGGTAGCAGAGCTTTCGGGCAAGTAAGAAATAAGCGTTCTGATATACGCTGCACACTGTGCTGTTTCACCGGTGTATGCAAGTATAGTATCCTGCGCGTTTTCAACACCTGCAAGAGCAGGGGAAGATACGTAGAAGGATGCGGAGCTATCCTTAACTACGATGTCAAACATAGCAGCGATAGCTGCTGCAAGACCGATGCACTTGCCGGCAATAAACGCGATCTGCGGAATAGCACCGGAAGCCTTCGTTACAGCATTCATAATTCTGCCGTAAGCAGCAAGGCCGGCTGTACCGCAGAAAATATCAGTACCGTTAGAGTTGAAGATACCGATAACGGGTGCGCCGCTCTTGATAGCGAGGCAGTAAAGGTCAGCAATCTTCTTTGCATGACGCTCATCAATGACGCCACCCATTCTGGATGCGTCTTCAGCAAATGCAAACACAAGCTTGCCATCGATAGCACCGTAGCCCGTGATGACACCCTCAAGCTCATTTGCTTTTTCCGTGGTAAAGAAGTCCGAAAGCGCACGCTTGGTATATGCATTGGTCTCAACGAAGGTAGCCTCGTCAAAAAGCATCGCCAACTGTGCTCTGGCATCAGAGCCCTCACCGCTTACGAGGGAAGCACGAAGCTCATCAACCGTCGGCAAACCACGTACTTCAGTTTTTGTGTATTTGTTCAAACCGAATTCCCGATTTGCTTTAATAGCAAATCTCTCCTTCCTTAAAAATAAACTTTGTATGGTTAAAAAGGCTAAAATAACCCAATTTTCACCAAATATAATATATCACCAAATCAGGTATAAGTCAAGACATTTTGCTTAATTTGTACAATTTATACATACATATTCTATATATTGCACGCGCGAATAAAAAAAGCGCGCGATATTTATCGCGCGCTCACGTCTATTAATGTTGCGTTAAAATCCGAAACGTCCTCTGTTTTATGTGTGACCATCAAGATCAAACGTGTGGCTGCCTCTTCCTTTATAATATCTCTCATAACCGAGGCATTCTCCGGATCGACCTCTTTAGTAGGTTCGTCCAGTATAAGAATTTGCGACTTTTTTGCAATCGCTCTGATAAAAGCGACTCGCTGCTTCATGCCGCCCGAAAGCTCGTTAGGATAGAGAAGCATATCACTTTCCGTAAGATTCAAGCGTTTGAACAAGGATTTTGCATACATCACGTCCTCATCAGTCGCCTTTTTGAAGGATACCTCCGTCACGTTTTCAAGAGCCGTAAGGTTATTAAAAAGTCTGTATTCTTGAAAACAGACGGATACCGCAGCCGAATTTCTATCTATAATTCCAACGTAATCGTTATCGAGTCCGGATATCATTCGTAGCAGAGTTGTTTTACCGACGCCGCTTTCTCCTTGTATTATATACACTCCGCTTTCGGAAAAGGAATAAGAAAAATCTTCAAAGATCGTCTTTTGACCGAATTTTTTGCCAAGGTTTTTAATTTCCAAGCTCATTACGACCAAACCTCCTGATCAAAAAGCGAATAGCTGTTTCGAAAATAACGCTGATAATGACAACCACAAGCGTCCATGCGAACATTTTGTCACTTTCAAAGAAATCCTTGTGTGTCTTGATCTCATAACCTATTGAATTTTTGGCTACGGTTATTATTTCAGCCGCAATGCCGGATTTCCACGCAAGTCCCACCGATGTGAGAGCCGCGGGAACAAAGTAGCGTATAAGAGTAGGGAAAACCAAGAGCTTAAAGCGCTTAAATCCGTGAATGTCAAAAACATCAGTGACTTCCTTGAGATTTTTATCAACAGCACCGTAACCATCCATAAGATTCTGCCAAATTATCGGAGCTACCATAAAAAGAGCTATTGCACTCGCAACTCTCGCGCCGCCGATTATTATCCATAAAATCATAATCACAGATGCGACCGGGGTGGATTTTATCACACTAAATCCAATGGAAAAGAAATCATAAAGTATTTTTGATTTTGAGCATATAAATGCGAGCAGAATGCCAACTAATACTCCTATGCTAAAACCTAAAATTATGCGCAGCATAGATAAGAAAACAGTCTTCCAAAACGAAGATGTAACGATCAGCTCGCCAAGTGCTTTAAGCGTTACACCAACACCGGCAAAAAAAGCAGTATTGTTAACGATAGATGCACCGATCTCCCAAATCAGCAGCCATGCTGCAATAGAAATCAAAACCGATATAACTTTTTTAATCATTATTATAGTAGAAAGAGTCAGAGGGCATCGGATAACCGATAGCGGTATAGAATCCTTCGAGTGCAGCTTTCATCTCAGCACCGTCCATATAAACTATCGAACCGTAAAGATTTCCAAGAGCTGATTTGGCAACAGGAAGCTTCGGGAGAATTCCTGCATCAACTATCATCTGTGCAGCGACGTCCTTGTTTGTGGGATCTGCGATATATGCTACGGACTTTTCATACTCCTTAAGAAACGCATCTACGATAGATTTGTTTTCTGCGAGGAAGTCGTTTTTAACTATGATACATCCCATAGTCAAAGGAGAAGCGGATTTTGCGCTCCATTCTTCAGAGATATTCAATGCGATGGAATACGTCTTGTCGCTTTGCTTTGCAGCGAGTATGGCGGCGGTCGCCTTGGGCTCGGGCAAAACGGCTATCGATATCTCACCGCTTACCATCTTGGCGCTTACGATCTCGTTCGTGCTTTCGATTACGAGATCTACTTCGATATCATACAAATCAAAAAGGTAGTTAAGGATGCTGGGGGTTGTAGATGTGGGCTCGCCGCAGTACACGGTCTTGCCGTCGAGGTCTGCAAACGTGTTAAGCTGCTCCTTACCGTCCGAAACCACGTAAAGTGAACCAAGGCAGTTGATCGCGGCTACGGAAATGTAATCGGCGTTAGCCTTTGCCAGATTTGCTGCCAAATTAGTGGGAACGCAAAGCATATCAAGCTCTCCATTTGCAAGGGAAGCGGTTGCATCTGTCGGGCTTGAAAAAGAAGTGAATGTGTATTTTTCGCTTTCTGTGCCGTTGTCGCTTATGAGCTTGGCCATACCCATACCGGTCGGGCCATTCATTACACCGATTTTGATTGTTGCTAATTCGCCATCAGGCTGATTGCATGAAGCGAGGGCAAATACGGTGAGAACTAATGCGAGGAGTAATGCGATGATTTTTTTCATTTTGTAATCCTTTCCAGACCTTCAAAGTCTGTTATATTAATCTTTTTGTTTTCAAGTGTTAGTATGCCGTTGTGTGTCAAATTGTCGATCGCTCGATATAGGGATGCTCGTCCGATATTTAACGCCTCGGAAGTTTTCTTGCAGTTAAAATCAAAGCTTA
The DNA here is from genome assembly GCA_045576315.1 of Eubacteriales bacterium. GTDB lineage: Bacteria > Bacillota > Clostridia > Oscillospirales > CAG-272 > UBA1740. The sequence goes on along the minus strand of JAZNGE010000009.1, from coordinate 34,579 downwards.
ACGCTCCGGTGCGTTTGACTTCACACATTAAAAATTTAGCAACTTTCTGCTCTGTATTATCAGAGGAAAAAGTAGAAATTTTATCATTTAAGAACGCTATGCGGTTGCCCAAAAAATACATAACATTCATTGAAACTTCGGGCTCGTTTTTGACTAAATAAATTATGTCTTCCTTGTCAAAGAAAATGACTTGCGTATCTTTTTTTGCCTTGATGTAAGTCGGAAATTCTCCACCGTCGGAAAAAACGCTCAAGACGCCGAAAGCATCACCGGCTTTTAGTGAATTTAAGGGTATAGCCGCGCCGTCACTTCTGTGCCGCTCTACCGTACAGCACCCCTTTACAACAAACCCTATTTTTTTACTGAATTCGGTTGGAGAATAAATCAGTTCTCCAACTGCAAACCTTTTAAGCACAGGGGAAGTTTTACCTAACAACTCGCCAAGTCGCAAAGGAGAAACGTTATTAAACAGAAAGAGCGACGATGAAATGTCAAAAAGTTCGTTTTCTCTCATAACAACCTCAAAAGTGTATCATTTGATACAATCATACCACGTTTTTCTAATCATGTCAACATAAAACCACAAATTTACAAAATATATTTTGCCACATCTTTTTTTGTTAAATCGAGCGAAAAAAGTTGAAAAAACATTGCATTTTGTATTTTGATGTGCTATACTTATTATAATATTATTTGCGCACGTTATTTTTTCGCGCACTTTTAGGAGATAAAATGTTTACTTTTGCGACGGTGTTAACTTCCGGCATCGAAACGTTTTTTTCAAAATTCATGGATATAGCTGCTACAAGCATTTCGGGCTTTTCCATCATCGATGCCATAGATATATCGGTTCTTTCATTGGTTTTGTTCTTCCTTTTGCGTTTTGTTAAAGGACGCAAGGGCGGTGTGCTCTTGATCGGCATATTTATTTTGCTGTTCTTGACCGCTTTGGCACATTTCTTCGGCCTTACGGCAACCTATTATACCTTCTCGCTGATATTTGATGTGGGAATCATAGCCATCATTATAATTTTCCAACCCGAGATCCGCGATGCACTTGAGCGTGTTGGTACAGGATCTATAAACGGAATAATGAGCTTTGGCGACCAGAAAAAGAAGCAGCAGCAGTATTACAACGTAATCAACCACGTTACGACTGCTATAAACGATCTTGCAAGCTCAAAAACCGGAGCGCTGATCGTAATATCGCGTACCACAAAGCTTGATGATATAATCCAGACCGGAGTTCGCATGAATTCCGAGATCTCGTCTTTCCTTTTAAGAAATCTCTTTTTCAACAAAGCGCCTCTGCACGACGGTGCTGTAATCGTTGATGACGGTAAAATTGCGGCAGCCGGCTGCCTTTTGCCCAACACTCGCAGAAATGATATCGACAGCGATCTCGGTACGCGCCACCGCGCAGCAATAGGTATGAGTGAGATCAGCGACGCAATCATTATAGTCGTTTCGGAAGAGACGGGGACTATTTCCGTTGCGTATGACTGCACTCTTACTCGCAATTATACCTCTGACTCGTTGCGTAAGTTCCTTATACAGAAGCTTATCAAATCCGGCAACGATTACCACGAGGATAAATAATATTTCTTCATAAACGGTGAGAATGAATGAATAAAAAGTTTTTAGGTATAAAAATAACTACCATACTACAGTTCTTGGTCTGTGTGGTTCTCGCTTTCATTATTTGGTTCGTAGTACAATATACAAATTCACAGGTAGATGGCAACAGTACCGCTATGCTCGGTATCTTATCGTCATCCGCTGATTTGAGGTAAGAATGAGTTTAAAAGCTCGGGTTTTAATAGTCAAGAACATAAAACTTTCACTGGACGCCTCTACAAAAGAGGCGTTTTCAGTTGCTGAAAAGAGAATAAAAAAGCTTGGAATAAACACCGCCTCCTTCAAGTACTCCGTCTACAAAAGAAGTGTTGATGCTCGACGTAAGGATGAAATATTCTTCGTCTATTCAGTCTGTGTTTCAGGCTTTTTCCCTGATATATCCGATAAGCGACTTCAAGAGTTTTCCATGTCCTTCGAAGAGAAGTGCGAGCTTCTCGATTTCGAACGAGGAAACGATGCTTTGACCGCACCGCCGCTCATAGTCGGTTCCGGACCTGCAGGACTGTTCGCGGCACTTTTGCTTGCCGAAAACGGTTATGCTCCCATTTTGATCGAGCGTGGCGGCAGCATAGATGAACGTAAGCGTACCGTATCTTCTTTTGAAGTAACGCGCCGTCTTGATGCCGATACCAACATACAGTTTGGCGCAGGGGGTGCCGGCACTTTTTCGGACGGCAAGCTCGTCACAAGAGTCAACGATCCCGCTTGCTCGTATGTTCTAGAGCGCTTTGTAAGCTTTGGCGCTCCGGACGAGATACTTTATATGTCGCGCCCCCACGTAGGCACCGATATATTGGCCGTTGTTGTTGACAAGATTCTTGACAGAATAGAAAAGCTCGGCGGCAAGGTGCTATATCACACAAAACTGATTTCTTTAACAAAAACCGCCCCTGTTGGCATCGCACACACCAACAACGGCGACATTCCATACAGCTCGGTAGTGTTGGCTATCGGCCACAGCGCGCGTGACACGTATCAAGAGCTGATACGTTCGGGCTTCGTGATCGAACCCAAGCCTTTTTCGGTCGGAATGCGTATAGAGCACCCGGCAGACGACATCGACAAGGCGCTTTACGGCGACTTTGCAGGTCACCCGGCACTCGGACATGCCGAATATAATCTTTCTCACAACACAAAAGAGCGTGGAGTTTACACGTTTTGTATGTGCCCGGGCGGTGAGGTGGTTGCCGCCACAAGCGAAGAGTGCGGAACCGTAGTAAACGGTATGAGCTACCACTCAAGATCCGGTAGGAATTCGAATTCTGCCGTGGTATGCAGCATTTTCAAGGAAGATTACGGAAATACTGCGCAAAAAGCTATTGAATTCCAGCGGAATATAGAACGCGCCGCTTTTGCGGCAGGTGGTTCCGATTATTCTGCTCCAATAATTACCGTTGGAGATTTCCTTTCCGATAAATGCGAAAGAGAACCTTATTCGGTATTTCCTACGTATATGAATGGAAAGGGCGTAAAATTAGCGCGCCCGGAAACATACTTGCCTAAACTCGTATGCCATTCCATATCAAATGCAATACTTGATTTTGACCGCAAAATTTCAGGATTCGCAAATGCCGGCGCCGTTTTGACAGGTGCCGAAACAAGAACCAGCGCACCGGTTCGTATTATGAGAGATGCAAAAACACGTCTTGCTGTCGGAAGTGAAAACATTTATCCTTCCGGAGAAGGCGCAGGTTACGCCGGTGGAATTACAAGCGCCGCAATAGACGGCATATATACCGCGATAGCGATAATGAAAAAATACAAGCCTAACAACAACGGGTGAAACCTAGACCGTTTGAATTGGGGGAGCTTTTGACTCCCCCCACTAACTTTGATAATAAAACAGGAAGGCGGGCATACGCCCAACCGGTAAAATATTTCAATGAACGCAAAAGGAATTAAAACAAAGGAGAAAAAGTGGATCCTAAAAGGGTCCACGGATGCCACTTCTCGCATTGAGAAGGAACGCATCGCAAAAGAACTCGGCATAAATCCAATAATTGCCGATCTTTTGCACACAAGAGGCTACAAGACACCCACGACGGCTAAAAACTTTCTTTATATGGAAAATGAGATGCTTTGCAACCCATTTGATATGAAGGATATGGATAAGGCTGTCGACAGAGTACAAAAAGCTATACGTGAGCACGAACGCATCACCATCTATGGCGATTATGACGTAGATGGCGTCACCTCGGTATGTACGCTCTACTTATACCTCAAATCCAAGGGCGCAGACGTAGGTTATTACATTCCGAACAGAGCAGGGGAAGGCTACGGTGTTTCCATACCGGCTATCGAGTCTCTCAAAGAAAACGGTACTAAGCTTATAATTACCGTTGATACCGGAATTACAGCTATCGACGAGGTTAAATACGCCAAGGAAATAGGCGTAGATTTTCTCGTAACCGACCACCACGAATGTCGCGCTGATCTCCCCGATGCCTGCGCCGTTGTCAACCCGCACAGACCAGACTGCGAGTATCCGTTCAAGGAACTGGCAGGAGTAGGTGTCGTATTCAAATTCGTAAGTGCTTACGAGGAGCGCGCTTGCGGTCACACCAGGATCGAGGCCGCATCCCATATCTTTTCAAATTACGCAGATCTCGTGGCGATCGGCACCATAGCCGACGTTATGCCTATAAAGAGCGAGAACAGGATCATTGTAAGCTACGGTCTTAAGATGGTGGAAAACACAAATCGCCGCGGTCTTATCGCACTTATAGACGCCGCCTCGGCAAAGGCGGACGGCACAAGAAGCGAAAGGCGCAAAAAACGCACCAAAATAACAACTGGCTATATTGGATATACACTCGCACCGCGCATTAACGCAGCGGGCAGAATTCGCAGCGCAGAGCGTGCGGTCGAGTTGTTCCTTTCCACAAACCCCGCGGAAGCAAGCGCTATTGCTGAAGAGCTGTGTCTTGCAAACAAGGAGCGCCAGGCTGAAGAGAATAAAATAATCCAAGAAGCTTATGCTAAGATCGAGCAGGAGAACATGGAAAACGATTCGGTTATCGTGCTCGACGCTGACGGCTGGCATCATGGAGTTATCGGTATTGTTGCATCAAGAATCACCGAAAAATACTCGCGCCCCACTATTCTCGTTTCGTTCGAGTCATCCCCCGACGGCATCACGGATGAAGACGTCGGAAAGGGCTCCGGCAGAAGCATAAAGGGATTAAATCTTGTCGATGCACTTTGCTACTGCTCCGATCTTCTTGTAAAATTCGGCGGTCACGAGCTTGCGGCCGGACTTTCGGTTACTCGTGGCAATCTTGCCGCTTTCAGAAGAAAAATCAATGAATACGCAAGCGAAAACTTGGACGAAGAGGCTATGATCCCGACCGTAGAAGCAGACTGCGAAGTATCTCTTTCGTCCGTCAATATGGGACTTGCGGAGGATCTGCAGATCCTTGAGCCCTACGGTGTAGGAAATCCCATTCCCAATTTCGTTATGTACGATGTGAACGTAAACGAGATCGTTGCGGTAAGCGAAGGTAAGCACACAAGACTTTCTATCGGTGAAGGCAAGCACACGCTCTCTGCGATGTATTTCTCCAACACCCCCTCGTCGCTCAATTTTTACAACGGCGACAAGGTGGACGTGCTTTTCAACATCGATATAAACGAATGGATGGGCCGCAGAAGCGTTCAACTGATCATAAAGGACATCAGACCCTCATCATCACAGGGAAGCATAGACGATGCCGAAAAAAAGCGCTTTAACGAAATATGGAACGGCGCGCATTTCTCAAAAGACGAAGACGTTCTGCCGACCAGAGATGATTTTGCGGCGGTTTACAGATACATAGTTTCGTCGGTTCGCAACTCTGTTAGCACGCTTTCTCACAAAGACATTGTTTTTGCGCTTTCTCGCTCGCGCGATTCTAAGCCCGTAAACTATATAAAGCTGAAGGTAATCATCAAGGTCTTCCAAGAGCTTAATCTTATCGGAATTGATGAGACAGCACCCGAGGTTTACCGTTTCAGCGTTCATTACACAACTTCAAAGGCAGATTTAGAAAAATCTTATCTTTTAAAGAGAATACGATCACAGATCGATTTCAGATAATTATTTGGTAGATTATGTATAAGGAATTACAACCCCTTCTCGACGTTATAGAGAAAAACGAAAAAAACTATGATCTTGAAAAGATCAAAAGCGCGTTTGTATACGCAGCCGAGCTTCACGCAGGACAGTTCAGATTAAGCGGCGAACCCTACATTTGTCATCCCGTTTCAGTCGCTGTCATCGTAGCAGAGCTTGGACTTGACACCGATTCTATTTGCGCCGCGCTACTGCATGATACGGTAGAGGACTGCTCCGACAAGACCAACCTCGATACCTTGTCCAAAATGTTCGGCGCAGACGTCGCTATGCTTGTTGACGGTTTGACAAAGATAATTCAGGTTCAGGTAGCGGACAAAGAGGAAGCACATATCGAAAACATACGCAAGATGCTTCTTGCAATGAACAAGGATATACGTGTAATCTTCATAAAGCTTTGCGATAGACTTCACAACATGCGTACTCTTGCAGCAAAACGTGAAGATAGGCAGCGTGCCATCGCACTCGAGACCATGTATATTTATGCCCCCCTGGCACACCGTCTTGGTATCCAGAAAATCAAGCAGGAGCTTGAAAATATAAGCTTGTTTTATCTTGACAGAGTAGGATACGACGAGGTTCAGGAATGTATTGACAAAAAATACGGACAGAGCAGGGACTTTTTGAGCGATGCAAAGCACGTAATCAAGGATAAGCTCGAGGAAAACAAGATCAACTTCTACCTTGAAGGTCGTATAAAATCGGTATACAGCCTTTACCGCAAGATGTATACCTTTAACAAGCAATTTGATGAAATATACGACTTCTACGCATTGCGCATAATAGTGGAAACCGAGCTTGAATGTTATACTGCGCTCGGTCTTGTGCATGAGCTTTTTAAGTCCGTTCCGGGAAGATTCAAGGACTATATTTCAACGCCCAAGCCCAATTTGTACCGTTCTCTTCACACCACCGTAATCGGACGCAGCGGTATCCCCTTTGAAATTCAGATACGTACTCGCCGAATGCACGAGGAAGCAGAATACGGTATCGCGGCCCATTGGAAGTATAAATCCGGCGAGCGCGCGGACTCTAACATAGACGAAAAGCTTTTATGGATATCCAAACTGCTTGAATCGGATGAAAACACCCGCGACCCCGACGAATTCATGCGCTCGTTCAAAACGGATATATTCCACGACGAAACGTTTGTCTTCACCCCCAAGGGTGACGTCATTTCGTTACCTCTTGGCGCTACTGTAATCGACTTTGCCTATGCTATCCACTCCGCAGTAGGAAACAAGATGGTGGGAGCGAAAGTCAACGGTGTAATCGTGCCTATTGACAAAATCCCCAAAAACGGCGATATAGTTGAGATTCTCACTTCCCAAAGCACCAAAGGTCCCAGCCGAGATTGGCTCAAGATCGTAAAAACAGGTGAAGCAAGAAGCAAAATCAGACAATGGTTTAAAAAGGAAAAGCGCGCGGAAAATATTATAGTCGGTAAGGCAGAGGTAGAGAAGGAGATCCGCAAGATCGACAAGAACTGTACCGACGCTCAAATATTTGACATCGTAACTACGATCGCAAAGAGAATCGGAATCAACAATGCTGATGATTTTTACAACACCATCGGCTTTGGCGGACTTTCCGTACAGCGTTTTCTGCCTAAGATTAAGGACGAAATTGAAAAAATCAATGCTTCTTCGGAGGCCAAACCGCTTACCGCCGAGGAAGAGCTTTCCAAGATCAAAACAGTGTCAGAAAGCAAAAGACCGCGCAACAACGGCGGCATAATTATCGACGGAGAAGCAGGATGCCAAGTGAAGTTTGCCAAGTGCTGCAATCCGCTCCCCGGTGATAAAATCGTCGGTTTTATTACTCGTGGATTTGGCGTTTCCATCCACAAGAGCGATTGTCCCAACGTTTCATCCTCTCGCAAGAACGAGGAGAATCTGTCAAGATGGGTTAGAGCAGAATGGGAAAAGGATGATCCTACCGCAAAGTCCTCGGAAATATACGAGGCTCATCTTCAGATATTGGCAGAGGATCAAATCGGTGTTCTTGCCTCTATCTCTATGGCGCTCGCGGATATGAAGGTATCGATCTCGCAAATCAACACCCAACCGCAAAAGAACGGGGCTGTTGCAATAAACATACACGTCGGATGTAAGAGCACGTCACATTACGATGCGATCGTTTCTCGCCTGCGCTCCATTTCATCTGTTATTTCCGTCGCGCGCGGATTTTCTCACTAAATATATCGGAGGCTTATATGAAGGCTGTTCTTCAAAGAGTTTATAACGCGACTGTATACGCAGACGGCGCCTTGTCCGGAAGCATCAAAAACGGATTATATATTCTTCTTGGCGTCGAGAAGGAAGACACAGAGCAGGATGCTTTATTGCTATGTGAAAAAATAGCAAAATTGCGTATATTCTCAGACGAAAACGGCAAAATGAACCTCTCGTTGCTTGATACAAAAGGCGAAATGCTCGTTGTATCCAATTTTACGCTTAATGCCAATTACGCTCACGGCAACCGCCCCGATTACTTTGGCGGCGCTTCGCCGGATGTAGCGGAAAAGCTTTACTTGAAATTCATTGATCTCGCCAAAGAGCGCATTGACAAGGTCGAAGCAGGCGTGTTCGGTGCCGACATGCGTACCGATATGTCTACTAACGGTCCTGTCACCATTGTTATGAGCTCTGACGTGTTGAAGAAGAAAGGAAAATAAGCGCCACGGTATGATATTACGTATTGACGGCGATATCAATCGCTACTACGCCCAAACGCTGTGTATGATATTCTTTCCCGGCGCAACCTTTGGTGAGGATGAGGAAAGAGCAGAAGGCGTCCCGGAAGTCCATATAAGCACGTATAAGGACCACGAAACAGGCAATGATATGGCCTATGCCTCCATACGCCTGAATGACAAATTTTGCGAGGCAACAGAGCCCGTGATCTATAACGAAGAGATCACAATAGCAACGCACGCCTCAATAGCTGCCGGAAGAGCACTTTTCGCAGCCGGAAAAGAGCTTCTCGGCTACACGCCGCCATGGGGTATACTGACCGGTGTCAGACCCGCAAAAGTCGCGGCAACGCTGTTATACTCCGGCAAGGGAATAATAAAGACAAGGCGAATAATGCGCGATGAGTACTTTCTCAATCAGCAGAAGGCTGCACTTGTTACTTCTGTGGCTTCAAATGAAATTAAGCTACTTAAGAAAGTGCCAAAGAACGCATGCTCGCTCTACATATCTATACCTTTTTGCCCATCCAGATGCGCGTATTGCAGCTTTGTTTCGTACACCACACCCCGTTTGCTTGGTATGATAGACCAATATATCGATCAGCTGATCACGGATTTGGAGCAAACTGTTAATATTATCGCAGAGCTTGGGATCGATATCCAAACCGTATATATCGGCGGCGGCACTCCCACGACACTCAACGTTCCACAGCTTGAAAAATTGCTTTCTGCAATAGAGCGCTTGATAGACGTTTCAAAGCTTGCTGAATTCACCCTTGAATCAGGTCGCCCCGATACAATTACGGCCGAGAAGCTCGCTACAGCAAAAAACCACGGCGTAACAAGAATAAGTGTAAATCCACAGACCTTGAGCGATGACGTTTTAAAAGAGATCGGACGTAATCATACCACCGAGCAATTTTATAACGCCTTTAGAATTGCAAAAGAAAGCGGAATACGCGACATTAACGTAGATCTGATAGCCGGTTTGCCGGGTGACGACTTCAAGAATTTCTCCGAAACTATGGATAAGATCATTGAGCTGGCACCGACTAACATAACCGTACACACCTTCTGCGTTAAAAAGGCTGCCGACATTCTCAGAAAAAATTCAAATGTATATTCGTTGGCAGGAGGCGATGCCGCAAAAAGCGTTTCATACTCGCAGCTGAAAGCGAAATTTGCAGGATATAAACCTTATTATATGTACCGCCAGAAGAACACGGTCGGAAATCTTGAAAATGTCGGTTTTTCCGTGGAGGGTCACGAAGGACTGTACAACGTATTAATGATGGAGGATATCCAAACTATTTTTGCCGTCGGTGCAAGCGCGGTTACCAAGCTTGTGCGCCACGAATCCAATGGAGAGACCGTAATCGAACGAATATTCAATCCAAAATATCCGTACGAATACTTGCGCCAGCGCCAAGAGGCTTCTATCTGTGATTCACAAAATGGAAAGCCCTCGGCGCGCGAACGCATAATCGATTTTTATTCAAAATCCTAATAAAATAAAGAGTTTGCTAATATAGTTTAGTAAACTCTTTTTTATTTCGGGTGAATATAATGAATTCAAAGCAAAATAACGCCTTCGCAAAAGGGGCGGCTTGGTTGGCGATTTCGACCTTGATACTTAAAATAATCGGCTTGATATACAAAATACCGCTATCCTACGTGCTTGGTGACGAGGGTATGGGATACTTCAATTCAGCATATACGGTATACGTGTTCTTTTATGTGGTCGGAACTGCCGGAATACCCAAGGCAATATCGATAATCGTATCAAAAAAAGAGGCAGAATTAAATGGATATGGGTATGCCGTGTTCAAATCCTCCTTTACTTTTTTCACGGTGATAGGTCTGATATTGCTTGTGATATTCATTATTTTTGCTGATTTTTTTGCAGCCGTGATAGGAAATGAAAAATCTGTTGTTGCGATGTATTCCATTGCTCCATCGATACTGTTTGTATCCGCTTCGGGAGTTTTGCGCGGCTATCTTTCGGGCAAAATGAGGTTTGACAAAATTGCTATATCCGAGCTAATTTCAGGTGTATTAAAGTTGCTTATCGGTCTGATGCTAGCCTACATTGCTTCAAGCGCAGGGAAGAGTCTGCCGATAATCGCAGGATACACGATCCTTGGAATCACATTAGGCTCATTCGGAAGCATGATTTATCTCTATTTGTCCATAAATAAGGACGAGAAACGCGACATTTCAATTTCAAAAAAAGAATTGTTAGGCGAGATACTGCGAATTGCGATCCCAATAACGCTTGCGTCTGCACTTGGAAGCATCGTAAGCATTCTCGACCTCACCGTAATGATGAACGGATTGAAGTCAAAAGGTTTTGACACCAACATAGCAAATATTTTATACGGTAACTACTCAACCCTGGCAGTCCCTATGATATCGCTGGTATCTACTATGCTCACTCCGATAACCACGGCTATGCTTCCGCTTTTAGCATCCTCTTTTGTTCAAAAAAATGCCAATGAATATAGCGACTGCTTATACGATTCGCTTTCTATCGCAGCCTTGCTTTCCATACCGTCGGCAACTGTATTCGCTTTTTTTCCAACAGAGCTGCTTTCTTTGATTTTTGAAAGGAGCAGCGCAATAGTAGGCGCCCCTTTATTGATGTCTTTAGCGCCCGGAGTTCTGATATTAGGACCTCTTACAATTTTAAACACAGCAATCGAGGCAGCAGAAAAGCCAACGGTCGTATTGCTTTCTCTTGGAGCGGGCGCTGCCGCAAAGCTTTTAGTCAGTATTTTGTTACTGAAATACACAGATATCGGTGTTTTGGCAGCACCGATAGGGACATCGTTTTCCTATCTCTTTTCGTACTGCGTGACCGGGTTGTATACAAGGAATCTCGGACGTGCAAAATTCCTTGTTTTCAAATCGTCTTTTTTACCTTTTGTCGCCTCCGCTGTGGCTCTTACGGTTTCTCTATTTGTTAGAAAACTCCTTGATTTTTCTGAGGAAACCAGAGCAACCGCCTTAATGTCTATCGCGATTTTTTCGGTATGTTATGCCTTTGCGATATTGTTAATATCCTCAAAAGCCCGAAACGCCCTATTTAAATGCGTCAAAATGAACAAAAATCAAACAAATCAGTTATAGATAAAGCCGAAATTTTACATTATTATTTTAAATGTAATATTATCCCTTGAATTTTTTGAGCAAAATTGTTATAATTAATGTATCTCAACTAACTGAAAGGATGTTAAACCTATGAACAAGACCGAACTTGTAAACGTTGTTGCTGATGCGACCGGCATTGCAAAGAAAGATGTTGACGCAGTAGTTAACGCTACCGTTAAGGCTATCACCGATGCTCTTAAGGAAGGCGACAAGGTTGCTATCATTGGCTTTGGTAATTTCGAGGTAAAGGCTACCTCCGAGAGAGAAGGCCGCAACCCCAAGACCGGCGAGACCATCACCATCGCAGCTTCCAAGAAGCCCGTATTCACCGCTTCCAAAGTTCTTAAGGACGAAGTCAACGCTTAACTTTAATGCGTTTAGATAAGTTTTTAAAGGTATCCCGCCTTATAAAGCGACGCACCGTTGCTAACGAGGCCTGCGATTCATCGCGAGTCACCGTAAACGGAAAGCCGGCAAAACCGTCTTACGACGTAAAGGTTGGAGATGAGCTGACTATTTCGTTTGGTGTAAAACAAGTTACCGTGCGTGTCCTTGAGATAAGGGAAACGACAAAGAAGTCTGAATCTCTCGGCATGTACGAAATTATCGCCGAAGGGTAATATGTGACTTTTCACGAAAAACCGGTGTCAGAACGATATTACAAATCTGCACAGGCATATTTTGATTAAAAATCACATATTCTATTTTAGAGTATGTGATTTTTAATTTTTCGTGGAGGTTAGTATGGAGAATAACCATCAAGAGCTTATCTTAAAGGACAGAAAAACGCTTGTACTCAACGGCGTCATTAACGTGCTGGACTTTTCAGACCTGGAAATGACGATAGAAACCGTATGCGGTATCATTGTCATCGAAGGGGAAGAGATGAAGATAGAAAATCTATCCAAGGATGATAGAATCATTAACGTTGTAGGGAAGATTGATGGTTTCTACTATCAAAAGCAACGCGAGAAAAAAGGCTTTTTCTCAAAAGTTTCAAGATGAGATATTTCAGCATACAGGATGTCCTCGGTGCTATATTCTCATCATCACTCCTTGGTTTATTCGCGGGAGGTCTGTATAACTCCCTCTCAACCCTTATTTCGTGTATATCGGGTCTTTTGGGAATATTAGTCCGAGTTTTACGTTCCGATTCTATTAATTGCGCAAATAGCACCGTACAACACACTACCGCCGTATCAGCCGCAAGGAAAAATGTTTTTGATTTTATCTTTTTCTTTGCCACAGGTGGTTTGTATCTGCTTTTGTGCTATCTTACTCTTGACGGGATACATCGCTTTTATGTCCTTCTTGCGTTGATCATAACATTCTTTATTTCCAAAAAAACTCTGGGAGTTGTTTTTGAGAATATCATTTTATTTGTATATAAGATCATGTATAGCATTGCTTTTTACATAATCTACGTGCTCACGTATCCGCTGCGTATCGCGTTTAAGCTGTTGCGTAGCGTGTTGCGACGGCCGCTAATGTGCGCGCTATCGTTATTCCATTCGTTTGTTTTCGCGTTACATATCGCCTACAAGCGACGGCAGATACGCAGATATTTCAAATCAACTCCGCTAATATAGATTTGCCATTTCCTACTTTTTCATTATTCGACATTACTTTTTGGTATAATCGAATATATATGAAGTTATGAAAGGAAACATATGACTGAGAAAAACAACCAGGCGGAATATTTGTTTCATCAGGGAACTAATTTTTATTCTTATGAATACCTAGGATGCTCGCTCCGTCGCTCTGAATCGCAGTACGAATACGTTTTCAGAACGTGGGCGCCCAATGCCGATGCAGTATTGCTAGCCTCTGATTACACCGGTTGGAGTGGCGATCTCGTACCGTTCACAAAAACCTCACAGGGAATATGGGAGTGCGTAATCACCTCACCGTCATCCCTTGAAGGAACCGCCTACAAATACGCGATACAAAAAGACGGACAGACCTATATGAAGGGCGATCCGTACGCAAGGTATTCGCGCAGCGGTGCAGACGGTGCATCGATAATATTCTGTGAATCAAAGCACAAATGGCAGGATTCTTCCTGGATCAAAAAAAGAAAGAAAAAAGTATTAAGCGCAAACGGTTATCTATCCTCACCGCTTAACATATATGAAGTTCATCTCGGCAGCTTTATGCGCCACGAGGAAACCAACGAATATTTGTCATATCGAGAGCTTGCGGATGCACTCGTGCCGTATGTCAAATATATGGGCTACACGCACGTTGAATTCCTTCCGGTAGCCGAGCATCCGTTTGACGGCTCTTGGGGATATCAGGTAGGTGCATTCTACGCCCCCACGTCGCGCTTTGGATCACCGGATGATTTTAAGCACCTCATAAACGAGCTTCATAAAAACGGAATCGGTGTCATTCTTGACTGGGTTCCTGCGCACTTTCCGAAGGATGCCTGGGGACTTTATGAATTTGACGGCCGCCCACTTTATGAATATCAAGGCGAGGACCGCAAGGAATCAGCGTCATGGGGTACAAGATTTTTTGATCTTGGCAGAGAAGAGGTACAATGCTTCTTGATCTCCAATGCTATGTGGTTTTTCCGTGAATACCACGTCGACGGCCTACGCGTAGATGCCGTTGCTTCTATGCTGTATCTCGACTACGATAAAGAACCCGGAAAGTGGGTTCCGAATGCCAACGGTGGCAGGGAAAATCTTGAAGCCATCGCCTTTTTCCGCAAGCTTAATACAACGGTTTTTGAGGAGTTTCCCGAGGCGTTGATGATAGCTGAGGAGTCAGGATCCTTCGGCGGTATCACAAAGCCGGTGTACGAAGGCGGGCTTGGATTTAATTTAAAATGGAATATGGGCTTTGCCAACGATTTTCACGATTATCTGATGACCGACCCGTATTTCAGAAAATACAAGCATAAAGCGCTCAACTTTCCGCTAATGTATGCGTTTACCGAAAATTACGTGCTGCCAATCTCTCACGATGAGGTAGTGCACGGCAAGCTTTCCTTTATAAACAAAATGCACGGCGCATATGAGGACAAGTTCTCACAAATGAGAACTGCGCTTATGCTCATTATGACGTACCCAGGCAAAAAGATGCTCTTTATGGGCACGGAGTACGGACAGTTTCGCGAATGGGACTATTCAAACGCGCTGGAATGGTTTATGCTTGATTACCCCAACCATTACCAACTGCGCCAGTACGTCGCGGCACTCAATCGCTATTACCTCGACACCCCTGAACTTTGGACATATGATTTCGATCAAAAGGGATTCGAGTGGATTTTACCGGACGAAGCAGAGAAGAACGTCGTTGCATATCGCAGACTTTCTGACAAATCACAGATAACCGTCGTGATAAACTTCTCGGGTACAGAACAGCAAATATCGGTTCCTATCAGGGACAAGCGTACTTTGACGCTTGAATTTTCAACTCTCCCTGAGCTTGAATGCGACCATGTGTCATATATGACCGAAAATGGCACAAATTACGCAAAAATAACTATTCCGGCTTTTTCGGGTAGTATTTATAAGCAAATCCCCAAAAGTAAGAAAATTTCACTTTAAAGGAGAACCATTATGTATTGCAAAAAAGAATGTATTGCAATGTTGCTTGCAGGCGGACAAGGCTCAAGACTTTACGACCTGACCAAGCAAACGGCAAAACCTGCAGTTACCTTTGCCGGAAAGTACAAGATCATCGACTTTCCGCTCTCTAACTGCATCAATTCCTCGATAGACACCGTTGGTGTTCTTACGCAATATCAGCCCCTCGCACTCAATGAATATCTTGGCAATGGAGCTCCTTGGGATCTTGACCGTTCTCGCGGCGGTCTTACCGTTCTTCCGCCTTATCAGGGAAGCAAGAGCTCTGATTGGTACAAGGGAACCGCAAACGCAATATATCAGAATATCAACTTTATCAAGCAGTATAATCCCGAGTACGTTCTTATTCTCTCGGGTGACCACATCTACAAGATGGATTACCTCAAGATGTTGGAACAGCATAAGGCCACCTCGGCTGCTTGTACCGTTGCAACCATAACCGTTCCGATCGAGGAAGCAAGCCGCTTCGGAATTTGTAACACTACACCCGAGGGCGTGATCTATGAGTTCGAGGAAAAGCCCAAAAAGCCCAAAAACAATCAGGCTTCCATGGGTATATACATCTTCACCACCACGAAGCTTATCGAATATCTCGAGGCAGACGAAGCGGACGAGAATTCTTCCAACGATTTCGGAAAGAATATAATCCCCAATCTCCTCAACAACGGCGAGCGTCTTTACTCCTACAAATTCTCCGGTTATTGGAAGGATGTTGGAACCATTTCATCCCTTTGGGAATCGAATATGGACCTCATAGGTGAAAATCCGATACTTAACATTCAGGACAACAATTTCCGTATCTTCTCAAGAAACACCGCACGTCCTCCTCAGATGCACGGCTCGAATTCCATAGCCAAGAATTCGCTTATCTCCGAAGGCTGCAAGATCTACGGCACGGTTGAGAATTCTATTCTCTCCGGCGGTGTAATCGTTGAAGAGGGTGCTGTGGTACGTGACTCTGTTATTATGGAAGACGTAATCATCAAGTCGGGTGCTAAGGTATTTACCTCTATTGTAGATTCCGATACTATCATCAACCAAGATGCAGTAGTTGGATGCGAAAATGCCGGTAAGGATAAAATTACAGTTATAGCTAAGGGAACAGAGATCGCTCCCAAGGCAGTAGTCTGTGATTAACGGAAAGGAGAAACACAATGGCTATCAGTGCAGCTGGAATTATTTTTTCAAGTCTTAATAACAACACCTTGTCAAGATTGACCGCCGACAGAACCGTTGCGGCTATACCGTTTGCTTGCCGATACAGACTTGTCGACTTCTGTCTTTCAAACATGGTAAACGCCAATATATCCAACATAAATATCGTAGCAAACTACAGCTACCGTTCTCTTGTTGAGCATATCGGTAGCGGTAAGGACTGGGATCTTGCAAGAAGAGAAGGCGGTATCACCATGATCTCTCCCTTCCAGACCGCATACTCATCCTCCGCACAGCTTTTCTCAACGCACCTCGAAGCACTTAAGAGCATGAAGGAATATATAAACGAGATGAAAGAGGACTACGTTGTTCTCATGGACTCCGACCATGCACTTAATATCGACCTTGCGAGCGTTATAAAGACGCACGAGCAGACCGGCGCCGAAATCACCTTCGTAACACAGAAGGTAGGGAAGGATTATACCTCTAAAACTCCCAGAATGATGGTATCATCCATCGCAGGCAAGATAATGGATATCGCTATGAGCTCGTCTTACAACGACAAGCATCCTGAGCTCGCTCTCAATATATTTGTAATGAAAACCGTTCATTTGCGCACAATTATTGAAGAGGCGGACGCATATTCGCTCAATAGCCTTACAAAGATGTTCTTAAAGAACTACAAGCACTCGAATTACAGGGTATACTGCTTTGACGGTTACGTTGCATCGGTATCCAGCTTCCTTGATTACTACAAGCACTCAATGACACTTGCAAAATCGGAAGAAGCTCGCAATTCGCTGCTTTGGAAAAAAGAATTTCCTATATTTACAAGAGTTCACAACTCCGCGCCCACGGTTCATACCGATACCGCAGTAGTTGAAAATTCTATCATAGCTGACGAATGCGTCATCGAGGGTACTGTAATCAACTCGGTTATATTCCGTGGCGTACACGTAGGCAAGGGCGCAATTATACGCGACTCCGTGCTTTTCCACGGTACTTACGTAGAAGATAACGCAGAGCTTAATTGCATCGTTACTGACAAGGATGTACACGTCACCAAAGGCGTAAAGCTCTCCGGCAACGAGAATATGCCGTTCTATATCCAAAAGGGCAGAAAGGTTTAATATTTTAACCCTCAGGCCTTTAATTAAGGAGGGAATTATGAAAATTTTATACGTCGCAAGCGAAGGCGCACCATATTCCGCTAGTGGCGGACTTGGAGATGTTATCGGTGCGTTGCCCAAATCGGTAGCTAACGCCGACCCAAGTGTAAAGTGCGAAGTAATTCTGCCGCTCTACGGCAATATGAAAACCGAGCACCGTTTGCAGCTTGAGCACGTAACCGATATTACTTTCAAGCTTTCGTGGAGATCAACCGGTGCAACCATTTATAAGATCGAAAACAATAACGTCACCTACTATTTTGTAGAGAATCATTATTATTTCGACAGAGCAAGAACGTATGGCGAATGGGACGACGGCGAGAGATTTGCCTTCTTCTCGATGGCCGTAATAGAATTCATGCTTAAAACGGGGAATATTCCCGACGTTCTTCACGCGAATGATTGGCAGACGGCTTTGTGCGTGATCTATCTTAAGACAAAGTACAAAAACACCGCCGCGCTTTCAGGCATACGCACACTTTTCACCATACACAACATAGAATTTCAGGGCAAGTTTGATCCCGCTATACTCGGCGACGTATTTGCGCTTGATGCCAAGTACTATAATATCGTCGAATTCGGAGGATGCATAAACTTACTTAAGGGTGCTATCACCGTAAGCGACCGCGTTTCGACGGTCAGCCCCAACTATGCGTGTGAGCTTAAGCACGATTTCTTCGCGTTCGGACTCGCCGATATTATAAAATCCGCATCCGATAAAATGTGCGGTATTATTAACGGCATTGATTATTCCGCTTTTTCTCCCAAGGTTAGCGGGGAAATATACGCAACCTTTGACAAGCGCACCGTTAAGTCGGGTAAAGCAAAGAATAAGCTCGCATTCCAGCGTGAAGTAGGTCTTGAAGAAAATCCAGACATACCTCTTATAGTAATGGTAACAAGACTTACCGACCAAAAGGGACTTGATCTTGTGCTTCATATCATGCGCGAGCTTCTGGCAGAAAAGGTACAGGTGGCGCTGCTCGGCACGGGTGACGAGAAATACGAAGACGAATTTGCCGCACTTGACTCCGAATTCGGCAACTTCCGCGCACTCATAAAGTTCGACCGCACACTCTCCAAAAAGATGTACGCCTCGGCTGATATATTCCTCATGCCCTCCAAGAGCGAGCCTTGCGGACTCGCGCAAATGATCGCATGCTCATACGGCACCGTGCCCGTAGTACGCGCCGTTGGCGGTCTTTTCGACTCCATAAAGCCTTATGGAACAGAGGGCGCAAACGGTTTCACCTTCAACAACTATAACGCTCACGAGCTTCTGTTTACTCTCAAAAACGCGCTTGCGCTTTATGAAAACAAGGACGAATGGGCAGCGCTCCGCAAGAGCGCAATAAATACAGACTTCTCATGGGATAAGTCTGCCGCAAAATATATTGAACTTTACAACGTTTTATAAAAATTGGTAGGATAATTAAACAAAATGAAAAGCAACGCTAAAACCACACAGCACACCGGAGCAAAAACCCCCATAACAGACCTCAGAGAGCGTCTTGAAGCTAAGCTTATAACAAGAGGCATCTCTAATCCGTCGGCGGCTACCGACGACCAGCTTTACCACGCAACAGTAGCCGTAATCAAGGATATAATGATCGACTACCGCACCGATTTCAAAAAGAGAAAGAAGGCGACGGGAGCAAAGAAGATCTGTTACTTATGCATGGAATTCCTTGTAGGTCGATCCCTTAAAAACGTATCCGTCAATCTCGGCATTTACGACGAGCTTGTATCCATTCTTAACGAATACGGAACAAGCTTTGAGAGAATTTATGCTTGCGAGGTTGACCCCGGACTCGGAAACGGCGGACTTGGCCGACTTGCTGCTTGCTTCATGGACTCGCTTTCTGCCCTCGACTACGCAGCAAACGGATACTCACTTCTTTACGAAACCGGTCTGTTTAAGCAGAAGATAATTGACGGTGAACAGGTTGAATTACCCGATGAATGGCTTGTGAGCGGTGGTGCATGGCTTGTACCGCACCCCGAGCGTAGCGTTTCTATACGCCTTGGCGGAAAGCTTAAGGAAGAGTGGGACGGCTCATCACTTAAGATAACAAACTATGAATATGATGAGGTCAAAGCAGTTCCTTACGACCTTTTGATCCCCGGAACTACTACGGATGCTGTTAACACGATCCGTCTTTGGCGCGCAAGACCCGCACATTCTTCGATCCCCTCGTACAGCACCACACACGCAACATACGTTCAGACTCTTTCTCGCGCAAGTGATGCAGAGGTGATCACCAAGCAGCTTTATCCCAAGGACGATTATGACGAGGGCAAGCTCCTCAGACTCACCCAGCAGTATTTCTTGGTTTCGGCATCCCTCCAAAGCATAATCAGCGACTATTTTGCCGACAACGGCTCTCTTCAGGGCTTTGAGGATAACGTATCAATTCACATCAACGATACTCACCCCGCGCTCTGTATTCCCGAGCTTATGCGAATCCTTATGGACGTTTACTCTTACTCCTGGGATGATGCCTGGAGCGTTGTTGTCAAATCCGTATCCTACACCAACCACACCGTCCTGGCCGAGGCACTTGAATGCTGGAGAGTAGACCTCTTCTCGATGAAGCTTCCTCGCATTTATACGATAGTTGAGGAAATAAACAAGCGCTTCACAGCAGATCTTTGGAACCTTTATCCCGGAGATTGGGATAGAATTTCCAGAATGGCGATCGTTGCATACAATCAGGTGCGCATGGCAAACCTCTCTGTTGTCGGATCGCACGCAGTAAACGGTGTTTCCAAGCTTCACAGCGATATTCTTACAAAAACTATATTCCACGATTTCTACAAGATGACACCGTGGAAGTTCACCAACGTGACCAACGGTGTAGTTCACCGCCGTTGGCTCAACACCGCGAATCCCAAGCTCGCACAATTGCTCGATGAGCTTATCGGCCCTGAATTCAGAGAAGATGCAAGCAATCTCTCGAAGCTTAAGGACTTCAAGGATGACAAGGCAGTGCTTGAGCAGATAAACGCTATCAAGTACGCGAACAAGGAGCGCTTTGCGCACTACATTTTCAGCAAAACAGGGAAGCGTATAAATCCCGACTCTATATTTGACGTGCAGATCAAGAGAATGCACGAGTATAAGCGTCAGCTGCTCAACGTTATGAAGATCATTGCGCTTTATAACGAAATACTTGAAAATCCGAATGCCGACATTCCTCCGCAGACCTTTGTATTCGGATGTAAGGCGGCGCCCGGCTACGTTATGGCAAAGAAGCTTATCAAGCTTATTTGGTTCCTCTCAGAAGAGCTCGAGCGCAATCCTCTTACCAAGGATCGCCTCAAGGTCGTATTTGTAGAAGAGTACAACGTATCGCTTGCTGAAATTCTCATTCCTTCGGCAGATATTTCCGAGCAGATTTCACTTGCCGGTAAAGAGGCGAGTGGCACGGGCTGCATGAAGCTTATGATGAACGGCGCTCCCACACTCGGAACACTCGACGGTGCAAACGTCGAAATACTTGAGGCTGTCGGAAGAGAAAACGCCTACATCTTCGGCTTGAACACCCACGAGGTTGACGAGCTTTGGAGAAACGGTTATAATTCCAAAGACTTCTATCATTATTCACCCGTGCTCAAGCGCGTAGTAGACCGTTTCAACGAGCCTATCGCATCGCGTGACTTCTCGCACATTGCCGATTATCTTATAGGCGGCGGTTACGGTGTTGCAGACCCATTTATGTGTCTTGCTGACTTTGATTCCTACCTGCACACCTACAGGACGGCGATCAAAGACTATGGCAACCGTATCGAATGGGCACAAAAATCTCTTATGAACACCGCTTCCAGCGGAACGTTCGCATCTGATAACAGCATTAAAAAATACGCAGACGAGATCTGGCATGCAAAGCCGGTAAAAGAATCTAATGGCTAATTCCTTTTCTCTTGATTTCTTAAGGATAAACCCGAGCGAAATCGGCTTGATCCCCGGAGAAATCAGATATATTCATTCAAAAAAGAATGACAGCGGAACGGCTTACCCCTCAAACGAGGGGGTAAGCCTTTTGTTGCGTCTGCCGCGCACGTTGGGGGTGAAAAAAGCCTCGATAACCGTTTACGACCACTCGTGTAAAAACAGAATAGGAAAATTTACGGCTCGCTATTTCGACACCGAGCGCACCTTTGATGAATATAAAATAACGATTAGCGCAAAAACTTTGCCGATAGGACTTTATTTCTTTTCAATAGAAGCCGAAGGATATACAAAAATTTTCGGTTACAAGTCGACAGACGGTGTAGTATTCAAAAACAAGCGCGAGGATCTTCCGCTATTCCAATTTTCCGTATGTGATTTTAAATATGCAGCACCGCAGCACAAATACGGTGGAGTGATATATCACGTATTCGTAGACCGATTTTTTAAGTACGGTGACGTAAAAAGCAGGGAAGACGCGATAATGATCGACGATTGGGGTGCGGAAATCCCCGAATACCCAGCATATCCCGGCGCGTTCTTGAAAAATAATTACTTTTACGGCGGCACACTGTACGGTGTAACCAAAAAGCTCAAATACCTGGCCTCGCTCGGTGTAAACACCATTTACCTTTCCCCCATATTCGAAGCCTACTCAAATCATAAGTACGATACGGGCGACTATACAAAGATAGACGAAATGTTCGGCGGTGAAAAGGCGTTTCGCGAGTTGATCAAAGCGGCTAAAAAACTCGGCATAGGAATTATACTTGACGGCGTTTTCAACCATACGGGCTCTGATAGCGTTTATTTCAATAAATACAACAAATACGATTCTGTCGGCGCTTACAACTCCCAAACCTCACCGTATTACGATTGGTATCGTTTTGAGTCCTACCCGAACAAATATACTTGTTGGTGGGGAATCGACATTCTTCCGAGAATCCACCCGGAAGAAAAGAATTGCGCAGATTTTTTCGTCGGCAAGGGTGGCATAATAGAGAAATATGCCGCTATGGGAATCGATGGATTTAGACTTGATGTGGCTGACGAGCTTTCAGATGAATTCATATCAAGGATAAAATCCACGCTTAATAGCAAAAATCCCGAGTCCATTCTTTATGGAGAAGTATGGGAAGACGCATCCAATAAAATCGCGTATGACACCAGAAAGAAATACTATCTCGGCAATGAGCTTGACGGAGTAATGAATTACCCCCTCCGCACAGGTGTTATTGATTATATCCGTTCAAAAGATACCTCGTCTTTGCTATACTATTTCCGCGAAGTAATGCCCAACATGCCGAAGAGAGTGCGCGATGCCGCAATGAACCTCCTCGGCACGCACGATACAGAGCGTATACTCACAATTCTTGGCGGTGTATCACCGCACGGCAAGAGTAACGACGAGCTTCTTGTGGAGAGAATGACTCCCGAAGAGCGCGAAATCGCTAAGCGCAGACTCACGTGCGTTTATACACTTATCGCAACGCTTCCCGGAATTCCGTGCATATTTTACGGTGATGAAGCAGGTTTGGAGGGATATTCTGATCCCTTTAATCGCCGCACGTTTCCGTGGGGCAACGAGGATGCGGATATCCTCGCACACTATAAAAGAATAGGGCAGATACGCAAAGAAAATCCCATATACAAGGACGGCGAGTTCAAGATTCTATGCTTTGATGAATCGCTTTTGGTCTTCGAAAGAATTATGGGTAAAGACAGATTTATAACGGTAATTAATAACTCGGATGATGATATTTCGATTGTTTTCAAGAGCAATGTGACAGAATTGATTGAAAATATTACCGGTGTTGAATTTGTTATAAAGCAAGAATCTGCCGCGATTTTTAAGACTAATTCGCAGAATATTATTATTTTATAAAGCAACGAGCTTTGCGTTTAGCAAAGCTCGTTTTACTATATCTTTTTTAATGCTTTATAAAAATCGTCGATCTCGCCTTTGGTATTAAAAATCGACAGACTTGCCCGTACCGTACCGCTTTCTAACGTTCCGATAGTATTATGCGCAAGTGGGGCGCAGTGCAGACCTGCGCGAGTGCATATTCCGTATCGGTCGAGCTTTGCGGCTATTTGCTCCGATTCGATATCCCGAAGAAGAAAAGATACGACACCGCTATCCGCACCTAGCATTTTAGTTCCTTTTACGTTATATATACGTTCTATAAGAAGTTGTGTCAGATGATCGATCCTTCTTTCAACCTCATTGATTTCATACTCTTCGATGAACTTAATTCCGGCGTTTAAGGCTACTATACCAGGAAGCCCGAGCGTTCCCGCCTCAACCGCTTCAGGCAGCGAGCTTGGCATATACAGGCTTTTTGATGACGTACCGCTGCCGCCTTCCATAAGGGGCTCTACCTCAAAATTGCCACCAAAAACGCAAACGCCGGTTCCCATAATTCCAAGCATGGCTTTATGGGCGGGGAAGCAAAATGCGTCATAATAAATAGAAGCAAGATCTATTTTTCTGTGTCCGGCAGCCTGTGCCGCGTCTATTATCAATTTTAGGTTATACTCGCGCTTGATATCGGAAAGCACATCCAAGGGTATCCTCTTTCCGATGACATTTGATGCGGCGGTGCAAACTATCGCTTTTGTATCGGTGCGAATATGGCTTGTTATTTCAGCGCGTAAATCGCTTGACATAGCATCAAATACGCTATATTCAACGCCCATCGTTTCCTTCAACTTGTGTATGGGCCGCAAAACCGAATTATGCTCAAGATTAGATATCAAAACGTGTGTATTCGGTTGTATCAACCCTTTTATAGCAAGGTTTAAGGCGTGTGTTGTGTTCTGCGTAAATACAACTCTCTCGGGTAAATCGGTATGAAAAAATCGAGAAACGCTCTCGCGCGCATCATATACGGCTTCCCCGGCTAGCATAGAGAGACGATGTGCGCCCCGTCCCGGGTTTGCAGAATATTTTCTTATACATCTCTTTACCGCACGCACCACGCTTTCCGGCTTTTTGTAAGTTGTTGCGGCATTGTCTAAATATATCATCGTCTCTCCATTCCGTCGACAAATACGACACCGAGTTAAAAATCTTTAACCGGAATATACAGTATACTCAATTCCTGCTTTTTTTAATTCCATAACAACGTTGTAGAAATCCGTAGTTGAGAATTCAATTCCGTGTGTACAACCGTTTTTTGAGCGGGAGGAATCGATTTTTACCAGTCGCGAGTTTATCCCGGCATGCTGCAAGAGGCGTTTTGCCTTGTGCGCATAGGTGACAGAACCGACGGTTATTATCCTTGTATTCAAAGTCCCGGGCTCCTTCCGTGCATCAATATGCACGTTATTATTTTATGTCGAGCCAAAATTATTGATAATAGGGCAAAAAAGCAAGCAAAAATGCTTAAAAACACTAGACTTTTTCAAAAAAATATGATATACTACTATGTATGAATATACTCTCTATCAATCTTAACAAAGGATATAAAAAATGGAAGAGATCAGAAACAATTTTATCCATGATATAATCGACGAGGATCTTGCTGCAAATCCCGAGCTCAAGATTCACACCCGTTTTCCTCCCGAGCCTAACGGATATCTCCATATCGGCTCTGCAAAGGCGATCTGGATCAACGCAATGACCGCAAAAAAGTACGGCGGCCTCTTTAATCTTCGTTACGACGACACCAACCCCTCAAAAGAGGATAACGAGTACGTAGAAAGCATCTATCGCGACCTTACCTGGCTTGGATGTGAGCCTACCGGCGGTGTATTTTACGGCTCTGACTACTTTGATAAATGCTATGAGTTTGCAGTAAAGCTCATCAAGGACGGCAAGGCGTACGTTTGCGACCTTAATGCTGAACAGCTTCGTGAATACAGAGGCACACTTACCGAGCCCGGAAAGAACAGCCCCTACCGCGATCGCTCCGTCGAGGAAAACCTTGATCTCTTCGAAAGAATGAAGAACGGTGAATTCCCGGACGGCGCAAAAACTCTTCGCGCAAAGATCGATATGGCATCCGCCAATATGAATATGCGCGATCCCGCTATTTACAGAATAGTTCACGTAGATCATCACAGACAGGGTAATAAGTGGTGCATATACCCCCTTTACGACTATGCGCATCCCATTCAGGATGCCCTTGAGGGAATAACTCACTCGCTTTGCTCGATAGAGTTTGAAAACCACAGACCTCTTTATGAGTGGGTCGTAAACAACATCGGTATTGACGTTGAGCCTAAGCCCAAGCAGCGCGAATTTGCACGTCTTAACGTAACTCACACCGTAATGAGTAAAAGATATCTCCGTAAGCTCGTTGAGGACGGACTTGTTGACGGTTGGGATGACCCCAGAATGCCCACTATATGCGGCCTCAGAAGAAGAGGATATACTCCTGCCGCAATATTTGATTTCGTTTCCCGCGCAGGCGTTGCTAAGGCGTACAGCGTTGTTGATTACGAGCTTCTTGAGCATTGTATAAGAGAAGAGCTTAACGATACCGCTATGAGAAGAATTGCTATTCTTCATCCCATCAAGGTTGTAATCACCAACTATCCCGAGGACAAGATCGAATATTTCGATCTTCCCAATAATCCTCAGCATCCCGAGCTTGGCACAAGAAGTGTTCCGTTTACCCGTGAGCTCTTTATTGATGCGGACGATTTCGCTGAAGTTCCTCCGCCCAAGTTCTTCCGTATGAAGCCCGACGGCGAGGTTCGTCTTATGGGCGCATACATCGTAAAATGCAACGAGATAATCAAAAACGAGGACGGCTCTATAAAGGAGATCCGTTGTACCGCAGATCTTGAAACCGGCAACGGCATGCCCACAGACGGCAGAAAGGTGAAGGGAACTATCCATTGGCTTTCCTCTCCTCATGCCGAAACAACTACCGTGAAGCTTTACGACTTCCTTTTCGATATTGAAAACGTTGACGATATCCCCGAAGGAAAGACCTTTGACGATTACCTCAACAAGAATTCCGTAACCACTATCGAGAATGCTATGATCGAGCCCGCGCTTGCAGGCGCAAACGCCGACGAACGCTTCCAGTTTGTAAGATGCGGATACTTCGTTAAGGATTCCAAAAACGAAAACACCTTCAACCGTATCGTTGGACTTAAGGATAGCTTCCCGAAGCAGAAATAAATAAAGGCGGAGCCGTTAGAGTCACTAGCGGCTCCGATTTTCATTATGAAATTTATCAAGGACATACTTTTCTATCTGTCAGTTCCAAAATGCGTTGGCTGCGGTGAACGCCTTGAAAGGACAGACCGTGCGCTTTGTAAGGAATGCAAGGCGGAATATAATAATGCGTTAAAGCGCAACTGCGCACTTTGCGCAAAGCCAATCTACGAATGCACATGCACAACTGCGTATCTTGACGCTCACTACATTCACAAGCACATAAAGGTATTCAGATACAGGCCCGAGGCCGATCTGCCGACTAACAAGCTCATATACAGCTTGAAGAAGGACAACCGCGAGGACGTACTGGATTTTCTTGCTGATGAGCTTTCTTCGTCTGTCGCTACCGCTTTCCCAAACGCATCGGATTTTGTGTTTACTTCTATTCCGAGACGGCATGCGGCAAAAGTAAAATACGGCATTGATCACGCATCGTTGCTATCAAAGCGTGTTGCCGAAAAGCTAGGTGCAAAATACTGTAAAACGCTGATTTCCAAATCTAAAAGCGAGCAGAAATTATCAAAGAATAGGGAAGAGCGCATGAAAAACGCGCGCTTTGATTACATTGACAAAGAGCTTGACTTGTCGGGAATGACAGTAATTGTAGTTGATGACGTAGTTACGACGGGTGCATCTATGAGTGTTGCAGCGACGCTGCTTAAAGGCCTTGGAGCTAAAAGAGTGATCGGCGCATCGTTGGCAATTGCATACAACGACAGCACGTTGAAAATATAAAAAATGAGATACCTATTTCGGTATCTCATTTTTTGTTTATCTTATAAAGTTAGTACTGGGTTTATATTCATATTTAGGGGCGGGGATGCCTGCCGCTTCCTTCATCTTCAAAAACCACGCCATATTACGCGCAAGATTGCGCATCGTGCGCAGTCCCTCGAGATCCTCTTCAACCTGCTCGGGTGTATTTCCGTGTACCATATTCCAATAAGTAGATGTAATTATAGGCATAGCGGAAATTCCGAAATACTTGTTGAGCTGATCGAGCGCCGCCGTTGTACCGCCACGACGTGCGGATACTATCGCTGCGGCAGGCTTGGTGGCAAAGTTATTACTGTGTCCGCATTTATCAGAATAGAAAACACGATCCATAAATGCGGCAAGCGCACCGGCCGCGGAAGCATAATGCACAGGCGAGCCGAATACAAATCCGTCAAAATCCTTCGCCCTCTCAACAAATACATTTACAAGATCGTCGATCCTACATTTGTGCAACGTCGCGCACGCCATACAGCCACTGCAACCGGCGATGGGGTCTGTTCCTATATGAAAAATTTCGCTTTCAACACCGCACTCGGTCAATGTGTTTGCTATTTCCTTGAGTGCCCTTGCGGTACAACCGTTTTCATGAGGACTTCCATTTACAAGTAAAACTTTCATATATATCTCCTGTTTAGTTGTTCTGATAACAGTATAGCAAAAACGCGAAAAAAATTCAAGGATAAATTAAAAAGAGCGCGAAAATTTCGCGCTCTTTGAGGTTATTTATTAAAATTAACCAAGCTTTGCGTAGTTTATCTTGATGCCAGGGCCCATGGTAGTAGCGATTACGCAGCTCTTGATGTACTGACCCTTAGCAGCAGCGGGCTTAGCCTTAATAACTGCACCAACGAGGGTGTTGAAGTTCTCAACAAGCTTCTCAGTACCGAAGGATGCCTTACCGATAGGGCAGTGGATGATGTTGGTCTTGTCAAGACGGTACTCAATCTTACCAGCCTTTGCCGCGGTAACAGCCTTAGCAACATCGGGGGTAACGGTACCAGCCTTGGGGTTAGGCATAAGGCCCTTAGGACCAAGCACCTTACCAAGACGGCCTATAAGACCCATCATGTCGGGGGAAGCGATAACTACGTCGAACTCAAACCAGTTCTCAGTAGTGATCTTCTGAACGTAATCTTCTGCGCCTACGTAGTCAGCGCCAGCTGCAAGAGCAGCCTCAGCCTTGTCGCCACGTGCGAAAACAAGGGTTCTAACAGTCTTACCGGTGCCGTTAGGAAGAACGATTGCACCTCTAACCTGCTGGTCAGCGTGACGGGAGTCAACACCCAGACGGATGTGGATCTCAACAGTTTCGTCAAACTTTGCCTTAGCAGTCTGACATACAAGACCCATAGCCTCATCAACGTCGTAAAGCTTTGCCTTATCGATGAGCTCTGCGCTTGCCTTATACTTCTTACTCATATTAGCCATTATTCGATCCTCCTATCACTCTTCAACAGTAACGCCCATGCTACGTGCGGTACCTGCGATCATACTCATAGCTGCTTCAACGGAAGCTGCGTTGAGGTCAGGGAGCTTGGTCTCCGCGATCTTGCGAAGCTGCTCCTTGGTAAGCTGAGCTACCTTGGTCTTGTTGGGGGTAGCAGAAGCGGTCTCGATGCCGCAAGCCTTCTTAATAAGAACTGCTGCAGGGGGAGTCTTGGTAATGAATGTGAAAGAACGGTCTGCGTATACGGTAATAACAACGGGAATGATAAGACCGATGTCGTTCTTAGTTCTCTCGTTGAATTCCTTAGTGAAGTTAGGGATGGAAACACCGTACTGACCGAGTGCGGGACCTACAGGGGGCTGGGGAGTAGCCTTGCCGGCAGGAAGCTGCAATTTAATATAACCGGTAATTTTCTTTGCCATAATATTTACACCTCCAAATGTGGTAGTTTAATCGGGATAATTGTAATAAAATTTTATCCCTCCCACGAATGCTTCATGGCGAAGCGGATATATGCTATATTATTGTTCTACAAGACGAACATCCTGGGTTTCAACCATGATCGGAATGTCACGTCTTTCTGTCGAGGCAAGCACAACAAGCTGCTTTTTATCCTCGCTGATCTCACGAAGTACGCCTGAATAACCGGCAAATATGCCTGCGACGACTTCAACCCTGTCACCAATCTTAAACTTAAGCTCGTCAGCCTTAACGTCTACGTTAAATACCTCAAGCTCTTCCTGTGAAAGGGGAGTAGGCTCAGATCCGGGGCCTACAAAACCTGTAACACCTGTGATGTTACGAACAACGTGCCAGCTCTCGTCTGTCATCGTCATTTTTACAAGGACATAGCCGGGAAGGAGCTTAGTTTCAACCTCTTTGGTTTCACCCTTGTCGTTAGTGACAACGGAGATCTCGGTAGGGATCTGAACATCGTATATAAGATGCTGCAGTCCGCGGTTTTCAACTATCTTCTCGATACTGACCTTTACCTTGTTTTCATAGCCTGTGTATGTGTGTGCAACATACCATCTGGGACCGAGGTTCTTCTCGTTAATGTTACTCATACCTACAAAGCCTCTTAGCCTATCAATCCGGCGATAGTGTTAATACCCAAAGAGCACAGGGTATCAATAACGGCAATGATGATCGCAACTGCAACAACAGTTACAAGAACGACCTTAGTGCTCTTAAAAAGCTCATCCTTAGAGGTCCAGGTTACTTTCTTCATTTCACCTACGACGTCCTTAAAGAACTTAGCTATCTTCTTACCAGCGCGTACGAAGATATTGGGCTTCTTTTCGCCGTTTTCTTTTACCTTCTTTTCTTCTGCCATTTTAAATTATCCTCTCGGTAAAATTATTTAGTTTCTTTGTGCAA
Source organism: Eubacteriales bacterium (assembly GCA_045576315.1). GTDB lineage: Bacteria > Bacillota > Clostridia > Oscillospirales > CAG-272 > UBA1740. The sequence goes on along the minus strand of JAZNGE010000009.1, from coordinate 4,333 downwards.
AGTGTGTTTGCGGCAGAAACGGCAGAACTTATTCATCTCAAGTCTGTCCGGATCGTTTTTCTTGTTTTTCTTTGTGTCATAATTTCTCTGCTTGCATTCAGTACATGCCAAAGTAATTTTGACTCTCATATCGGCACCTCCTAATAGAAATTCGGGTAAAACCCGTAAAAAATACCTCCCTCAATGCCCGCGAGGGATAGTGCGCTCGTCCCAGAAATGAGCACACAAAAAAAGCCCTCCGACAGAGGTACAGTAATTATATCACGTTTTTCATGGTTTGTCAATAGTTTTTTAAAAAATATATTTATATTTATAAAATACTTGAAATGCGCGCGCGTATATGATAAAATTGATAGGAACTTGTTAATTAAACTCCACGTAAGGAAGTAAAAAATGAAGAATTTAAAGCTGATACCCGAATGTAAGGACAACATTTGGGGCGGTACAAAGCTGAAAGAAAAATACGGCAAGATCAGCACCGGGGAAATAGTTGCTGAAACCTGGGAGCTTTCATACCACAAGGACGGGCCGTCACGTCTTGAGGACGGTTCTCTTATTACAGAAGCTCTCACCGACGAAGAGATAGGCACCAACTGTGCGGATTTTTCTTTCTTTCCCACACTTGTAAAGCTGATAGATGCACGCCAGGATCTTTCCGTACAGGTTCACCCATCCGATGCGTACGCGCTCAAAAACGAAAACAGCTTCGGCAAGACGGAGATGTGGTATATAGTTGAAGCAGACGAGGGAGCGGGAATATATCTCGGATTTAAGAAGGATACAACTCCGGAAGAATTCGAAGAGGCTATCAAGACCAACACACTCACGGATCTGCTTAATTTCTATGAGGTAAAGGCAGGGGAATGCTACTTTATTCCGTCTGGCACGATACACGCCATAGGTGCGGGTTGCCTTATATGCGAAATACAGCAGAACTCCAATCTCACATACCGTGTGTACGACTACGGCCGCAAGGATAAAAACGGCAAGGAGCGCGAGTTACACGTTGAAAAGGCAAAGCTGGTAACAAATCTCTCCGCGTACACCGCGGCACCGCTTGGAATTCCTAACAAATACGGAGAGTATCTTGGCATCAGCAAGTACTTTACCGTAACAAAGGTGAGCGTTGACGGTGTTAAAACGGTTGATATGGACAAGTCCAGTTTCAAGGCGTTTACCTGCGTTGCGGGCGAGGGAACACTCGATGATGAATCCATCAAGCGAGGGGATACAAGACTTATTACAGCTCACGATGGCACTATTGATCTTAATGGAAGGATGACTATAATAATGACAGAAATCAGAAAGTACTACGTAGGAATCGACCTTGGAGGAACATTTATAAAGGGCGGAATCGTTGACGATCTCGGCAACGTTATATGCTCCGATAAGGTTCCCACCGGCGCAGAAGGCGGCCAGGATGTAGTTGCGGCAAACATTGCGGCACTTGCAAACACGCTTATAGAGAAATCCGGACTCTCAAAGGACGACCTCGTAGGTATAGGAATAGGTGTTCCCGGCGGAATAGACAGTGAAAACGGAATCGTCCTCTTCTCGAACAATCTTAATTGGCACAACTTCAATATCTCGAAGGCGGTATCCGATCTTACCGGACTTAAGGTTAAGATTGCAAACGATGCAAACGTTGCAACTCTTGGTGAAGTAAAATTCGGTGCGGCGAAAAACAGACGTCATGCAATTATGCTGACTCTTGGCACGGGCGTTGGCGGCGGTATCGTTGCAAACGGTCAGCTCATAGAGGGTAATCGCTCACTCGGAGCGGAGCTTGGTCACACAGTAATAGCCAGAGGGGGAGAGCAGTGCACCTGCGGCAGACGCGGTTGCCTTGAGGCGTATTCATCCGCAACGGCACTTATACGCGACACAAAGCGCGCAATGCAGGCACACCCTGATAGCAAGATGTGGGAGATTGGCTCGCTCGATGCGGTGACGGGAAAAACTCCGTTCGATTACAAGGACTGTGACGTGTACGCAAAAGAGGTGGTTGATAATTACATCCACGCACTCGCAACGGGAATTTCAAACTTCGGCAACATTTTCAGACCCGAGGTAGTCATTCTCGGTGGCGGTGTATGCGCGCAGGGCGATGCGCTTATCAAGCCACTTCAGGAAATCGTAAACAAGGAAACGTATGCCGGTGAATCTGGCCCCGAGGTAAAGGTCGTTATAGCCTCCCTCGAGAACACCGCAGGCACTCTCGGCGCGGCATCATTGTTGATGTAATTTGTATAATATAAAAATGCGGCAGTAATTCTGCCGCGTTTTTTTACATTGTTTTAAGTTTTAAAGCCTTCCAGCATTGACATTCTCTTAGTTGCGTAGCGATAGGCATTTTCAAAATCAAAAAGCTGCTTATAGCATTGCTCAAGGTCGGTATAAATGCCGAAAATCACGAACGAATTATATCCCATACGAGCGGCCTTCTCGCTCGCTTCTATAAGCTTTACGACCGCATCAGAGTAACGTCTTTCGCGTATAAGCTTCTTCGCAATCGCGTGCGATCTGATGCTTTCGTCCCTGAATTCGTAGTCGTAATCCTGTACAAGATATTTGTACATATCGTAATCAAACGTACCGTACAGACCGTCTATATATTTCGTCTCGTCAAATTCAAGCAGCGGTGCTTGAATATTGGAAGCTATCGATTTATATATTTTCATAACGGACGTAATATGTACGGTGTTCAAAACCGTGAGGTTTGCCGTTTTTTCTGCTCGCTCAAAGTCGGACACAGCAGAGCGAAGTGCGCCGCGAATCACGTTTTGCCGACCTCTTTCAAACAACGATGAGGTAAGAATATATGCCAGCTCGTCATCGATGCCGGAAAGCGAATCTATCTTTTCTATACAGTACGTATAATCCTTGGATGCGTACGCAGAATAAATAACCGATATTTTTTCTTTTTTCTCGTAAAAGAGCAGATCGTCATCCTCGGACAAAAGATAGGAAACGGGAAGGGAAAGACTCTTGGCAATATATTTGATGGTGTCAAGCGATGGATTAGCCGTGCCGGTTTCGATACGGCTTATCATATTTCTGGTCAATTTGTCGGCCGCAAGCTGCGATTGGGTTATACCCTTTGCCTGCCTTGCTGCTTTGATTTTTTCACCTAAAAGCATTTTGCCTCCGTTATTCTTCGTCAACATACGGCAGCTTTGCCGTGATTTTTATATCGGAAAGCGGATTGTTCGTCATCGCTTCTTCCATATTTCTGTCAACGACGTGAGTATATATTTGAGTGGTGTTCAGCTGCTCGTGTCCGAGTATATCCTTGAGGACTCTTATATCAACCTTTCCGGACTGATACATCAGCGTTGCGGCGGTGTGACGAAGCTTATGTACAGAAAGGCCGCGACCGCCAAGACCGGCAAGGTCCAAATACTTATTCACCATCCACTGTACAGTTTTATTGGAAATGCGCTGCTGTCTTTTGCTTAAAAAGAATGCCTTGTCAGAGGTTACGATATGCTTTGGATCAAGACGAACCTTTAAGTAGTCGATAACGGCACGTCTGGCAGCGGAATTGAGGTATATGACTCTCTCCTTGTCGCCCTTACCGTGAACTACAACGCGGGTAACGTCGGAATCAAAGCTGTTCAAGTTAAGTCCGACAAGCTCGGAAAGTCGCATTCCGGTGTTCAAAAACAGGGAAACGATCGCGAAATCGCGCACCATTGTTTTAGATGTGATATCGGAGCGCACGGTTTCAAGAAAATGAACGGACTCCTCTACGGTCATGTACTTTGGCAGAGTCTTGCTTTTCTTCGGAGCGTCGATATCTACTGTGGGATTGGAATCAACTATATGCTTGCGCGAATATGCGTATTTATAAAAGGATTTAAGGGCGCAAAGCTTGCGCATTCTGGTAGCTGTGTTATTATTTCGCTGAAAACCGGTGTACATCAGGAATTCAATGATCAGGGTAGAGCTGACAGCGCGAATGTCGCTTTCGGAAATCCCTAATATATCGATCTTTTCGAATTCATCGGGGGTATACTGATTTCCGCTCTCGCGCATCAAATAAAATCTGAAAAACGTGCGCAGATCCATAAGGTATTCGCACACGGTCTTCTCGCTGTTGCCCTTGATCATGGCGGTATAAGAGGCATACTCCTTAAGCACGGGAGGGAAGGTGTTATATTCCGAGCTTTTAAACGTTAAAACTGCCATATTGTCCCTCCTAACAAATATTTTACACTTCTATTATACAAAACTTTTGACATTATTAGTGGATAAAGTGTAAACATTTTTGTTTTTCACTTGCTTTTTTTCGGTTGTATGATAAAATTAATGTATATTTGTATATTCAACG